>CAYWST010000085.1:0-16777 GCA_964461075.1 uncultured Solibacteraceae bacterium | reverse complement strand
GTTCGAGGTGACCGATTCCTGCACCTGCTGGTGCCGCCACTGCGACCACGGCGGCCCCAGGGAAGAGCACCGCAACCTTCGCCCCGCCGACTACCGCCGCTACATGGAGACCCTTAAACCTGTCGTCGTCCAGGTCTCCGGCGGCGAACCCCTCTTGCGCGGCGACCTCGCCGACGTCGTCCGCAACATCAAACAGTCCAACGGCCTCCCCTACATCATCCTCGTCTCCTCCTGGACCCTGATGACCCCCGCCCGCTACCTCGAATTGCGCGAAGCCGGCGTCGATCAGTTCTCGGTCTCCCTCGATTTCGCCGACTCCCGCCATGACGAGTTCCGCGGCTACCCTGGCCTCTATCAGCACCTCGCCGATGTCATCCCCGCCTGCGCCAAATACGGCCACGACGACATCGTCCTCAACTGCTGCATCACCGCCGCCAATCTCACCGAAATCAATCTCCTCGCCGACCAGGCCCACGCCTGGGGCGTCAACATCTGCTACTCCGCCTACTCCGCCCGCCGCACCGGCTGCCGCGAACTCTTCCCCGGCGCCCCCGAACAACTGGAAAAACTCCGCGCCGAACTCGACCGCGTCGAGCATCGCCGGACCTCCAACAACTGGATCGTCTCCGCCCCCACAACCCTCCGCGCCACCCGAGAATACTTCGAAACCGGCGGAGCTAAAGGCTGCAAAGCCGGCCTCCGCTTCCTCGTCGTCACCGCCGACGGCAAGCTCCAGCCCTGCTCCATGCAGTTCCACCGCTACGAACTCGACCAGCAGTCCCGCATGGTCAGGGAATTCACCCGCAACAACCGCTGCGACGAGTGCTACGTCGCCATCCGCTCCAACCTCGACAAAAGCTTCCCTACCCTGCTCAAGGAGAACGTCTCCAACTACTTCTCCTTCGGCGCCCAGCCCAAGTCCAATGGCTGTTGAGCGGAATCGAACCAATCTATACTGAAATCTTGAGAGCGCCGCTGCGGCCTCGCTGCAATCCTCTTCTGTGAAAGCAATCATCCATGTGGAACGGGGACTATGGATTCCTTCTGCGGCAATTAATCTTAAAAGACTTCCGCATCCGATACCGCAACATGACCCTCGGGGTTTTTTGGTCCCTCGTCAACCCGCTGATCATGATGTCGATCTACACATACGTCTTCACCGAGATCTTTCGCAGCCAGATCCCCTATTTTCCCGTCCACATGCTGAGCGCCCTCATCCCTTACAACTTTTTTAGCTACGCCTGGCTTAGTTCCACCACCTCCCTGCTCGACAATGCCGGCTTTGTCAAACGCATCCCCATCCGCCGCGAGATCATCCCTGTCGCCGCGGTCCTGTCCAACGTCACCCACCTCGGCATTCAACTCGCCCTCCTCATCGCCTTCGTCTACGCCTCGGGGTTGTCGATCAACGTTTACTGGCTCTGGCTTCCGATTGTCTGGGGGCTCGAACTGCTCTTCATCATCGGCCTTGGGCTCGCCTCCTCCGCCCTGTTTGTGATCGTCCGCGATGTCCGCTACATCGTCGAGTCCGCCATCGTCGTTCTCTTCTGGCTCATTCCGGTCATTTACAGCTTCGACATGGTCCCCGGCAGGTTCCACAACCTCTATCAGTACAACCCGCTCGCCGCCCTCATCCTCGCCACACATCAGGTGGTCATTGCCGGCCACGCTCCCACCGCCGTTCTCCTCACCAAACTCGCCCTCGTCTCCATAGCCACGCTGGCCTGCGGCTACGCGGTGTTCAGGTCGGTCGAGCGCAGATTCTACGAGTACCTCTAGAGAACATGTCATGAGCCTCGTCAAAGTGAGTCATGTCTCCAAGTTCTTTCACGCGCGCAAGCAGCGTATGACCGTGCGGGAACATCTCCAAAACGCGTTCCGGCAAAAAGGGAGGCCCGAGCCTTTTTGCGCGCTTCGGGACATCACGTTCACTGTGGAAGAGCGGGAAAGCGTCGCTTTCGTCGGCGCAAACGGCGCCGGCAAGAGCACGCTATTGAGTCTTATCTGCGGCCTCGCGGTCCCAGACGAGGGAACCATCGAGATCCATGGCGCTTTCGCCCCCCTTCTCGAGCTCGGTTCCGGATTTCACCACGACCTCACCGGCAGGGAGAACATCTCCATGAACGCCGCCCTGCTGGGAATGAACGAACGCCAAGTGAAGGCCGCTTACGAGGAAATCGTCGAGTTTTCTGAACTCGGGGACGCCATCGATGAGCCCGTCCGCGTCTATTCCGCCGGCATGGTCATGCGCCTCGCTTTCTCCGTCGCCGCCCACTGCCAGGCTTCCCTCTACGTCATCGACGAGGTGCTTGGCGTCGGCGACTCCGCTTTCAACCAGAAGTGTCTCGCCAAAATCCGCGATCTTCGCGCCGCCGGCAAGAGCCTCCTGTTCGTCTCTCATGACACCACCAGCGTCGCCGCCTTCTGCGATAGAGCCATCTGGCTCCACGCCGGCAGAATGGTCGCCGATGGCCCCGCTCCCGCTGTCATGGAAAAGTACACGCAGTTCATGTTGAATCCGCGGAATCCTCTCCCGGAGCCCGGTTCCGGCGGCGCCGGGCAGCCCTTGGCCCCATCCCGCCCGGCCGTCGCCGCCAAAGCCGGCCTGCAAGACCGGAAGCGCCGGTAGACTCCCCGCGCTGCCCCCCAGCCGAACCGGCGACGCCAGAACGTGGCCGGCGTCAGGCCGCGCCTTTTGTCGTCCGGGCCATGTAAATCGGCCGCCACAGCTCCCCATCGGGCCGCCCTCCCGGCCCAAGCCCTGCCACCTCGACGTCTTCCGAACATGGCAGTTGCCGGAGTTGCTCCGCGACCAGGCTCGGGTCCAGCAGGCTGACGTCCTCACCATGGAGGAAGTTCAGATCCGGATGACGCTCGGCTACCAGCAGTCTCCCGCCGGACCTCAGCAAGCCCCAGGCTTGCCGAAGCAGCAGCCACGGATCGCCTGCCATGCCCAGCGCCCCCGGCAGTACCACCTCATCGAATTCCGCCGACCCTTCCGGCAGCGCGCCCCAAACACTCAGATCCAAACACTGTGCCGCTCCCGTCCTCCACGGCGCCAGCGCTTCCAACAGTTCGCGCCTTCGCATCTCCGGCGCCGGCGCGAGAATCCTGTTTTTCCGCCTCTCGGAGCTGAAGGCCCTCACTCGGCTCAGGTAAGCCCGGCACGCCTGCGGATAGACTTCCTCCCATGCGATCCCGGCCTTCGATTCGGCCAGCCTCCCCGCCAGTTCTTGAGGCGAGTCGTCGCCGATGAGGTACTCGAAGATGACGTGCTCAGCGTAACGGCGGAACGAAGCCCATTCAATCCCCCCTTCCAGCGACGCGAGCCGCCCGGCGTCCGCGGCCGTGCCGTCCAGATCGATCGTAAAACCCTTGCGTGCGTAGTGCGGCGATCCCCCGCAATAGACGGGCTTTCCCAGCAACAAGGCTTCGAATCCCACATTGGAGGAGAACGTGATCACGCCGTCTGAGGTTTCAATCGCCCGGTGGATGTTCATTCGGCTGACGGTCAACGCCCTGTCGCCGAAAATCTCACCATAATCAGATGCGTCACGGCGCTTGGGGTGCCTCTTCACCAGCACCCGGGCGCCTTCGGGCAGGCTCTTGCCGATATGACGAAGAAAATCCTCCCATCCGGGAAATCGGTCAAGTCCCAGTAGAACGCTCGCATCCCAGGGGATCTGTTCCGGAAGGAAGAAAACGGGACGATTCTCGCGCCGCGCCTTCTCTGCAAACTCCTCCGCCTTCGACGTTTCCTCCGCATCCTCCGGCTGCGCGTATTTCGATAGCCGGGCATCCTTCCACCGGCCTACAAATTCGGCGAGCCGGCCCGAATCGGGCCCCGCAAAGCGATCGCCCCCCGCGCGCCAGTGCTTGTCGATTCTATTCAAACCCGGGAAAAAGTGCATTCCTTCGGAATCAAGTAAAATGCGACCCGGAAAAAACGAACTCTCGAAATAGGAAACCGGCAGCTTTAATTCTCGACAAACACGGGCCACCACGGCAGGGAGCGGGTTGGCGCCATGCCCGATGATCGCGACGTCCGGGCGGTACATCCCGACTATGTGCTTCGTCCGCAGCGCGACCGTTCGCAGACGCTGATAGTATGGTCCATCATCGAAGAGCCATCCGGGATCGTCGCTGAAGCCGCCCACCAGATGGTAATAAGCCGCGCTCGCCGCGAAATCCAGTTCCGGCCCGCCGGCCCGCGCGTACTGCGTCGATGAGGTCCTGGGAATCTCATTCTCCTCGCGATCGAAGAGCGCAAACCGCGGAATCTTCGCGTCCTCGGCCTCGGCAGCGTAGTGCTGCCCAAAAGTGCCAATGGCCGCTTCAACGCCCAAACGATCAAGCAAACGCTGGATCGGCCGGTACACGGACCAGTTCTCCTGTCCGGGCCACATGAATGCAAGCACGCGCGCCATGCTCTTCCTTCCAGCTATCGCTCCTGCCCGAGAAACGGTTGCGCCCCGCCCGCCGCCTACTCAGGGGCGGCCCTCATGGACCAGCCTCACCCTTCTTTCCTTACCATGCGAAGATGTGCTTCTTTTCAATCTCTCTGACCTCATAGCCCGCGGCTCGAAGCCAGCCAACGAGACGGTCATGCTGCAATCGGCCCTGAGGATCCTTGTGGTAGGACGATATCGTCCACTTCGGCCGGAAGGCATCGATCACCTCCCTGGAACCCTCCAATGCCTCCTCCTCGAATCCTTCGATGTCGACTTTGATCAAATCCACACGTTCCAGGCCCCGGGACTTCACTATGTTGTCGATTGTGTCCACCGCGACTTCGACCGTCACGGTCTCCTCGCCGCAGTGACCCTCGATCAGACTCGACTCGGCTGCGTATTCCGACAAGTGCATTGTGCTCGTCCCGCGAGACGAGCCCGCCGCCGCTTCGATGACCGTCGTATTGCTCAGTCCATTCGCAGAGATTGTCTTGCCCAGTACCTCGCCGAATCCAGGCTCGATTGCGTAGACATGGCCGCTCTCCCCCACCAGCCCGGACAGCACGACTGCGGTAGTTCCTATATTCGCTCCGACGTCCAGCACCACGTCCCCAGGCCGAGGGGTCACCTCATCGCAGAACAGTATCGGCCACACGAACGACTCGAGAATCGTCGTGGCCGCCGAGCGCCTCACCTTTTCCGGCCTCATCCCCGGCCAACGAGGAATGAAGAAGATCTTGTAAGGTCCGATTTGGAACCAGGAGTCGGCCCCTTCGCCTCGCAATCGAGTCTCCAGAAGATCCAGGCCGCTCTCCCACGTTCTCGTTGTCGCCAGATGCAGCCGCTCGTCAAGCGTGAGAAATGGATTAGCCATTACTCGCGCTCGAGGATAGCTTAGGTCAAAATTGAACCAGTCTATGTCGCATTTTTGATCTGAAATCGACTCGATTCCAAGAAAGACCATCTCCGATCCGAGAGCCTCGGAAGGCCTTCCGCAGCTCCTGATCTCCACGTTGAGATCCGCCGGCGTCTCGGACCGCCAAACCGGAATCGCGCGCCATGCCGGCGCCTCCGAATAAAGATCCAGCCACTTCTGCTGCCCGTTGAGGCTCAAGATCCACTCTCCGGAGTAAGCGTGCCCCTCAACGATCAGATCCACCCGCCGCGAGTTTCCAATGCGCATGCTTAGAAAGCCGGGATCGCTTCCAATCAGGCAATCCTCTACTTTGGCCCATGAACCCTCTGTTTGAAGCGGTAATGCCCTAAATGACGTGAACGCACTCGTTTTCAACAAACTTCCATCCACCCCGGCATGGTAGCATAGCTACAATGCCCACGCTGCTGGAGTTCCTCCGCGAGACGTCAGTGTCCAGCTTATTCGAAGATGCGAACCCAGTGGATATCCGCTCCGGCGCCCTCGCATGGCTTCGCCTGCCGAATGATGATTTCCTGGGCTATGCCCGGAGCCTACGCCGCGCCTCATATGATGCGCTCCCCGAGCGGGCTGACCTCTACCGGCCGGACACCACATTTCTCCACGCTCAGGCGCACCGAATCTGGCTGACTTTGAAAAAACTCTCAGAGCTTCTGCCATTGGGACCCGCCTCTACACTGCTAAACCTCGGAGCTTTTCCATTCGCGATAGACTTCGCGCTCCGCGATTACTTGAAGCATCAGTGCAATATCATCTCCACGATCAATCAGGATTTATCGGACGATCTCTCCCAGGCCCTGCGGGCCGCCCAAGTCCGAACCATCCCAGTGAATCTGGACCCTTACGTCGTTCACGGCGACGCCCCCGCAGGGCAAGTCGACTACCTCCCCTTGCCGGATTCGTCCGTCGATTGCGTGCTGTTCGCCCACGTTGTCGAACACCTCTACCACCCGTTCTTCATCCTGAAGGAGTCCTGCCGCGTTCTCAAGCCCGGAGGCAGGATCCTGGTGACTACCGATAACGCTTTCTTGCTCAGCGGCCTCCTTGAATTCATCGGCGGCTGCCGTGTGCTTCACGAGCCAATTGAAGGGACCGCCGCTATGAACTTTCATTCCTGGCGCGGGCACGTCCGTTTCTATTCAAGCCATGACTTGAGCACAATGCTCTCTTCGGCAGGTCTCTTGGTTGAAGGGATGAAATCCTATGAGGTGATCTACAACTCCGTCCCTGAGGAGTACTTCCTCTCTCCGACTCTCAACATTCCCGCATGGCGCGCCGATCTACTTGCGCGGTTCCCTCAGTATCGTAACGAGATCTTCGTCTGGGCCCGCAAACCATTCCCCGTCTCCGATTGAGAGCCTGATCGCGGAGCTTATAGATAATATCTGCGACCGGGATCGCTCCTGCTCAGCGCAACCTCTTCCATTCAACGCTGTAAGAACAGAAAGCCCCCGGCTCGGACGAACATCACCGATGTCCCGTCCGATATGCCGGAGGCGATACTGTCCAAAACTGCAGCGCCGCTCGCCGCTGCACACTATCAGGCTTCGGTCACCTTACGAACGCAGAGCCCTTTTCCGGCCGACCGTGATCAACAAGGCCGCGCCGCTCAGGAACAACAATGCGCTCTGCGGCTCAGGAACCGCCGACGAGCTATCCTCGACCCGCAACGTCATCGAACCCGTCATCGACGGCCCCGACGCCTCATTGATGCTGAAGGCGGTCAGCGTGACCGTCTCGGTACCGACGGTGAAAGAGAGCGTATTCGCGCCCGCAACGTGCACACCGCCATTATCACCGAGCAGGATATACGTATCCAAATTGCCATTCGGGGTGAGCGTCGAAGGCAAGGTCAAAACGGCCGAGATCTTCGGCACATTGATATCCCCATCAAAGAACACGTTCACGGCATAGTAGCCGTCACCGACGTAGCCAGGCTGAAACTCCAATGAAAAGACGTTGTTTCCCGGGGCCAGTGCCACAGGGGGGGCGAACTGATTACCGTTGACAAGAATGTCAGCGTAATTCTCGTTGTAAACGGTGTTCCAATATACCCCGGTAAATTCTCCGGGCTCGCCTGCTAGAGTGGCCGATACGCCCACCCCGCTTAGGACCGCTGCATGACTTGGAAGCATGAGCCCAACCGTCACCACAGCAAGCATCATCAGCAGTTTGGCTGTTTTCATTGTTCTCTCTAACTCCTCCTGATTTGACTTGTGCTCTCCATACCAGCTCGACACTTTCGCAATCAGAACACAAAGACCCTCCACAGATCCTCGTGCCGCCCAGAACGTCTTGGACGCCCTGTACCATCGGAACTAGTACTTCACGCACTCTACTATCGGCAGTGTACCGGTACTCATGGAGCATAGTCAATAGAAAATCTACGGGAAAATGGTACTAAACCCGCCGTCGCCCCCTCGCCATGGTCCTGCGCCATGGTCCTGGGGCCACCGTCCCCCATGAGCGGCCGGGTCTTTCGGCGTCTGCTACACGCAGCTATCGGCTTCTCTTCGGAGAAATAGCCATCAGCCGGGCGTGGATGGCCATCCGCAGCACTGGCGAATCGTGAGCCTCGGCCAAGGCCTTCTCCAGGCAAGCACGCGCCTCGCTCATTCGCCCTGCCTTCTCCGCCAATTCTGACTTCAGGAGCATCAGTTCCGTCATCTTGTCCCGCGGAGCCCGGCTCAGGCATTCATCCAGCTTACGGAGACCCTCATCGAACCGTCTGGTTTCAAGACAGCACCGCGCAATCGCGATCCCCCGTTCCAGGGCAAGCTCATCGCCCTCCTGCGCTGCGCCGTCCAGCGCCCGCAGGTGGGCTAGGGCCTCCTCTGGCCGCTCAGCGTGCAGCAGCAGGCCCGCCAGGCGCCAGCGGGCGTCGGCCGTGTCCGCAGGCCACACCTCCGCATCCCTGAGGACAAGCGAGTATTCCTCCATGGCCTCCCGGTACCGGCCGGCGTGTTCGTGGCAGATTCCCAGACGGTGATGCGATCCCGCCACGATGGAGCGGTCTGAGGACTCGCCATACTGCAACGCTTTCTCGTAGAGCGCAAACACCTCCGCTCCGGGGCCCTGTTCCGATTCGAGCCTCAACGCCGCTTCATAAAAAGCGTGCGCACACCCACCCCTGAAATGAGACTCCCCGGGCGGCGCGAACCATCCAAGCAGAATTCGCCCCTTCTCCCCATCTTCCCGCGACCGGCTTCTCGTCAGCGCCGCAGTCAGGTCCAGCAGTTTCCATTCAAGGCCTGGATCCATCGGATTGCGCCCACACCGCTCAACCCGCCTTCCGCAACTCCGCCAGCGAACGTCCCGGCGGACCGTCGGATACAACCCGCCCGCCCTTGAGTCCAACCACTCTGCTGCACAGATTTTCCAATTGTGCAGCGTTGTGACTCACGATGATCACCAGGCTTCCCTTCTCGATCAGTTTCATCATGCGGAAATAGGACTTTCTCTGAAAGTTCTCATCGCCAACCGACAGCACCTCGTCAAGCAAAAGGATGTCGGGACGGACCTCCGTGGCAATTGCAAACGCCAGCCTCGCCAGCATCCCCGAACTGTAAGTCTTCACCGGGACCTCGAAAAACGGGCCCAATTCGGCGAAGTCCTTGATTCGCTCGATTCCCTCCTCAAACTCCTTGAGCGGGATCCGGTTCGCCGCCCCAAAAAGCCTGGCGTTCTCCCGCCCCGTCAGATAACCGTTCATCAGACTGCCGAGTTCGAGCAGAGGCGACAGTTCTCCTATCGTCCGCACGCTGCCCTCGGTGGGTTCGATCGAGCCCGCGATCAGTTTCAGCAGCGTGCTCTTCCCCGCGCCGTTCGAGCCCGCCACTCCAACCACCTCTCCCTTCTTGAACCGGAGCGTCACCTCTCGCAGCGCCCAGAAGTCGGAAACCGCCGGATCGCGCCTCATTCCGAGCAGCCGGCCCTTGATCGTTCGCTGATGTTCGGCCACAAGCCGGTAAAGCAGCCCGACATTGTTCAGTTCTACCTCGACCGTTTCCTGCTGCTTCTTGCGTGTCTTCTCGATTGCCACAATCACCCCTCACAGGTAGTAGTAAAACCGCTTCTCGGCTTTCATGAACACCCCGGTGGCGAGAAACAGAAGGCAGAATGAACCTGCGGCGGTCGCCAGCACCACCCCGGCGCTCGGGAGCGCGCCCTTCCAGATCGGTTCCTGGAAAAGCAGAAGGAACGGGACGATGGGATTCCACTGAGCGATCGCCTGCGTGGATGCGTTCACTTTCTCAACTTTCCACAGAATTGGGGATAGAAAAAACCACAGAAACATCCCGGTGTTGAGCAGGTACCGGAAATCCCTGAAGTACACGTTCGCCACCGCGCACAGGATTGAACACGCCGTGATCAGCGTCGACGCGATCAGCAGCGAGACAGGCAGGAACGCAAGCGTCGCCGGAAGCGGTCTCCCCCAGGCCATCATCAGAAGAACAAGAATGAACAGCGTAATGACCAGATCGAGCAGGTTCACGGCCACCGTCACCAGCGGAAGAAGAATCTTAGGCACCCGCACGCCGGTTACAAAGTGCGGATTGCCCACGATGGACTCCGCGGCATACAGACAGGCGTTGTTGAATACCATCCAGAAAGCATACCCGCTGAAAAAGTAGACGCCGTATTCAGCCAGCGGCAGGTTGTTCACCGCCGCGAACACGAAGCTGAGCACACCCACTGTCGCCAGCGGGAAAAGCAGCGTCCAGGCGAACCCCAGCACCGAGCCATGGTATCTGAGAACCAGGTTTTGCCTGATCAGAAGTTGAAGCAATTCCCTGTAGTCGAGGATCTGTCTAAGAGCTTTTAACATACGAATCGATCCCTGCCGTTGAATCGCCGTCGAGCATAGCCGCCCGCTTCCTGAGGAATGCTGCGGCGCTTTCGGCCTCGCCCGGCGGCCACTTCGACACGCGAATCCAATTGACGCAAACTGGAACGTGGCCGTTGGAATAAACTCGAAATTCCCACGAGCATTCCTGGCCTTTCTTTACATCGAAGAGCACGTCGAAGATTCGCCCCCGGGCCGCCCGGAAATCTCCCCCCCTCAGATCACGTTCTCCGGCGATCCCTGGCCCTTCCCCATTGAAAACGTCCACACGCCCAATGACAGCCGCCGCCTCGGGAGCTTCCGTCAGCCAGATGGCGAACTCGGCCCGGTACCGGCCCGGCTGCAGGCCTAAGTATGGCCCGTAGACAAAGGTGTCTGCGTTACCCCTCCCCTGACGCAACACAACTCGCTCGATCTCATCGTCCCACACGATCTCGCTTCGGGAAGACCGGCGGAAATCGAGTGATTGAGCGTGATAAACCACCTCTGCGCTATTCTCCCACTCGCGAACCACCGCGCGGTAATAGTCGAGCGTGTTCTTGGCCGCGATGCCCGCGGTAAAACGCTGCTGGTAACGCTCCCGCCCCGCCCGCCCGAGCCGCTCGCGGAGATCCCTGTCCACAATGAGCCGCCGCAGGGCGCCGGCGAGTTCTCTATGATTGCCGGGCTCCACCAGAAGACCAGTCTCGTTGTCGATCACCACCTCCGGAGCGCCCCCCGCCCGGCAGGCCACCACCGGTTTCCCCCTTGCCATCGCCTCGACGTAGATCAGCCCGAAGGACTCGAACAACGAAGGAGCCACAAAAACATCGCAGGATCTGTAGCTTCGGTCGAGTTCTTCCTCTGAAATCTCTCCCCGGAACGCAACTCGCTCTCCGGCCGAATGATTCCCCATCTCCTTGCTAAAACGCTCCGCCCAGCTCAAACCGTCCTCCCCCGGCGAGTCCCGGCCTACAATTTCAAATCGCACTTCGGGATGCTCCGCCAGCAGGGTCTTCACCGCCTTCAACAGAATGTGGATGCCCTTTCTCCGCTCAAGCCGGCCAACAAACAGCACGGTCACATCCGCCCCGGGCGCCCGCCCGTTGCTGCCGCCCGAAATCGCCAGCCCCAAAGGAACTTGAGCGGCTGGCTTGCCCTCCAGACCGTAGAATCCCTTGACCGCTTCCAGAATCGCCTTGGTGCTGCCCACGATCGAACTGGCATGGTAGAAAAGCATCCCCTCCGCTTCGATCGCGAGGCTTAAATCCTTGCTCTGCGGCCACTTCTGCGTCGCGCTGACCTGATACATCGGGGAGTGAGCGCGCACCACCATCGGTAGCCGGTGCTCTAATGCCGTCAGCAATCCCTCGAAGTCCCAGTTCGGAGACTCGCACAGGTCAATGTCCCAACCGGCGATCAGCGATTGCAGTTGTAGCCGCACTCCATTGGAGTATTCCACCAGCCCTTGCAGCAGAGGTGTTTCCGGACCGGGCCCATGCGGCCCTTCCAGCCGCTCCCGTTGCGCAAGATGGTACCAAATCCCGTCCCTCTTGCCCGGCCTTACTCCTCTGGAAGCCGTGATGATGTGGACCCCGGCTCCCAATGCCCGCAGCCCCCGGGCCAGGCTCAGCGTGTATGTCGGAATACCTCCCGCGCACGTCGCCGGCAACTCGTGGCTGAGCAGACAGACGGAAAACTTTGGACGCGTCGTGCGGTATCTCAGGAAGGCCTCGCTGTCCGGTTCCTTCACCTCCATCAGCACCGGCCGGCCGAAGAAGCCTCGCCCAAGCCCCGTGATCAAACCCGTCGAGATCCTGAACAGGCTCTCGAGATACTCCCCCATCGGGAGATGCCCGCTCGTGCGCGCCCAGCGAACGTCCTTGAAACGCTGCCGCAGGATGTTGCGCGCCGACTGCAGCGCAAGCCTCGCCTTGCCCGGTCCGTTGTAGTTCCGCAGCGCGACGTACAAGGTGTTCTTCACCACCACATGCCAGTCGATCACGTGACGGCGCCGCCGGACGTTGCTCGGCGCCGCCTCGTGATAAATCACCGCCTCCGGGCAATGTTCCACCCGCCAACCCGCCGCCTGGCAACGGATTGCGATGTCAGCCTCGTCGTGGTAGTACTCGATTCTCTCGTCGAATCCGCCAATCTGCATCAAGGCCGAACGACGGAGCATCGAGCAGCCTCCGGCCATTGTGTTCAGGTATCCCTCTTCCCAATCCGAATGGAGTCCGGGCAGGCTTTCGTGCCATTTCACCGTACCCTCCCGGTCGATGATGCCGTTCTTGAATTCCACGTCCCGGGCATGCATCCGGAGAACTGATCCACCGGCAGCCCCGACGCTCGGAGCCCGAAAAGGCTGGACCAGCCGCTCGATCCAATCGTCCGCGGCGACCGCGTCGTCGTCGATGAACGCCACCAGTTCGCCGTGGCTGAGCCGGATGCCCTCGTTCCTCGACTGGCCCAGAACAGCCGCCCCCACACGGCCCGCTATCACCTGGCCCGCAAACCGCGAGAGCACTTCCTCCGTTCCGTCGGTCGACGGAACGTTCACCACCACAATTTCAAAGTTGTCGTATGTCTGGCGGCGCAGGGACAGCAGACACCGCTCCAGCCACCGGTCCCGGTTCAGCGTGTTGATCACCACCGAAACCCTGGGTCGAAACTCCGGGGCGGGCCCGAGTTCCGCGATCCGCTTCACCAGCGACTCGACCCTGTCCCGCTGCTGCTCGCGCTCCTCCAGCGCGGCTCGCTCCTCCTGCCTCGACAGCAGCGCCGCCCGGCGCTCCGCCGAGCCCATCACCTCGTGCATCTGCGCAGCCCAGGCGCGTTCGTCTTCCCCCTCAAACAGGCATCCCGCTCCGCCCAATGTCTCCGGAACCGCCGCGTGAGCCGCCGCGAAGACCGGCAATCCCATCGCCATCCCCTCGATGAGCGTCGCGCCGTATCCTTCATGCTCGCTGGCTGACACCAGGGCGTCCGCGCACATGTACTCAGTCCTTAGCGCGGCCGGCGATATCTTCCCCGTGATAACGACATCTTTCCCGAAAGCCAACCCCAGTTG
This sequence comes from uncultured Solibacteraceae bacterium, assembly GCA_964461075.1. Classification (GTDB taxonomy): domain Bacteria; phylum Acidobacteriota; class Terriglobia; order Bryobacterales; family Bryobacteraceae; genus JACADU01. Next base: position 3,497 of record CAYWST010000085.1, on the reverse strand, counting down.
CGCGCAACGCCCCCGGATCTGCTCCGCCAGCGCGGGATGCTGCTTATCGTCGCCGACCAGTCTCAGGCGGGCGTCCGGATTAAACTTCCGGTACTCGAACAGCAGATTCACCAGCTTATCTTGCCGTTTATTCGGTGCAATCCTGCTGACACAGAGTAGTGTCGTTCCTGAATAGTTGATTGTTCCAGCATGAAAATGGTCGATTCCGCCATGCCTCAGGGATTCAAGGTCCATGAGCAGTGGAAACACGCCGGTCCGGCTGAATCCAAGTTTCTCCAGATCCTGCCGGCTGAATTCACTCATTCCCACGGCATAGGCGTATAAGCTCGAGAATGCTCTCGCCTGGGCCAGGCCCCTGGAACATGAGATTCGTGCGGCCGGATTCTCCCGGCAATACTCAGGCGGCGTGATGTTGTGGTACATCATCACGGCCGTCCCCTTAAAGTTCCACACCCGGTCCATCAGAGGGGTCGGGTTAAAAAACTGGTGCAGTAAAACCGAATCCCTGCCATCGCGCTTCTCCAGTTTCGAAGGCGGCTCCACCGCTGCGGGAAACTCCGGCGCAACCCATTCCGCGTGCAGGCTGCACTCGTGCCCTAGATCACGGAGGCGCTGCTGCAGCAACCGGCAATGCGTGCTGACAGCATCGCCTTCATATAACGAGTTCGTCAGAACTGCAAACCTCAAGGCCAAAGTGCTCCAGTCCGGATCCGCTTCGCCGTGGTTTCCAAACAGTCAACACGGTGTGCAATCGCCGCCAGCGAACCCGCGACCGCTTCAGCATGATCCGCGCAGCTTTTCCCGAAATCACGCAGCGGGCGCGTGTACCACGGCAGGAGGGCCGAGATCACCCTCATGATCAGGTTGATGTGCCAGGGGTAGTTCGCCGGAAGCTTCCCGATCTGCTCCGCAAGTTGATGAAGATGAACAGTTTGAGACTGAATCGCAGCCAGTTGTTGCCGCATATGCTGCAGGTCCGCCGGATCGTCGGCAGCCTTTCTTAACGCGGCGCCGCGCGGGGGTGTAGGGCCACTTGCGGTCGAGAGTCCAAGACTGGCGGTTAGCTCGTCATGGAGTCGCGACAATTCCGAACCGTCTACCCTGATTGAGGACATATCCCAGAGAGGAACCGCCTCCGGAATGATTTCCCTCAACCGATCCTGATGCATTGAAGATCCTCTTCGCGAAGTTGACTGAATTGGGGGTAGACAACTTGAAGGCTCGCGTGCCGTGAACACGCTGTGCGCCGATTCAGCGAATAGTCTACCAGATTCCAGAGGCTACAATTGATCCTCACGCCCGCCTATTCATGTGTATTGAGACCCGTCACTCGCAACATCTTCCGCGCCGTTGGGCCGCCAACCCGCCTCTCGGCGTCCCGGGTGCGGCAGTTCCTCCCCATTTTGTTGCGTGGCAACCGGCATATGGTCCGGGCTGCGGGCTCCCGCCCCGTGACCGCAACCACACGGGGACGGAATTGAACCTGTCCGATCCAGCAAACCTCTCCGCATCAACGTCTTATACTCTCGTCTGACCTCTCCGCCCACCGTCTCTTCCCCGTCCGCGACCTCCACCACGTCGCCCGAAATCCTCCTCAACGCCCCCATCCCCCTCAACTTTTCCGCTCTCACGGGAAGAACTCGCTCAGGAACCTCGTCTTTGCTGGTGAGGAAGATGACAATGGGATCAATCGGTTTGGCAGTCACCACGCAGCCGACACACATCGCCGTGACCAACGATTTCCAATCTCTCTACATGAAGCACTCGCAGACGGTCTACCGCACCGCTCTCCGCGTCACCGGCAATCCCGCCGACGCCGAGGACGTCCTACAGACCGTTTTCATGCGCCTCCTCCGCCAGGAACAGCAGACTGATCCCTCATTCGCCGCCGAGGCCTACCTCCGCCGCGCCGCGACCAACGCCTCCATCGATATCATCCGAAGACGTTCCTCCCAGGCGGAAACACCCCTCGATCTCGGACGCGAACGCGCCGGGCCCGAATCCACCGCCTTCATCAAACAGCGCCTCCGCGAGGCCCTTTCCAAGATCCCCCCGCAGGACGCCGAGTTGTTCTGCTTGAAGCACCTCGAAGGCCTCTCCTACGAGGAGCTCGCCGTGCAGTTCGGCATCGAACGCGGCACCGTGGCGAGCCGCCTGCATCGAATTCGCCATACGCTTCAGTTCGAGATTGCCAAGTAAGGCGGGAGAAAGAACCATGCCGGACAAGAACTTCAACGACATCCAATTCGACGAGCTTCTCGAATCCATGCGCGCCGAGGAGGCCCCCGAAGCCGAGTTCACGGCCGCCCGCGAACGCGTCTGGAAGCGCCTCGCCGCTGAATCCTCCGAACTGCCGGCGGCCCTCCCAACGGCCGCCGAAACGCTTTGCGCCAACTTCCGCGAGCAGTTCCCGGCCTACCACGACCGGTCCCTCTCCGGCGCGCGCAAGCTCCTCATGGAAGACCACCTCGGCCGCTGTCCCGCCTGCCGCCGCGCCTTCGCCCAGTTCGAAGGGCGCGCCCCCAAGGTCGTCGCCATGCCGGCCGCGGCCTCCAAACCGCGCCTCATCTCTCAACCCTGGGCCAAGTGGGCCATCGCCGCCTCCCTCGCCCTCGCCGGCATCTACGCCGGCCGCGACCAAATCGACGCCGCCCTCGCCCCAGGCGGCCCCACCGCCACCCTCGCGAGCGCCAACGGCCAGATCTACACCCTTGGCGGCCAGCCGCTGAAGGCCGGAGCCGCCATCTCCGCCAAAGAGATCATCCGCACCGGTCCTGGAGCCCACGCCCGCCTCCGGCTCGCCGATGGCTCCCAGGTCGAAGTGAATGAGCGGACTCAACTTGCCGTTCTCGCCGCTTGGTCTGGCCAGACCATCAGTCTCGAACGCGGCGATATCATCGTCGAAGCCGCCAAACAGCGCCGCGGCCGCCTCCGCGTCGTCACCCGCGATTCCGTCGCCAGCGTCAAAGGTACGGTCTTCGCAGTCTCCGCCGGCGTCTCCGGCTCCCTCGTCGGCGTCGTTCGCGGGGCCGTCGAGGTCCAACAGCCCGGCACCGTCAAGCTCCTCGCCCCAGGCCAGCACGCCGGCTCCACGCCCACGCTCGATGCCGTCGAACTCCGCGAAGCCGTCCAGTGGAGTCAGGACCGGGAGAAGTACTTTACCGTTCTCTCCGAGCTGAAGACCATCGAGAAGGAACTCGCCGCCACCCTCTCGCCAACCTCTCGCACCTCAACACGGCTGCTCAATCAGATGCCGGCCCAAACCATCATGTACGCCGCCATCCCCAACCTCGGCAATACCATCGACCGCGCCATCGACCTCATCGAGCAGCGCGCCCGCGACTCGGAAGCCCTCCGCCAATGGTGGACATCCAAGGGCGCCGCCGGCGTCAAAGAGTTCCTCGACCGCTTCCGCAGCATCACGCCTATGCTCGGCGACGAAATCGTCTTCGTCCTCGCCGGAGCGAGGGCCGCTCCGCCCGCAGGCGCCGCCCATG
>CAYWST010000084.1:0-16818 GCA_964461075.1 uncultured Solibacteraceae bacterium | reverse complement strand
AGCGGGCGCAGCGCCAGCCGGCGGCCCCGCGCCGGGCAAGCTGCTCACATCGGAAGACGATTTTCAGAAAGCGATTCAACCGGACAATCCGCTGCCCGACCCGCTGGCCGGCGTGATCGTTCGCGCGAGGGTCGATCAGGAGCAGTGGATCACGGCGGGCTTGCCCGAACTCGTGAACGTTTTGTTCGACGGCCGGAACATCTACGCGCCTTTGAAGCAGGACCGCGGCGTAAACGCCGTGGTTTTTGCGCCCCCGGCCGATCTGCTGGCCTCCGGCTACGCCTGGGAGGAAACGCGCAAGCAGCTCGCGCTCAAGCCTTTCGTCATGGTGCAGAACGAGGGCCGCGGCGTGGTGGCCGCCTTCACCGCCGATCCGAATTTCCGCGCCTTCATGGATGGGCTCAACGTCCTGTTCCTCAATGCCGTCTTCCGCGGACCCGTTGCGGGAGGCCGCGGCGGGCCCGGCGAGATGGAGGAGTAAGGTGAAATAATCGGGCCTGAATGGCCTCGATCACACGCAGAACCTTCTCCGGCGGCGCCCTGGCCGCCGCGGCCGCGCCGCCAGCCAAACGGCCGAACGTCCTCGTCGTCATGATGGACGATTTCGGCGTCGGCCATTGTTCGCCCTATTCGGCGGCGATGACCGCCAAGGACATGGATCCCGCCTACTCGGACTTTCTCCGCAGGCGGAAGGCGGGTTACGAAATCGACCTGGCGTTCGAGTTCTCCCGAAAGGCGATGCCCGAACTGTCAGGCATCGCCCGGCAGGGCGCGCTGTTCACCAACGCTTTTTCGCCTTCAAACCTCTGCGCGCCCGCCCGCTGCGGCGTTCTGACGGGCCAGATGCAGAATCGCTTCGGCCTCTATCAGAACAGCGACGTGGAAGCCGTGGGACTGCCGGCCGGTTCCGTTCTCGCTGAGCGGCTGCAAAAGGCCGGATATGCAACTGGATTTATCGGCAAGTGGCACGCGGGCAGCCGGAATGAATCGCTGCGTGAAGAAGCCGTCCGCGCCGGAAAGCCGGTGAATTCGACGGGCTACCTCGGCTCGGTGATTCGGGAGCATCATCCGCTCAACCGCGGCTTCGACTACTACTACGGCTACAACCGCTGGGAGTGCCCCTTCTACGACTCCGAGCACATCTGGGAGAACTGGGAGTACACGGGAAAACAGCCGCGCTACAACACGGAGCTCTTCACCGGGAAGGCGATCGCCTTTATGCGCAAGGCGCGAGCCGAAGGGAAGCCGTTCTTCGCCGAGGTCGCCTATCACGCGGTCCACGGGCCGCTCAAGCCGCAGGCGCCGGAGAGACACTTCTCGAAGTTCACCGGCGGACCGTATTCGCTCTGCAACTTCTACGCGCACGTCCATGCCGTCGACGAAGCGCTGTCGAAGATGCGGGAGTCGCTCGGCGCTGAGTGGGACAACACGCTGTTCGTGTTCTGCGCCGATAACGGCGCGCCGGTTTCCATCGAGACGCCGCCGCCGGGCAATGGAAAGTACCCCGGGCACAAAGGCGGCTTCATGCAGGGCGGGATCCGGATCCCAATGGTGGCGCGGTTCCCGCAGGCGATCCGCGGCGGGCAAAACCGGCCGGAGATCGTCTCGATGATGGATATCATGCCGACGGCGATGGACGCCGCCGGCCTTCCGGCGCCGGATGTCGATGGCAAGAGCCTGCTGCCTCTGCTAAGCGGAAAGTCGAAGCAGACGCACAGCCATCTGATGTGGGCCGGAATTCACTCGCGCGCGTGGGGGTTTTCAGGCGAGACCGTCATTGGCAACGCGCAGCAGCGGCGCGAGGAGTCGCCAGGCGCGTGGGTTGTCACCGACGGCAAGTACTTGCTCCGCTTTGTGACGAGGACGCCTGCCGGACTCTACCAGGAGGCGCCGGATGGCGCCCCTGCGCGCTTCGAATTGTACGACCTGCGGGAAGACCCTGGTGAAACGCGCAATCTCTATTCGCAATTACCGCAGGTGGCGCGCGAACTGGAGGGAGTATTCAGAGCGCGAGCGAAGGACCTGCCTCCTCCGGCGAAGTGGCGGCGTGACCGTTGGGAGGAGATGATGGCCGTGCGTTGACTGTCTTCACTTCTGCTTCCCAAGCCAGTCCAGAACGATCGCGTTGAACTCCGCGGGCTTCTCCATCATCAGGAAATGGCCGGTTCCGGGCATATCGCGATAGGTGAGATTAGGAAACCGCGCGCGAACGGAAGCTTCCGTGATCTGCTTTGGGTTTGCGACGACCGCCAGCGCAGGCGCCTGAGAATGGCCTTCGCGCCAGACCTCGGGCTCGAACATGCCTTTCATGGCCCCCACCGCCGTACTTTCAGGCGCTGCGAGCATGCCTTTCAGAATGCGCTCGCGCAACTCCGGAGTTGTGGCTGTTGAGAACATGCCCTCGACCATTTTTCGCCGCGCCTCCTTCCCGGCTTCCCCTGCAAATCGCTCATGGAAGCTGACGGGCGCGGCCGCAGCGGCGGCGTCCCGCATGAACGAATCCACCAGCACGGCTGCAGCCAGTTTCTCAGGGAAGAGGCGCGCGAAGGTGAGAATCACGGCGCCGCCCATGGAATGGCCCATGAGCGTCGCCTTGTCCACCTTCTCCGCGCGCATCAGGGCTTCCACCGCGCGGGCGAACAGCGTGATCGGATAAGCCCCGGCCGGCGCGCTCCGCCCATGGCCTGGGAGATCGAGCGCGATCACCTTGTACTGCTCGGAGAATGCTTGAATCTGGGCGCTCCAGAACGTGTGGTCGCAGGTCCAGCCGTGAATCATCACTACCGTCTTCGCGCCCTTGCCCGATATCTCGTAGTAGACGTCTTTACCGTCGAGCCTGGCGGTCTTGGCGGATAGCCCGGTCGAGATAGCGAGCAGGATCAAAAGGCTCTTCATGAGAGCTCAGATTACCTGCTTTTTCCAGCGGCCTCGCCGGAAGACCCAGATGCCCACGACAGCCAGCAGGCCCTCGGCCGTGGGCACGGCCCAGTAGGCTCCATAGGCGCCCAACTCGAAATGGACGCCCAGCAGCCACGCCAACGGGATCTGAAACGCCCAGTAGCAGCAGAGGTTGATGATGGTCGGCGTGGTCGTGTCGCCCGCGCCATTGAACGCCTGAACAAGCACCATGCCGTATGCGTAGAAGACGTACACATAACTAAGGAATCGGAGGCAATCGGCGCCATGTAGAATCACCTCCGGGTTCTCCGTGAAGAGAGCGACGAGTTGACCCGGCACAGCGATGAAGACAAGGCTTAGCGCTCCTAAGAAAACCATATTGTAGAGGCCGACGCGCCAAACGCTCGACTCGGCCCGTTCCGGGCGCCGCGCGCCAAGATTCTGTCCGACCAGCGTGGCCGCCGCGTTGGAGAGACCCCATGAAGGCAGGATGGAGAAGATGATGATCCGAATCGCGATGGTATACCCGGCGAGCGCGGCGCTACCCGATGTGGCGATGACCCGGATCAATGCGATCCAACTGGCTTGAGCGATGAGGAACTGCAGAGTCCCTGTGGCTGAGACGCGCGAAAGCCGGCGGAGAATTGTCCAGGCCGGAACAAAATGGCGTTTGACGATTTGAATACGGCTCTTGTGCCGCAAGAACTGGGTCATCTGCATCAGGACGCCGCACGAGCGCCCGATGGCCGTGGCCCAGGCGGCGCCGGTCACGCCCATGGCGGGCACCGGACCGAAGCCGTAGATCAGGAGCGGATCGAGCGCGATGTTGATCAGGTTCGCCACCCAAAGAACGCGCATCGCAATCAAAGCGTCTCCTGCGCCGCGGAAGATCGCGTTCATCAGGAACAGCAGCATGATGCTCGGCGCGCTCATGAAGATCACGAGCGCGTAATTTGCTGAAGCCTCGACAACGGCGGGCTCCGAGCCCATCCAGGCGAGCAATTGCGGAGCCAGCAAGGCGCCGGGCAGGGCGATCGCCGCGGAAAGAATCAAGCCGAGCAGGATCGATTGAGCCGCAGCCTTCGCCGCGCCTTCCTCATGCTTCTCGCCGGTTCTGCGCGCCACCATCGCGGTCGTGGCCATGGACACCCCCATGGCAACGCCGTAGACGACAGTCATCATCGACTCGGTGACCCCGACTCCCGCAGTCGCCGCTTCCCCCAATCTCGCCACCCAGAAGATGTCCACAATGCCGAACAGCGACTCCATGCACATCTCAAGCACCATCGGCACGGCGAGCAGGACGATGGCCCGGTTCAGCGGTTCCTTTGTGTAGTCGCGTTCCGCGCCGGCGATCGCGTCCCGGAGCGAACGCCAGAGCTCCGCGCCGGCGGCCTCGGACATAGCCCTAGTGTAGCGGGCGGCTACAATGGAGAATTCTCACTACTTCCATTCATGCGTCTTGCGATTTGCCAGATCAACAATACGGTGGGCGATCTGCACGGCAACGCGGAGCTGATCGCGCGCTGCGCGGACCGCGCCGCGGCCGCGGCGGCGGATCTCGCCGTTTTCCCCGAACTCGCGCTCACCGGCTATCCGCCCCGCGATCTCGTGGAGAAGCCTTCCTTCCTCGATCAATGCGAACGGGCCCTCGAGGGCCTCTGCGCGGCGACGCGAAATCTCCCGTTGGCGCTGATCGCCGGATACGTGGGGAGAGCCCCGGTGGGCTCAGCGCGGCATGCCACAAACTCTGCGGCGGTCATTGAAGGCGGCAAGGTGATCTTCCGGCAGACCAAGATGCTGCTCCCGACCTACGACGTTTTCGACGAGTCGAGAAACTTCCAGCCGGCCGAGCGCCAGGCGCTATTCGAGTTCCGAGGCTCGAAGCTTGCGCTCTCGATCTGCGAGGACGCCTGGAACGACCAGGAGTTCTGGGAGCGGCCGCTTTACCGCCGGGACCCGGTGGCCGATCTCGCCACGCAGGGCGCCAACGCGCTAATCGTCATCAACGGTTCGCCCTACCACATGAACAAGCGGGCGCTGCGGCGTGAGGTGTTTTCGAGCACCGCGAAACGGCATGGACTCCCGCTGGCCTATGTCAACATGGTGGGCGGCAACGATCACCTCGTCTTCGACGGATCGAGCTTCGTAATGAACGCGAGCGGAGACGTGATCGCCGCGGCGCCCAGTTTCGAAGAGTCCCTCATCGTCGCCGATCTCGCAACCGCATCGGGCGACCTCCGCGAGAGTCATCCCGATGAAACCGGCGCCGTGTACGATGCTCTGGTGTTGGGGACGCGCGATTACATTCGTAAGTGCGGATTCAAACAGGTGCTCCTCGGACTGAGCGGCGGCATCGACTCGACTCTCGTGGCCTGCATCGCCGCCGACGCCATCGGCGCCGGCAACGTCGCGGGCATCGCCATGCCAGGCCCGTTTTCCTCGGACCACTCGGTTGAAGACGCTCGCGCGCTGGCCCGCAATCTTGGAATCCGCTTCGAGATCGCCCCCATCAACGACTCCTACACAACCGCTCTCGCCTCACTGCAGCCGCTGTTCAATGGCGCCGCGCCGGACGTGACCGAAGAAAACATCCAGTCCAGGCTTCGCGGACTCACGCTGATGGCGCTCTCCAACAAGTGGAACGCGATCGTGTTGACCACCGGCAATAAGAGCGAAATGGCCGTCGGCTACTGCACTCTCTACGGCGACATGTGCGGCGGCCTTGCCGTCATCAGCGACGTGCCTAAGACGATGGTCTATGAGCTCTGCCGCGTGGCGAACCGCAGGAAGCCCGGTCTGATCCCGGAGCGCGTCTTCATCAAGCCTCCTTCGGCGGAGCTGCGGCCCGGCCAGAAGGACACCGATTCTCTGCCCGACTATGACACGCTGGACAAGATCCTCCGCGGCTACGTCGAGGAACTGAAGCCGCCGGCCATGATCGCCGAAGAGCATGGCATTTCACTCAACCTTGTGAGAGACATCGTCAACAAGGTCGACCGCAACGAGTACAAACGGCAACAGGCGGCGCCGGGGCTGAAGGTCACCACCAAGGCCTTCGGCATGGGCCGGCGGTTTCCGATCGCTCAGAGATTCTCCGAATGACAATTGCGCTTCGTCTGACAATGGCCGCCGTGCTGGCGGCAGGAGCGGGTCTCCTGCTTTCCCAGCCGGAACCGACCGCGCGAGTAGGTCCGCGGGCCGATGGCAGCTTTCTGCTCAACAGCGGCTGGATTCTCTCGCCCGCCGGACGGCAGATCCCGCTCAGCACCGGTCCGATGGCGAGCGTCCTCTCGCCCGACGGCAGGTTCGTCCTCGTTCTGCAGGGAGGCTACCTGCAACCCTCGGTGAGCGCGCATGAAGCCGGAACGATGAAACAGATTTCGAGCGTCAGCCTTGCCGATGGCTGGCTCGGCCTGGCGTTCGCGCCCAAGAGCTCGCTCTTCTATGTCGGCGGCGGAGCGCGCTCTGCGGTCTACGAGTTTGAGCTGACAAAGGACGGCAAGATCGAAGAGCGGCGCACTTTCTCACTCGTCGCCGAAGCGAATCGCAAACACACCGATTTCATCGGCGACGTGCAGGTCTCCCCCGACGGCCGGCTCATCTACGCGGCGGCGCTCTACCGCGACAGCATCTTCGTCATGAACCCGCAGTCGGGCATGGTGATTGAAGAGTGGAAGACTGTCTCGCGCCCGTACCGAATCCTCTTCCATCCGGACGGACGCAGCTTCTTCGTCTCCGGCTGGGGCGACGGCCAGATCCGGCAGCACGACGCGAACACGGGCGGGGAGATCAACCGCTTTGCCGCCGGCCCGGCGCCGATGGACATGGTCCTGTCGACGCGCAAGCCGGACCAGGAAGGCGAAGACAGCGCCTGGCCCTACACGGCGCGGCTGCTCGTCGCCCTTTCGAACACCAACACCGTCTCTGTGCTCGGGATCACGCCCGAGCGCGCTCTCAGGCCGATTGAGCGAATCAACACCGGGCTCTATCCGAACCAACCCGCGGGAATGACGCCGAGCGCGCTGGCGCTCTCCACGGATGAGCGAAAGCTCGCCGTCGTCCTGTCGGACGCGAACGCCGCGGCGCTTGTGGACGTCGCCGGGCCGCGCTCACAGGTTGACGGATTCATTCCCACCGGCTGGTATCCGATGGCCGCGCGGTTCCTTGCCGGCGACCGGCTGCTGGTGCTCAACGGGCGCGGTCCGCGCAGCTATCCGAACCCGAAGGGCCCGAATCCCGAGATCCGCCGCGCGGCGGTTCATGAGGGGATCGTGGCGGTGGAGTATGTCGGCGCAGTTCAGCGTGGATCGGCGTCGCTCATCGAGGCTCCGGCCGCGGAGCAACTGGCGGCCTACACGCGGCAGGTGATGAGGAACTCTCCCTATCAGAGCGGGAGCGCCGCCAACTCCGGAGTTACCGGGCGATCGATCCTTGACTCGGGCCCGGGACGTGAGCCTGCGATCGAACACGTCGTCTACATCGTGAAGGAAAACAGGACTTACGATCAGGTTCTCGGCGACATGAATCCGGGCAACGGGGATCCGTCATTGTGCCTCTTTCCCGAAGACATCAGCCCGAACCATCACAAGCTCGCGCGCGAGTTCGTCCATCTCGACAACTTCTACGTCAACGCGGATGTCAGCGCGGACGGGCACAACTGGTCTTCGGCGTCCATCGCCCCTGCTTATGTGCAAAGGATGTGGCCGAACAGCTACGGAGGCCGGCGCCGGCACTACGACTATGAAGGCGGCGAGCGGGCCGCTATCCCTCCCGCGGGCTACATCTGGACGAACGCGCTGGCGCGCGGACTGACGCTGCGCAACTATGGCTGGTGGTCGACCAATCGAACGCCCGCGCCTGACAGCGGCCCTCAAATCCTGACTGTCCGCGATCCCCAACTCGCCCGGCACACCAACATGAGCTTCCGCGCGTTCGATCTCGAATACAAGGATGTGGACCGCGCCAAGGTCTTCCTCCAGGACCTCGGGGAATTCGAGCGCACCGGCCAGATGCCGCGCCTGATCACGCTCCGCATCGGGAACGATCACACATCCGGCACGTCGCCCGGCAAGTACTCTCCGAAAGCGGCCATGGCGGACAACGATCTGGCGCTCGGCATGATCGTCGCCGGCTTGAGCAAAAGCAGATTCTGGAGCAAGACCGCCGTCTTCGTGCTGGAAGACGATGCGCAGAACGGGCCCGACCACGTCGACTCGCACCGTTCTCCGGCCTATGTGATCAGCCCGTACACACGCGGACGCGGGCTCGACTCCACCATGTACAACACCGTGTCGATGCTGAAGACCATCGAGATGATCCTCGGCATGGCGCCCATGACAATGCACGACGCCGGAGCGCGCGCAATGACATCGGTCTTCCGGGACAAACCCGACACGACCCCTTACACGTTCGTTCAACCCAACTACAATCTGGATGAGCGCAATCCGGCGAACGCCCCGATGGCGGCCCGGAGCGTGGAACTCGATCTCGAAGAAGCCGACCGCATCGACGACAACGCGATGAACGAGATCCTCTGGCGCGCGATCAAGGGAACTCCGATGCCCGTTCCTTCGCGCAGTTTCTGGGGCAAGTAACGATGGCGCCCGCCGGCGGACCGAAAACCTGCCTTGTCTTTCTCTGGCACATGCACCAGCCCTTTTACAAGGAGTTGGGCTCAAACAAGTATCAATTGCCCTGGACGCGGATGCACACGCTCAAGGATTACTACGGCATGGTGGCCATGCTCGAGGGTTTTCCCAGCATCAGGCAGACGTTCAACCTGGTTCCTTCGATGCTCGCGCAGATCGATGAGTACGCCCGCGGCGAAGCCGACGATCCCTTCCTGCGCCTCGCGCTCGCGCCCGCTGAGAATCTGACGGCGGCGGAACGGGACTTCATCCTCAAGTACTTCTTCCAGGCTAACCACGAGCGGATGATCGGCCGTTACGCACGCTACCGCGAACTGTTCGACGCCTGGCAGGCAGGCCGCGCTGCGCGCTTTCAGCCTGCCGATTTTCGCGACCTGCAGGTGCTGTCTCAACTGGCCTGGTTCGACGAACTCGTGATGGACACAGACGCCGAGGTGCAGGCGTTAGCGGCAAAAGGGCGAGGATACACACTGGAAGATCAAACGGCGATGGGGCGGCTGCAACAGCGTGTTCTCGCCGCCGTCATTCCCGCCTACGCGGATGCAGCCGCCCGCGGGCAGATCGAGATCTCGGTCACGCCGTACTACCATCCCATCCTGCCGCTGCTGTGTGACTCCGATATCGCCCGCGCATCCCACCCGGGCGTCACCCTGCCCCGCCGCTTCGCTTTCCCCGGCGACGCCGCGGTGCAGATCCGGACCGCGCTCGATTACGCGGAGAACCTCTTTGGCCGCAGGCCCGCAGGCATGTGGCCCAGCGAAGGCTCGGTTTCGGACCAGACGCTGGCGATCGCCGCCCGGCAGGGGGTGCGCTGGATGGCGACCGACAACGGTGTGCTCAGCGCGACTCTCCAGACTCTTGCCGGCGCATGGGAAACCTACCGCCCGTACAAGTGGACGCAAGGCCACGATTCGATGGGGCTGCTGTTTCGAGACCACTTCCTCAGCGACCTGATCGGCTTCGTCTATTCACGCATGGACACCGATCAGGCCGCCCACCACTTTCTGGATCGCATCAGGGACAACGCGCGACCGATCCTGGCGGCGGGCAGGACTCCCATCGTCCCCATCATCCTCGACGGCGAAAACGCCTGGGAGCACTATTACCGCAACGGCCGCTCTTTTCTGGAACGCCTCTACTCGCTCATCGAGCAGGACCCCGGCATGGAGGCCATCACGGTGAGCGAGGCGTTCGAACTCGTCGAAGCGGCAACGCTCGACCGGATCCATCCAGGCTCCTGGATCCATGCCAACTTCGACGTCTGGATCGGCGCCGACGAGGACAATCAGGCCTGGGAGTTCCTGCTCGCCGCGCGCGAAGCCTATGAACGGCATGCGGCTGAAGCCGATGAATCGCAGCGCCGTCTCGCTTTTGAAGAGCTGATGATCGCCGAAGGCAGCGACTGGTGCTGGTGGTACGGCCCCGAACATCACTCCGAGAATCGCGCCGAGTTCGACAGCCTGTTTCGAGCGCACGTCGCCAGCGTCTATCGGCGCCTCGGCCTGCCCGCTCCGGCGGAACTGTCCCGCCCCATCTTGCGCACTCCTCCAGCGGCGATCGAGCGCGCTCCCTGCGGCCTCATCGATGTCATCGTCGACGGCCGCGACAGCTCCTACTTCGAGTGGATGGGCGCGGGCGTCTACCAGCCGGACCCCCGGCAGGGCGCGATGCACGGACGCCCGCAACCCGTCCGGTCTCTCCACTACGGAAGCGACGCAAGGTCGCTGTTCATTCGCATCGACTTCAATGACTCAACCAGAGAAGGCTGGCCCGGCCATGAGATTCGCATCCATCTTCGCGAAGGCGCCGTCATGCGCGAATTCAAAGCCATATGCGGTCCGGACTCGACGAAGATAGAGCCCGCCGGCCGGGCCGCCTGCGATTCGTGCCTCGAAATTGCCCTTCCGCTCGACAACCCGGCGGCTACCGTCGGCCTGCAAGTCTCCATATGGAAGGACCAACTGCCGCTCGAAAGCCTTCCGGCGCAAGGCTGGATCGAGTTCGTTCCCGCCTCGCCCGCCGCGTGGGAATGACTCAGGCGAGAATCCCTTCGACGACTTCGCCACTGATCCCCGTCAGCCGGACGTCGAGGCCCTGGTACTTGACGGTCATCCGCAAGTGGTTGATGCCGAGCAGGTGGAGCATGGTCGCGTGGAGGTCGTGCACGCTCACCGGGTTCTCTTCTGCGGCGTAGCCGAGTTCGTCCGTTGAGCCATACACGGCGCCCGGTTTGATGCCGCCGCCGGCCAGCATATAGCTGAAGCCTTTGATGTGATGGTCGCGCCCGTTGCCGCCCTGCGACATCGGCGTCCGGCCGAACTCGCCGCCCCAGACAATAAGGGTGTCCTCGAGCATGCCACGCTGCTCGAGATCGTTGATCAGCGCCGCCGTAGGCTTGTCGACCTCCTGCGCCTTCATCTCCACGCCGTATTTGACGGCGGCGTGGTGGTCCCAGTCGCGATGGTAGAGCTGAATGAACCGCACGCCGCGCTCGGCCAGACGCCGGGCCAAAAGGCAATTGGAAGCGAAAGAGCCGTCGCCTGGCTTGGCGCCGTAGGCGTCGAGCACCGATTGCGGCTCCTTGGACATGTCGACGAGGCCGGGCGCCGAGGTCTGCATGCGGAACGCCATCTCGTACTGCGAGATCCGCGTGAGGATCTCCGGGTCCTCCACTTGCTTGTGCCGCAGCCGGTTCAGGCGATTGACCGTGTCGATGGAGTCCTTCTGAAGTTGGCGGGAGATTCCCTTCGGCGTCTCGACGTACAGGACGGGGTCACCGGTGGAGTTGAATTTGACGCCCTGAAAGCGGCTCGGCAGGATGCCGGCCGACCACTGCCGCGCCGCGATGGGCTGGTTCTGTCCACCCTTGCCGCTCGACATCAGCACAACGAATCCGGGTAGATCCTCCGTCATCGAACCCAGCCCGTAGAGCAGCCAGGAGCCCATGCTGGGCCTCCCGGGCAGAATCGAACCGGTGTTCATCAGCGTGTGCGCGGGGTCGTGATTGATCTGCTCGGTCCACATGGAGCGCACGACGCAGATCTTGTCCGCAATCGCGCCTATGTGAGGAAACAGAGAAGACATCTCGAGCCCCGATTTGCCGTATCGCCGGAATTCCGATTGAGGGCCGAAGCACAACAACGGCTTTCCTTGAAGCTGCGCGATCTGCTGGCCCTTGGTGAAGGACTCTGGCATGCCTTTCCCATGCATGGCCGCAAGCTTCGGCTTCGGATCGAAGACTTCGAGATGAGACGGCCCGCCGGCCTGGTAGAGGAAGATGACGCGCTTCGCCTTGGCGGGGTGATGGAGCGGATGAATGACGCCCCGGCTCTCAGCCCGCAACATGGAACGGAGCGCCACCAGGCCAAGCCCTGCGGCCCCTTGCCGGAGGAAAGTTCTGCGTAGTGTCATCAGTTCCTCGTAATCGTTTCGGAGAGATTCAGGAGCGCGCGGGTCACGATGGCCATCGCCGCCTCGGGCTTCCCGCCGAGACTCGAAGCCGCCCGGGCGTGCAGGCCCAAAAGCTCGTTGCGCTCTTCTGCAATAGGCGGCCTGCCTGTCGCGGCTTCGAAAGCCCAGGAGATTCTTGCAGCCGTTGTCGAGCCGCCTTGCCTGAGCGCCCGTTTCGCGAAGGCGTGCGCCGCCTCGACGAAGATCGGATCGTTCAACAGCACCAGCGCCTGGAGAGGCGTGTTGGAGGTCACGCGATTGACGGTGCACTCCTCACGGCTGGGAGCGTCAAAGGTCATCAGGCTTGGGTGAAGGAAAGACCGCTGCCAATGAACGTAGAGACCGCGGCGATAGAGATCCGCGCCATGGCTCGCCGAGTAGTCGCGCTTGGGGAAGTTCAAGGCCGCCAGGTATCCGTCGGGCTGGACGGGGCGGACTGAAGGCCCTCCGAATCCCTCGGCGAGAAGGCCGGAGACCGCCAGCGCGATATCGCGCACCGATTCGGCATCGACGCGAAGCGGCCGCTGCCGGGCCAGCAGGCGGTTGTCAGGGTCCTTCTCTTCCGCGGCCCTGTCGCCCGTTGACGCCCGCCGGTAAGCCGCGCTCGTGACAATCTGCCGGATCGAACGCCTCATGTCCCAGTCGGTCATGAAGTCCGCGGCGAGCCAGTCGAGCAGTTCGGGATGCGTCGGCCACTCTCCCTGAGCGCCGAAATCGTCGAGCGTCTTGGAAAGCCCCGTTCCGAAGAACTGCCGCCAGAGCCTGTTGACCTGAACGCGCGCGGTCAGAGGATTTTCCTTAGAGGTGAGCCATGCGGCGAGGTCAAGCCGGTTCGCCCTCCTGCCGCCGGTCTCGATCTTGCCGAGGAACTCCGGAACCTCCGGTTCGACGATCTCGCCGGTTTCATCAAGGAAGTTCCCGCGGGCCAGCACACGCGTGATGCGAGGAGTCTCCGCCCGCGTGATCACCACGCGCGCGACCTTGTGATCGAGGATGGCGCGCTCGGCCTCCAGCGCGGCGATCTCCGGGTAAACCGCTTGAGTTGAGAACCACAGCTCTTCCATGAGTTCGCGGTTCGGCACAGGTTCGCGCGTCGAGAGAGTCTTCAGCGAGACTCGAGCCACCAGAGGCGCGGCAAGAGCGCTCCCGCTGAGCGCGAGACGGAAACGGCCGAGCGTGCCGCGGCGAGTCTCCGAATCGTGGCGGATTCTGACGAGCAGGCGCGAGGCCGCCCGCGTGCGGAGAGGCTCCGCGAACCGCAGCGCGAGGAGCGAGTTGCGCGCATCGCGATACTCCGCAATGCCCCACCCCGTTTTCGGGTCGCCGTCAAGGACGGCCATCGCCGGCAGGTAGTGGGTCATCGGCGGCGATTGCGCCAGCCTGATCGCGACCGGCTTGCGGACTCCGCCGTCGATGATCTCCGATTCGACTGCCGTGATCATCAGCTTGTCGCCGCCGCGCGCGACCCTGCCCATCGGGAGCGATTCGTCGAGGATCGTCTCCAACCCAAGCGAACGCCATGTTCCTTCGCCCGGCGCGAGCGTGACCTCGTAGGTCTCGTTGTCCGGATTGGGCCCGGACGCAGCGACCATGCCTGTAGCCCAGTTCGTCTCGGTTCGCAGAGATCCGCCGGTTTCGAACGTCGTCTCCATGCGGACGTCGCCATAAATGGTGAGCTTCGCCCCATTGAGCGCTCGCGCGGCCACGGGCTGTTGGAAGCGCCACGCGTGCTTCAGGCCCAAATACTCATCGGCCATCCGCTCGGGCCACTTTTCAGGCATCGGGGCGAGTTTCCTTCTCGCGGCCTCAATCCTGCGGTCGAGCTCATCCAGCCGCTGCTTCTGCTCCGGCGTCGGCATCGCCAGCTTGGCGCCCCACGCTTCGGGACCGCGGTCGATCGCCAGCCCAGGCTCCTCGATGTCAGCGAAGAACGCCTTCATCGCGTAGAAGTCGCGCGAGCGGATTGGATCGAACTTGTGATCGTGACATTCGGCGCAGCCGAGCGTCGCGCCCATCCAGATGCCGGCGACCGTGCGAACCCGGTCCGCGCCGTACTTGTCGAGATACTCCTTCGGCTGAATACCGCCTTCGGCCGACATCCGGCCCAGCCGGTTGAAGGCCGACGCGGTGAGCTGATCGTTGGTGGGATTCGGCATGAGGTCGCCGCCCAGTTGTTCGCGTGTGAACCGGTCGAACGGCATGTTGTCCCGAAAGGCCCGAAGAACATAGTCCCGATAGGGCCAGGCGGGAAAGGGATTGTCGCCGTGATAGCCGACCGTGTCGGCGTAGCGCGCAGCGTCGAGCCAGTGCATCGCTTGTTTCTCCGCATAGCGCTCCGAATTCAGCAGCCTGTCCACCACGCGCTCATACGCGCCGGGCTGAGTGTCGCTCAGAAACGCCCGAATCTCCTCAACAGTGGGAGGCAGCCCTGTCAGGTCGAGCGTCACGCGCCTCAGAAGTGTGCGCCGGTCGGCTTCCGGGGCCGGCCGCAGCCCTTCTCTCGCCAGGCGATCGAGAATGAACGCGTCGATCGGATGGCCGCCGCTTCCGGGCGGGTGCGGCTTCCTCACCGGCTGCCATGCCCAGTGGCCCTCGTACTTCGCTCCTTCAGCCACCCATTGCCGCAGTATCTGCTTCTGCTTTTCCGCGAGATCCTTGTGCGCTGACAACGGCGGCATGACGCGGGCCTTGGCGGTGGTGAACACGCGCTCGATGATTTCGCTCTCGTCCGGCCTGCCGGGAACGATCGCCAATCTTCCCGATCTCGTCTTGCGCGCAACGGCTTCTTCCCGCAGGTCCAGGCGCAGCCCTGCCTGGCGGCTCCCAGCGTCGGGACCGTGGCAGCGGAAGCAGGTGTCGGACATGATCGGACGCACGTCCCGGTTGAAACTGATCTCGGCCCACGCCGGGAGGCAGGCCAGGCAGACTGCAATGAGAATCGCTTGCTGGAACACAAACAGCCCCTTGGACCCCTATTCTATCTCCAAGGTTTGACATATCTTGGAGGAGTCCCATGACGCCTTTCGCCAGATTCACCTTCATCCTGCTGGCCGCCGCCGCGCTCAGTGCCGCCGCCGGGAAGCGGGTCCTCGTCTACACACGCAACTACACGCCCGACGGCAAAGGCTACGTCCACGCCAACATCCCCGCCAGCGTTGAAGCCATTCGCAAGATGGGCCTTGAAAACGGCTTCGCGGTCGAGCACTCGGAAGATCCCGCCCTCTTCACCGTGCAGAACCTTACGAAGTATTCCGCCATCGTCTTCTCCAACAGCAACAACGAGGCGTTCTCCGATGACTCCCAACGCAAGGCTTTAGAAAGCTACGTCAGGGCCGGCGGCGGCGTGGTCGGAATCCACTCCGCGACCGGCTCGGAGCGAGAGTGGCCCGGCTGGTGGGACATCATGGGCGGCAAGTTCCTCCGGCATCCGAAAATGCAGAAGTTCACCGTCCGCGTGAAGGACCCCTCGCACCCCGCGATGAAGAGTCTCCCGGCGACGTTCGAGTGGGAAGACGAGTGCTACTACACGGAACACATGAATCCGGAGATGAAGGTCCTTCTCGTCACCGATCCCGCGAAGATCGACGACCCGAAGAAGGCCGAGTACCCTGGCGACCGCTTCGGCGATTCCCTGCCTCTTGCCTGGGCCATCACGAGCCACGGCGGACGCACCTTCTACACGGCGCTGGGCCACAAACCGGAACACTATTCCGATCCGCTGCTCTACAATCAGATCCTCGGAGGAATCCTCTGGGCGATGGGAGGCAAGTAATGCAGAACCATCTTTCCCGCCGCGGCGTGCTCAAAGCCGTTGCGTTTCCGGCCATCGTTCCCGCCCGCGTTCTCGGCCGGATGGCCCCAAGCAACATGATTCAGGTGGCGCAGATTGGCTGCGGCCGCATTGCGCGAGCCTCGGAGTTCCCGGGTGTCTTGCGCAACAGCGACCATGCGCGCTTCGTCGCCGTCAGCGACATCGACACCATCCGCCTGGCCGACGGCAAGCAGTTCATTGAATCCTACTACGCGAAGAAGTACGGCGCGGACAAGTACACAGCCGTCAAGACGCACCGCGATTATCACGAGATCCTCGCGGACAAGTCGATCGACGCCGTTTGCATCAGCACGCCCGACCACTGGCACGCCCAGCCCGCCATGGAAGCCGCGCTCGCCGGCAAGGATATCTACCTGCAGAAACCGACTTCGCTGACGATTCGCGAGGGCCGCCAGATGGCGGACTGCATCAAGGCCAGCGGCCGGATTCTGCAGATCGGCAGCCAGCAGCGCTCGGACTTGCACTTCCGCCTTGCCTGCGAGCTGATTCGCAACGGCCGTATCGGCAAGATTAAAGAGATCTACATCGGCCTGCCGTACGATCCCGGCGGCGAAGAAGAGCCTGAGATGCCCATCCCGCCTAATCTCGACTACAATACCTGGCTCGGCTCGACTCCCGAGGTCTACTACACCGAGAAGCGAGTCCATCCGCAGTCGGACAACATCCGTCTGCGCTACGACCGTCCAGGCTGGCTGCGCTGTGAGCAATTTGGCGCCGGCATGATCACCGGTTGGGGCGTCCATCACATCGACATCGCCCATTGGGCGATGGATCTGGAAACCAGCGGGCCTATCGAGATCGAGGGGACCGCCAACTACCCCAAGAAAGGGCTCTGGGACGTTCACGGCAACTACACGATCAGCGCGAAGTACGCCAATGGAGCGGTGATGTACATCAGCGATAAGTTCCCCAACGGCCTACGCTTCATCGGAGAGGACGGCTGGATTTGGGTGACGCGAGGCCGCTACCGCGCCGGCGATCCCCCCG
>CAYWST010000083.1:0-16850 GCA_964461075.1 uncultured Solibacteraceae bacterium | reverse complement strand
GTGTGGCAGTGGATGCAGTCGAATTTGCCGGCCCGGACGCAGGGACTCATGAGCCAGCTCGTGTAGGTGTAATTTTCGCCGAGATCGCGCCCGTCGGGGTAGTAATCGGGATCCTCGAGCGTGACGAGATCGTAGTGATCGAAGAAGCGCTGAGTGACCTCGAATCCGGAGCTGACGGGGCTCATCTTGGCGTGGCAGGGCGCGCACATTTCGTTCCGCTGGACGACGGTCATCTGCGTGGTGCGGATGATCTTCATGTCCTTGTGTTTGGCTTGCAGGTCTTTCTTGTAGAGCGCGACGTGGGCCGAGGCGTCGCCGTGGCAGACTTCGCAGTTGATGCCAGGCTCGCGCCAGGTGGTGTTGTAAGTGTCGCTCGAGAGGTCGTAGTTAACCTTCAATTGACTGACATGGCAGCCGTAGCAGGAGGTGTTGAAGGTGTAAGCGGAATCGGTCCAGGGCAGCGGGGTGGAGGACGGCTCGCCGGCATGCATTCTGACGCCGCTGGCAGCCATGTCGTACCAGCGCTTTTCGTGGACATCGTAGGCGAGCGGGAGGGTTTGAAGCCGGCCGCGGTCCAACGGCGTGAGGAAGTAGTAGGTGTTCTTGCCTCCCATGACATGGGCGATAGGCAGCTTGCGCACGCCCGATGGACCGCGCTCTTCGACGTAGCCGGCATTCTCTTCCACAAAGGCGCGGTAGGTTGCGCCCTGGATGCGCGTTTCCTCCGGGTGAGGTGTAAGAGAGGCTTTCGCGAAGGCGGAGGAATATGGCTGCATCGCCCGGCCGTGATGCGAGGTGGCCCATTTCTTGTAGAACGCGGGATGGCAGGTCCGGCACTCGGAGGAGCCGGCAGCGGCCTGCGGCGCCTTGCTGGGAGAACTTGGATGGCGTCCGCACCCGATGTAGCAAAGCAATGCCACCGCCGGAAGGATTGCCGCTCTGGTCATCGGTTACATTGTGCGCAGATT
Source organism: uncultured Solibacteraceae bacterium (assembly GCA_964461075.1). Classification (GTDB taxonomy): domain Bacteria; phylum Acidobacteriota; class Terriglobia; order Bryobacterales; family Bryobacteraceae; genus JACADU01. The sequence continues at coordinate 15,882 of CAYWST010000083.1, read as the reverse complement.
GCCTTCCCCGCCGCTTAACAGCCTGTGGCAGAAGCCGCTCCTGAGGGGATGTAGAAACCGTGTTGCGGCAGGGTGCGGCTGGCGACGGTCCAGGGCTCGGCGCCGCGATTGACCCAGACTTCCCCGCCCCGCTCCCATTTGACGTGCTGGCGGTGGATTTCGCCTCCGGCCCAAAGCATACCCCTTCCATTTCGATTACATTCGCGTTACTTTACTGGCGGGAAGATTCCCACGGAGGAAGATTCCGATGTCCGCTTCAGAGTCCGTCTTTCCGGACAACCTCAAGCCCGAGGCGCGGGAGCTCCTGGCTGAACTTCTTGAAGCCGAGCGGCACAAGCTGCTGCTCGAAATCAGACACAGCGATCACCGGCAATTCCGGGAACAACTGGGCCGGCGGTATGACCTGGTCGAGGCCCTCGCGGCTCGGATGAGACAGCCGGCGCACGCGTGAAGGGAGGCTCTTATGGATAAACCGAGACAGCCGCATGTCGTCCGCACGTGGACCGTTGAGCGAATCCGCGCGAAAGCGCCGGCCGCTCCGGCGAAGGCTCCGAAGAAGTACGAGCCCCCGCGGAAGAAGCGGACGTGATCGTCGATCTGGCCGAGATCGAGCGGCTGGCCCATGAGAAGGAGGCCGAGAATCTAGCCTTCCGGAGATACGTGCACGATCACCGCCGGCCCGAGCATGAGTTCGAGGGCATTGCTAGCGGCGTGGAGCGGGAGATCGATTGCACGAAGTGCGCCAATTGCTGCCGGACGATGGACGTGGAAGTGTCGGCGGCGGAGATGGAGGCGATTGCGGCGCACCTCGGCATGAGGATCGAGGAGGTGCTGCGGCTTTACACCGAGTTCGATCCGCATACGCAGATCCGTAAGCTCGCGCAGAAGGGCGGGGCTTGCGTTTTCCTGGATTCGAACCTTTGCCTTGTGTATGAGGCGCGGCCGCGTCCGTGCCGGGATTTCCCGCACACGCATCCGCATGGGGTTTCGCTGGGCTCGCGGTGGGCGTCGGTCTGCCGCCATGCGGAACACTGTCCGATCCTCTACAACGCGATCGAGGAGTACAAGCACAAGCTCGGCTTCCACCACCGTTGAGGCGGAGGCGGTTATCCTGGGAGTTCACTTCCATGGGCACGATCCTTGAGTCTCTTCCCGCCGGCGAGCACGTCGGCATCGCGTTTTCAGGCGGTCTGGACACGAGCGCGGCGATTTACTGGATGCGCGAGAAGGGCGCGATTCCCTTCTGTTATACGGCGAATCTGGGGCAGCCCGACGAACCGGACTATGAAGCGATCCCGAAGCGTGCGCTCGAATGCGGCGCGGAGAAAGCGCGGCTGATCGACTGCCGGAAGCAGTTGGTGGCCGAGGGGTTCGCGGTGCTGCAGTGCGGCGCATTCCACATCACTACGGCGGGCCTGCCCTATTTCAATACGACGCCGATCGGGCGCGCGGTGACGGGCACGCTGCTGGTTCGCGCGATGAAAGAGGACGGCGTCAACATCTGGGGCGACGGGTCCACTTACAAGGGCAACGATATCGAGCGGTTCTACCGTTACGGTCTGATGGTGAACCCAGGGCTGCGGATCTACAAGCCGTGGCTCGATCAGCTCTTCATCGACGAGTTGGGCGGGCGCAAGGAGATGTCGGAGCTCCTGGACCGCGCCGGGCTGTCATACAAGATGCCCAAGGAGAAGGCGTACTCGACGGACTCCAACATTTGGGGAGCGACGCACGAGGCGAAAGATCTCGAATTCCTCGACAAGGGGATGAAGATCGTGGAGCCGATCATGGGCGTTCCGTTCTGGCGGCCGGAGTGCGAAATCAAGGCCGAAGAGGTGACGGTGGCGTTCGAGGCGGGCACGCCGGTTTCGCTGAACGGCAGGACGTTCGAGAATCCAGTGGACCTTGTGCTGGAAGCGAATGCCATCGGCGGACGGCACGGGCTCGGAATGTCGGATCAGATCGAAAACCGGATCATCGAGGCGAAGAGCCGGGGGGTGTACGAGGCGCCGGGGATGGCGCTGCTGTTCCTGGCGTACGAGAGGCTGATCACGGGCATTCACAACGAGGGGACGATCGAGCAGTACCGGGATATGGGGCGGCGTCTGGGCCGGCTGCTGTATGAGGGAAGGTGGTTCGATCCGCAGTCGATGATGCTGCGGGAGACGCTGCAGCGCTGGGTGGCGAAGGCGGTGACGGGCGAGGTGGTCCTCGAGTTGCGGCGCGGCAACGACTACACGATTCTCGACACGCGAAGTCCGAACCTGACCTACCATCCCGAGCGGCTGACGATGGAGAAAGGCGAGGGCGCGTTCACCCCGCACGACCGGATCGGGCAGTTGACGATGCGGAACCTGGACATTTCGGATTCGCGCGAGAAGCTGCTGGTATATGCGAAGACGGGGCTGCTGGGGCCGCAGAGCGGGACGATGCCGCTGCTGGAGGAGTAGCGGCTCCTGCTCCCGCGGCAGGCTGCGGGACCAGGCGCCCGATTCTTCTTGCTCTAACGCCGGTTTCTCGCGCGGGAAGTGGCCGGCCCGATACAATCAGATCGAAGATGCCGGAGATTTCGCGCTTTTTCGAAATCGCTATTCGGTTGTACTACAACGATCATCAACCCGCGCATTTTCATGCCGTATACGGAGAGAACGAGGCTACGTTCGAGATCGAAACGCTCGCTGTGCTTCGAGGCGAGCTGCCGAGAAGAGCGCTGGCGCTGGTTCTGGAGTAGGCTGCAATGCATCGTCAAGAACTTCGGGCGGCCTGGGAGATGGCACGGCAGGGCTTTACACCTTCTCCCATCGCGCCACTAGACTAAGAATAGGAGGATCGTCGAATGGCGTTGATCCGGATCGCGAAGCTCAGACCGCTTGAGGGCTTCAACGTGGAACTCACCCTGACTACGGGCGAAGTGGTTCGACGGGATCTTCGGCCGTTTCTCAATGGCCCTGTGTTTGATCTGATCCGCGACGACGAACAGCAGTTTCGCCAACTACGGGCTGAAGGCGGGACCGTTGTCTGGCCGAACGGGGCTGACCTCTGCCCCGACGTGGTAATTTGGGGCGGGCTGCCGCCCGCGGACGCCTCCTCCTGCGCGGCATAGCCGCCCAGGGGGACTACTGCCGCTCAGATCGAGAACCGGATCTTTGAGGCGAGGTGGTCCTCGAGTTGCGGCGCGGTAACGACTATACGATTCTCGACACGCGAAGTCCGAACCTGACCTACCATCCCGAGCGGCTGACGATGGAGAAAGGCGAGGGCGCGTTCACCCCGCACGACCGGATCGGGCAGTTGACGATGCGGAACCTGGACATTTCGGATTCGCGCGAGAAGCTGCTGGTGTATGCGAAGACGGGGCTGCTGGGACCGCAGAGCGGGACGATGCCGCTGCTGGAGGAGTAGCGGCTCCTGCTACTGCGGCAGCCTGCGGGACCAGTCGCCGGCTTCGGCGAGTTCGTTCAACCAAACTTCGATCATCGTGTAACCGGAGGCTTCGATCTTTGAGCTATCGGCGGGGTCGAAGGGGTCGAGGCCGCGGGCCGACTCCCATGCGTCGGGGATGCCGTCGGAGTCCGAGTCCTGGGGCGGATCGCCGGGCGCGAGCTGGGGCCAGCCGCCGACATCGGACTGGGTGTCGATGAGGCGGCCGGAGCCCTCCATGACTTCGAGGACGATGCGCTCATCGACGGCATCGCGGCGGGGAAGAGCGGCTCCGGCAGCCGCGAGGACGCGGTCATAGGCGTCGTTGGCGTGCCAGGTTTCGACGGGCGGGGTTTGGAAGGGCTCACTGACGATGGTGACAAGCTTCTTCGCGGGCGTCTCTTTCCGGTCGAACAGCCGCGTGTTGTCCTCGATGTAGCTTGCATTGCGCTCAACGATATTGTCAGCGAGAAAGAAGCGCGTCTCTTCGGTGGCTTCGTCGCCCATGTAAATGGGGGCGCGGCGCGAGCTGTTGGGGCCGGGCTTGAGGAAGTTGGCGACGTAATTCACCGAGATGCGGCCGTCGGTGACGCCGGAACAATAGGAGCCCCAGTTGTAGATGACGTTGTTGCGGAAGTCATAGGTGGGCCAAGGTCCTTCGCCGTAATCGTCTCCGAAGCGAGGGTTGCGTCCGTTGTGGTGAGCCCAGAGGTTGTGATGGAGGCTGACGCCGCCGCGGGCTCGAAGCAGCGTCCCGTAGCCGTGCGTTCCCTTGCCGTGGATACTGTGCCAGAGGCTCTCGCTGATGATGGACCATTGCACGGTGACATCGCGAATGTTTCCGCTGGGGCTGAGGGTTTCGTCCACAGACCAACTGGCGGAGACATGGTCGAGAACGACCATGGAGGCGCCGCTGGCGATGCTGAGCGCGTCGGCCTCCTTCCGATGTTCGTCGCCAAGCCGGAAGCGGATGTGCCGGATGACAACGTCGTGAGCCGCAATCGAGACGTTCTCGCCGCGGATGCAGACGCCGCCCCCGGGCGCGGATTGGCCGGCGATGGTGATGAAGGGTTCGCGGATCGTCAGAGACGACTTGAGTTCGATGTCGCCGGCGACGCGGAAGACGACAATGCGCGGGCCTTTGGCAGTGACGGCCGCGCGAAGCGAGCCGGGGCCGGAATCGGCGAGCGTCGTGACGGTAAGGACCTGACCGCCGCGGCCGCCGGGCGTGAGCGCACCGAAGCCTTCAGCGCCGGGGAAAGCTGGAGTCTCCGCCGCGGCAACGGGGACGGCAAGAGCTGCTGCGAAAGCGGCCACCTTCCACATGGCCCGAATTCTATCGCAGAAGCTTGGGGGACAAACTAAACGTCAGGCCGGAATCAGATGCATCACTCGCATCAGCTATTGATGTATCTGATGCAACGCGATACCCTGGCGGCGTGAGAACCACCGTGAACATCCGGGAAGCCCTCCTGTCGGGCGCCAAGAGGCTGGCGACCCAACGCGGGGCCACTCTGAGCGATGTCGTGGAAGACGCGTTGCGGTTCTACTTGGCGAACCAGGGAAGAAAGAACAGGCCGCCATTCGAGGCTCACGTGGTGACCGGTGAACTGGTGGATCCTCTGCTGAACCTGGATCGCACTTCCGAGTTGGTTGCGCGTGAGGACGAGGCCGCGTTCATGCGGCCCGTACGCTAGACGACCGCTGGTCATTCCCCACGTAAACATTTCGGTCTACGCGCCTCGAGGGGAAACCGTTTCGCACGCCATTGCGCTCGAGTTTCTTTCCTCCCTCGCCGAGGGCGATCAGCCGTTTGGCCTCTCGGAACCAGTGCTGCAAGGTTTTGTCCGCGTGGTCGCCAACCCCAGGATCTTCCGCCCGGCCTCGAAGATCGGGGGCGCATTCAGATTCGCCGGCTCACTGGTCTGCCGGCCCCAGTGTGTGTTACTGCGGCCAGGCCCCGAGCATTGGAGGATCTTCCGGCGGCTTTGCGAAAGCACGGGAGCGGCGGGCAAGTTGAGTGCAGACGCGGCGCATGCGGCTCTGGCGATCGAAACGGGCTGTGAATGGGTCACCACCGACACCGATTTCGCGCGGTTTGAACCTGCGCTGCGGTGGCGCCTCCTTTCGCAGGCGCGTGCGTCCTGATATCGTGGTCCACCACAAGCCATGCGACGCCGAAGCTTTCTGACCACAGCGGCATTGGCCCCGGCCGTTCCGGCGCAGACGCCGGACACGGGGAAATCGAAACTCAAGATCACGTCAGTGCGACTGGTACAGACGCGCCCGCGGCGGCCTGTTCCGGCATACAAGCCCGCGCCGGGTTCGTGGAGCACACAGAACGTCGAAGTCGCCAACCCGATGTCGATTTATGCGAAGTACAAGGCGACAAGGTCATTGTTCTTTCCCGACCCCGGCAAGGTTCCGGGCTTCACGGTGGAGATCACGACTGACAGAGGCGTGAAGGGCTACGGATCGGGCGGTCCGGGCGGCGGGATGGTGGTTGAGGGACACCTCACGAAGCTGCTGTTGGGCGAGGACTCGTTCGACGTCGAAAGGCTCTGGGACATCTGCTGGCGTTCGACGATGCACTATGGACGGATGGGCGTGACGATGAACGCGATCAGCGGCGTCGATCTGGCGCTTTGGGACCTGATTGGAAAGGCTCTGAACGAGCCGGTGTGGAAGCTGCTGGGCGGGCAGACCAAAGAGCGCATCCCGGCCTACTGCACGGGCAACGACATCGAGCAGCATGTCGAGTTCGGCTTCAAGAAATTGAAGCTGGCGATGCCCCACGGGCCGGCCGACGGACGCGAGGGGATGAGGAAGAACGCCGAGGTGGTGGAACGCGCCCGAAAGGCGCTGGGCCCGGACGGCGAGATCATGCTCGACTGCTGGATGGCGTGGACGGAGCGATACACGCTGGAAATGGCCGAAATTCTCGCGCCATTCAGGGTGTATTGGATGGAGGAGGTGCTGCAGCCGCACGATTATTCCGGCTTCGGGCGGCTGCGCAAGGCGATCAAGAGCACGCGGATCGTCACCGGCGAGCACGAGTACGGCCGCTACGGTTTCCGTTATCTGCTGGAGCACGAAGCCGCCGGGATCTGGCAGCCGGACATTCACTGGTGCGGCGGCTTGACCGAGATGCGGAAGATCGCGGCGATGGCGGCGGCCTACGACATCCCGGTGATCCCGCACGGGGGTGGCACGTCGCAGGACGGCCTGCACTTCATCATGGCGACCACCAACAGTCCCTGGGCGGAGATGTTCATGCCCGCGCCCGGAGGCCCGGCGGAGGTGTACAAGCGCTACGAAGAGGACTTCCGCATTTCGAGAGGTCCGGAGGGGATCTACACAACGCCGGCGGACCGGCCCGGGTTCGGGTGGGAGTTCGACGCAGTGTGAAGCGGCCGTCTACTTTCGCGGAGTCTTTCGAGATTTGAGGCGTTCGAGTTGACCTTCCAGCGAGGCGTTGGGCGGCGTCAAATCTTTACTGAGAGCCTGGGCCTGCTCAACGAGGGCGATGGCGCGGTCGTGTTGTCCGAGAAGGGAGAGCGTTTCGGCGGCTTCGACGCGCAGGTGGACGCGGGAGGGGGAGCGCGCGGGATTCACCCTATCGATCATGCCAGCAGCCCTTTCGGCGTATGTGAGTGCGCGCGCGGGGTCCTGCGCCTGCAAGAGAATGGCTGCCGCCTGGAGCAGCGACGAGACCATGAGGCGGCTCTCAGGTCCGGAGGCGCCCTCATGATAGGCGAGCCAGGCTTCGGTTGCCTTCCTGGCGGCTTCGAATTCGCCGCTGCGGGCCTCGATCCAGGCCGTGGTTTGCAGTACGCGGTCCAGCGCCCGCCCGGAAGGTCCTTGCGTCTCTTCAATGTACATCCGCCATCGCTTGGCCGATGTCCTCGCGGCTTCCCAATCATCGGCCTGCACAAAGAAGCCGGTTTGATTCTCGAGCGCCTGTGCCAGCGGGATCGCCCACCAGGAACCCATCGATTCGGTAGCGGCGACGAGCCGAGCCATGAGTTTGGCTCCATCGCCGGGACGGGCGGTCCGCATGGACATCGCGACGGACGCCACGGCCTGAGCAAAGCCTTCGCCGTCCGTGGCGCGGGCGGCGCGCTCCATCAGCGTCGCGGCCAGCGAGACGGCTTCATCGAAGCGTTTGGCGGCGGAGGCTTCGAGCATTTTCCGCTGGATCTCCATGATCGTTTCGCCGGGCGCCGGCCGCCGGCGAGCCAATTCTTTCTCCAACTCGGCGGACTTTTCGCGCCACTCGCGCGATTTGGCTTCGTTCCCTCGCCTCTGCTCGATGCCGGACATCGTCCCGTAGAGTTGGAGTTTGAGTGAGGTCTCCAAGTCCTCCTCCGCGAGCAGGGGTTCAAGGGTCGAGGCCGCCTCATCTGGCTTATTTCCCCGCCAAGCCAGCCATGATGCGTAAGCCAACTGCTGCCGGCGGTATTCGGCGGCGGGCAGGCTGGACTCGGCCATCGAAAGAGTCTCCTGCCATGTCTTCCTCGCGGCGTCGAGATTCCCCGCGGCTGAATACAAGTGAACCAACTGCTGCCGCAGACCGATCTGCAGACTGGCGTTTTCCTTGCCACCTTGCTTGCCGGCCTCGGCGACGATTTGCTTTTGCAGCTCGATGGCCTCAGCCCAGTTGCCGGCCTGCTGAAGTTGATGGAGCCGCATCTGCCGCTCGCGGTTGGAAGCGCCCGCTTGCGTCCCGCGCTGCATCTGCATCAATTGACGCGCCTCATCGGTCCGTCCCTGCCGGTTAAGGAACTCGATGAGGATCTGCGGCGGCGAGCCTGGATCCTGCAAACCGGCGGAGGCCCTGGCATAGGATTCCGCTTTTGCGAGCTGGCCCGCCGACTCCGCGGCGAGGACGAGTTGCTGGAGAGCGACCAGCAGGGCGGGGTCTTGAGTTGGCACGGTCTTCACAGGCCGCGCGACGAACTCATCGCCGATGCGGAATGAATCCACCAGGCGCTGCTCTCCTGCCAGGTACTGGAGCAACAGACCTTGGAGCGCGAGCCGGGTCTCGGGGACTCCGGCCGTTTTCGCGATCGCGGCCGACAGCAATCGCTCAGACCGGAGACCGAATCCGGAACGTTGAAATATGGAGCTGACCGCCCGCACATCGTTCAGGAATTGAGGGGAGGCCGGGCCGGCGTTTTGAACCAGACGTTCGGCTTCAACCGTCAGCAGAAAGGCCTGCTGGCGGTCGCCGCAAAGAGAAGCCTCCCAAGCCTGTTGCATCAGCTTACCGGCGGCGGACTGAACGGGAGGCCGGGCAGCCGCCGGCAGGCCAAAGGGCGATGAGCAATAGCAGCCGGGATATGGAAGATTGGACGATTCGACCGGCCCGCCTGTTGCCGGTCAAAACGCCAGCCGGAGTCCAAACTGGATCTGCCGGGGATCAAGCTGGCTCTGGACGCGGCCGAACTGCGGGTTGTTGATGATGCGTCCGACGATGTTGTAGTTGGGCGTGTTGAAAGTATTGAAGAATTCGCCGCGGAACTGGAGGCTCATCGCCTCCCGCAGGCGGAAGCTTTTGGCGGCCATCAGATCGAGGTTCACCAACTCAGGACCGGTGATGGTGTTGCGGCCGACGTTGCCGAAGGTGAACGAGGCAGGCGTGGAAAAGGCGGCCGTGTTGAACCAGCGGGAGGTGGAGCGCTGGCTGCCTTCGAGACGGGCGGCGGCGCCGGGCACTGCGTTAGGCCGGATCAGGATTGCGCCCGTGCCGCCTCCGACCCCCGCAGTGTCGCCCGAGAGGTTGGCTGTGAAGGGAAAGCCCGTCTGAACGGTATGGATACCTGAGACCTGCCAGCCACCGAGGACCCAACTGGCGAAGCCTTTGTTGAGCCAGCGGCGGCCTGCGCCCCAGGGCAGATCCCACACCATGGAGTTCACCCAGCGGTGGCGCACGTCGAATGAAGCCAATCCGCGCTCTTCGTCGAGGATGTGGGAATCCTGAGGCGGAGAGTTCTCCGCGCCATTGGCGCCGCCGGCGTTGCGGAACTGCGGAGCGTTGGTTATGGCCTTGCTGTAGTTATAGGAACTGAGCCAGGACAGTCCGCCGCTATAGCGCTTCTCGAAGCGCACGAAGAGGGCATGGTAGTTGGATTGCGCCGAGTGCGGCAGGTAGTTGATGAAGCCGGCCGGAACGGAGTCGCCCTTGACAACGACGTAATCGGGGAACTTCGTGCCCGGGGCGAACTTGAGCCCTTTGTAGGGCCGCCGCGGGTCCACCGCTCCGGGGCCGGGGCGAGCGTTGTTCGGCTGGACGTTCTGCTCAAGCTTGATCCCCATCGTGCCGAGATAGCCGGTTTCGAGGACGGCGCCACGGGCCAACTCGCGCTGAACGGAAAACGTATACTGTCCCGAGTAGCTAGTTCGCTGGAAGAGGTCGATGCCCGCCTGCTGGATCTGCTGGGGGCCGACGACGGCAGGCCCGAAGATGTCGAAGCCACGGAATTGGGGGATGAACGCGTTGGAAGTAAGGGTCTGGGCGATATTGCCCGGAAGCACAGCGGCGAGCCTGAATAGCGGGTTGGCGTCGGTGGCGGCATAGAAGAGGCCCGCTCCCGCGCGGAGGACGGTCTTCGGAGTGGCGCTCCAGGCGAAGCCCGCGCGCGGCGCCCAGTTGTTTTTGTCGGTGTAGGCGCAGCCCTTGGGGTAGCCCGATTGCCCGCAAACGAAGAACAGCGGCTCGTAGAAGGCCAGCTTGCCTTCGGCAAAGACGTCCCAAGGACTGGGAACGTTGCGGTAATCGACGCTGCCCATCTGCTGGCGGTGGTCGTACATGGGCGGCGCGAGTTCGTAGCGCAGCCCAAGGTTCACGGTCAGCGACCGGCTTAGCTTGATGTCGTCCTGAACGTAGAAGCTATAGTATTGCTGGCGCGCATCGATGCGGCTTGGACCGACGGAACGCGAGCCCTGCTGAGGCAGGCCCATCAGCATCGAAGCGAGGATATGGCCGGTACCGTCGTTCGAGGCGGTCCGCGAAGTGTATCCGGCGGCAAACTGAAACTGGCCGTTGACGTTGGCCGATTCCGCGCGATTGTACTCCACCCAGAGGACCTCGCCTCCCATGCGGAGGTTGTGCCGGCCCTTGGTCCAGGAAAGGTTGTCGTAGACCTGGTACGTGTTATTGCGGACGAGAACAGTTCCGCCACCGGTGGTTCCGGTGAAGCCGCCGGCGCCGCCCATGGTTGGATAGCCCGCCACAACGAACCGCGGCAACTCCTTTTGCTGGCCGTTGACGTTGAAGAGCGGCTCGGGCAAGCCGTCCTGGAATTTGAGCCTGTTGAATCCGCCCCGCACCTCGTTGACGATATTGGGCTTGAGGACCTGCGTCGATCCGATGACAGCGTTTTGCGGTCTGGAGTCGCCGAGCCGGTCGCGGTCGGGAACGACGTCGGGGATCACGTTCTCTTCGTTCCAGATCGAGTAGCGGCCGAAGACGGAGACGCGTTCGGAGGCGTTAAAGTCCATCCGGATGGAGTAGTTGTCGGCGTCCTGGATTAGGATTCCGGAAGCGTTGACATATTGGGCGGCGCCGACATTCGGTGCGGGCATGGCGTTCTGCGCGGCGCTGCTCTCAGCATTGATGCGGGTGGAGGGGATTCTGAAGCCCGGGAACGGCTGGCGGACGCCGTTGGCCAGCGTATCGGGGTCGTAGATTCCGCTGGGGGTCTGGCTGAAGTCCCCGGCGCGCTGGGCCATTGTGGGCACGGAGACAGTGGTCAGGCCCGCGCCCGCCTGTCTGATCCTGAGCCCTTCATAGGCCCCGAAGACAAAGAGACGGTTCTTGACGATGGGCCCTCCCGCGGCCGCCCCGAACTGGTTGCGCTGGTACTTGGGAAGGCTCGACTGGTTGAGATTGAACGGCCTGGAATCGAAGATCCTGTTGCGAAGGAACTCCCACGCCGAACCGTGGATCTGGTTGCCGCCCGACTTGGTCACCACGTTCACCTGCCCGCCTGAGGCGCGCCCGTACTCGGCGCTGAACTGGGCCGTTTGCACCTGAAACTCGCCGATGGCGTCCATGACCGGGGAGTAGCTGAGGGCGTTATAGTCGGGGTCCGTGTTCGCCGCGCCGTCGAGGAGGAACGCGTTGTTGTTGGTGCGGCCTCCGCTCACACTGAAGCCGCCGGTCTGGTTGAGGCGGACGCTGTTCTGTTGCACCGTCCGCCCGCCGCTGTTGGCTCCGGGAACGAGCAGCGCGAGCTGGATGAACTGCCTTCCGTTGAGCGGCAGGGCGTTGATCTTCTCCTCTCCGATCACCGTGCCTTGAACGACGTTTTCGGTCGCAAGCGCTGAGACGCTGCTGGTCACTTCGACTCGTTCGGTGAGGCTGCCCACTTCCAGGCGGACTGTGATCTGGGCCGCTTGAGCCACTTGCAGCCGGACCGAGTCGTCGCGAAAGCCCTTGAATCCCTGAGCCTCCACTTCCAGAAAGTACTCGCCGGGCGCCAGAGCGGCGAAATAGAACCGCCCCTCCTGATCGGTTACGGCGCTACGGACGCGGTTCGTGGCCCGGCTGGTGAGGCGGACCGAGGCCATGGCGACACTGGACTCTGAAGGATCCTTGATCTGACCGCTGAGGGAGCTTGAGTCGGACTGGGCAAGCAGAATGGGGGCGCACGCCGGGAGGAGAAGGACCAGGGGGCGGAGAAATCGAGCGATGTTTGTGGACATAGCAGTGTTCGCGGGTGTTCACAAGGATAGCCGCGGATTGTCAACAAAGGACAAATAGATTTTTACTGTCCTGTTACGAGGCGGCGGTAGGCGGCGTATGCCGGATGAGGGAAGGCAGGAGCGAGTTCGTGTTGTGTCGCGCGGATGTGGCCAATGCCGAGCGGCATCACGGGTGTGCCCGTCTCAGCGCTTTTTCGGGCGGGCCAAGATTCAGCCCGATGACAGCCCAGAAGCGCTCCTCGAAGTCTCTGTTTTGGCGACTTCGCGCATCATGCGCTCGATCCCATAATTAGAAGCCGAACAGAGCGTCTCTCCGGGCGGAAGCGACGGCGACGGTCGATTTCGCAAGATAGGGATAGGGATTGACGGGCGTGCCGCCGCGGCGGACTTCGTAGTGGAGGTGCGGGCTGGTGACGCGGCCGGTTGCTCCGCATCCGCCGATGATCTGGCCGAGGCGGACTTCCTGCCCTGGGATGACGTCGATGCGGGAGAGATGGGCGTAGTAGGTGTTCAGGCCATTGAGGTGATCGACCACGATCAACTTGCCGTAGCCGCTTTCCCAACCGGCGAAGGCGACGACGCCGTCGGCGGTGGTACGGACTGGAGCACCGACCGGACCCGAGATATCGACTCCGGCGTGAAAGGCCTGATGGCCGCCGAAAGGATCCTGGCGGTGGCCGAAGTGGCTCAGGAGGCGGCCGACCATGGGCCAGACGCCGGGCATGGTGTGGGTGAGCCAGCGTTTGGTGGAGAGGCGTGAGGAGCCGCTGAGAGACGCCGTCTTGAGTGCGTTGTACTGAGCGAGGGTTTCGGCCAGGGTGGGCATCAACTTTGCTTCGGTGAGCGAAATGGACGGCCCTGCCTGAGTGGGTTGATTCCTGTTGATGCCGTAGGCGAGGGAGACCTCCGCGGCAAAGAGCTGCAACTGAGCCATCTGTTCGTTGGTCTGATTGGCTTCAGTGAGCAGCTTCTGGTAGCGGGCTCGAAGGAACTCAGTCTGTTCACGCAGATCGTTGTATCCGGCCACTTTCCACGCCATGCGGAGGTAACTGGAGACCATTCCGAATAGCGTGAAGCATCCGAGCAGCGCCAAGCCGAGGACGGTAATCGCAACCTTCTGTCCCACATGGAACCGGCGGATGCGGCCGTGCATCGAATGGGCCAGGACGACGATGAAATAAGGCTGATTCATGTCTTCCTACCGGGCGGTCCGGCTGAACCGCCGGTCACGCCACCTCCGGAAGCGGGCAGAGCCGCAAGCGCGCATTGCCACGATGTCTAAATCGTGACGGAACGCGAAACCATCACGCTATCAACCGGCCTGATGCCCTGTCAAGCGGCAGGGGGCTAAGCCAACATTAGACACAGCCTTACATATTGTGCCATAAAACAAACAAAGAGCAAGCACTTATTGCGGCAATGCACAGTCGAAACTGGCGGCGTCATCGATGCTGCCGGCGCCCTTGTAGCGGGCTGTTTGAGGACAAGGGCAGAGAGGACGGGTGCGGACGGGCTTGCCGTCGACGAGCTTGGAGGAGAGGATGCGGTCGGGGGCTTTGGCGTTCTCGACCCACTGAATGAGGGGCTCAAGAAAATCGGCCGTGCCGCAACCGGCGCCGCCGCCGCAATGGAAGACGCCGGGGAGGGTGAAGTAGCGGAAGAAGTCCTGCGTGCGCGGGCCCATGGCGTTGAGGACGGATTCATAGTAGTTGAGTCCCATCATGGGATTGAGGGCGGGATCGCTCCAGCCGTAGTACATGATGAGCTTGCCGCCACGATCGCGGAAGGCGGAGAGGTCGGGTTGGGTCGCGTCGAGGATGGGGCGGAGCCAGTCGACGCGGGGGGAGGCCTTGTCAAGGTCGAGGGAGAGGAGGTCGAGGCTGGGGTCGGGCTTTTCGAAAGCCATGTGGCGGAAGAAGCTCGTTGAGAAGTTGACGCTGATGGTGGGCTGTGTGTCGCTGAGGAGCCAGTTGGCCCAACCGCTGACGCCATTGGGTCCGGCGATTTCGGCGCCGGCGGGCCAGCCGGGCATGAGGGTGCGGCCATTGATGTTGACAGGGCTGTAGACGGTTTCGAGGGATTTGATCTGGCCCGGAGTGAAGCAACCTGGGTTGTCCTGGCCGCCGGGGCAGATGGGCAGGTCGCGGGATGGGGAAAAGCGGCAGCGCCGCGGGTCGTCGATGAGACCATCGGCGAGGCCGTCGCGCGCATCGCATTCCTTATAGACGGCGCCCGCGACGAGTTTCATTTTGGCGAGAGGGATGGGCGCGGCGGCGAGCGCCTTGGCGATGACGGCGTATTGGAACATGGTGCCGGAGAAGTCGAGGACGGGGGCTCCGGCGATGATGCCGTCGAAATCGCTGGGGAAGCGCTGCGCGAGGATGAGACCCTGACGTCCGCCGGTGGAGCAGCCCTGGTAGTAGGACTTGAGGGGCGGCGCGCCATAGTGGGCCTGGATGAGCTTCTTCGCGGCCAGGGCGGTGACGTGGAGGGAGCGGAAGGCGTAGTCGTAAAGCTTCTGACGGTTGACGGCGAAGGTGGCGAGCGGCTCGACGGAGGCGTCGTGGCCCGTATCGGTGACGGCGGCGGCGAAACCGGCCCCTGCGGAACGGAGGGCGCCGCCGCGGTCCATCTGTCCGGCGAAGCCGCCGTTGCCGCGGAGGAGGAATCGCCTGTTCCAATTGACGGGCAGATAGACTTCGAAGCGGATTTCGGGCAGCATCTGGCCGGTGACTTTGCAGTGTTCGGGAGCGTCCTTGCCGGCGGGGACGTGTTGAGCGGTGGCGATGGTGAGGTCGAGATCGGTGAGTGCGCGGAGTTGAGCGCAGGGGAGCGGCTGGGCTTGGGCGCCCAGCGAGAGCGCGCAAAGGATCGGAGCGAGGGCTGCCCGGTTCATGAGAGACACTGTAGCTCATCGCCTGCCGCTCATTCATTCGCGGACTGGACTTCTGCGGAGGGCGGGTGATAGGAGAAGAGAGTCCGGCGGCAGAGTCGATGGGCGTGCATGAGCGGATTCGGATCTCGGTCAGCGGCGCGGTGCAGGGCGTCGGGTTCCGGCCCTATGTCTACAGGCTGGCGATGCGGCAAGGGTTGAGCGGGTGGGTGGCGAACGGGCCTGGGGGCGTTGTGATCGAGGCGCAGGGAGACCCGAGGGCGCTGGATGAGTTTGCGCGGATGATCGAGCACGAGCCGCCTGCGAACGCGGTGATTCGCGAGTTCCGCAGGAGCCTGCTCGCGGTGAAAGAGGGAACGGGGTTTCGGATCGCGAGGAGCGAGGAGGAGGGGGATGCGCGGGCGTTCCTGCTGCCGGACCTGGCGCTGTGCGCCGAGTGCCGGGCGGAGATCTTCGATCCAGGGAACCGTCGGCATGGGTACGCATTCACGAATTGCACGGAGTGCGGGCCGCGGTATTCGATCGTCGAGTCGCTGCCGTATGACCGGGCGCGGACCTCAATGCGGCGTTTTCTGATGTGCGGCGCGTGCGAGGCGGAGTACAGGGATCCGGGGTCGCGGCGGTTTCACGCGCAGACGAACTGCTGTCCGGAGTGCGGTCCGCGGCTTTCAATGGACGTGAAGGAGGTGGTGGAGGCGCTGCGGCAGGGCGCGGTGGTGGCGGTGAAGGCGCTGGGCGGGTTTCTATTGATGTGCGACGCGGCGAGCGACGAGGCGGTAGGGCGGTTGCGGGAGAGGAAGCGGCGTCGGCGGAAGCCGTTTGCGATGCTGGCAGGTTCAATCGAGGAGGCGGCTCGGCTG
>CAYWST010000082.1:0-16988 GCA_964461075.1 uncultured Solibacteraceae bacterium | reverse complement strand
CCTATCTGTTTCCCTCATTGACCCCGGGCCGCTACAAAGTGGAGTGCAGCGCTTCGGGCTTTTCGGTTCAGCAGGCGAACGAGATCCGGCTCGAGGTGAATCAACTGGCGAGGCTGGACTTCGAGTTGAAGCCGGGCGCCGTGACAGAGTCGATCATGGTGTCGGCGTCGGCGGTGCTGATCAACTCGGAGACGACCGAAGTGGGGCAGGTGATCGACTCGAAGCGGATTCTGGAGATGCCGCTGAACGGGCGCAATTATCTTTCGCTGGCGCAGTTCACGGCCGGGGCGCTCCCCGGAGGCGGACCGGGGACGGGCGCGCGTTCGCGGGACGAAGGGCAGTTCGCCGCAGTGGGCATGCAGATGGCGCAGAATAACGTGCTGCTTGACGGCAACGACAACTCTTCCAGGACGTCGGGCGGGCCGCTTGGATTCGAAGCGCAGCAGGTGAAGCCGCCCGTGGATGCGGTGGCGGAGTTCAAAGTCGTGACCAACAACATGAGCGCGGAGTATGGCTACCGCGCCGGCGCGAAGGTGATTGTGACATCGAAGTCGGGCACGAATGAGTTTCACGGCTCGGTCTACGAGTTCCTCCGCAACGACGCTTTGGATGGAACCAACTTCTTCGCCAACCGCTCGGGGGCGAAGAAGCCGAAGTACAGGCAGAACCAGTATGGGGCGAGCCTGGGCGGTCCGGCGATCAGGAACCGGACGTTCTTCTTCGGATCATGGCAACGGACCAACATCAGGTATGGGCAAAGTTACATCAACACGGTACCGAGCCGGGACATCATCGAGCGCGGCGATTTCTCTCAACAGCCCGTGCAGCGGCGGAACGTCTTTGATCCGCTCACCCTGACAGGAACTGGAGCGGCGGCGACGCGCGCCCCCTTCGCCGGCAACATTGTTCCGGCGACGCGATGGGATCCGGTGACCGCGGCGGTGATCAAAGAGTACCCGGCCTCCAACATCGCGGGGCGCGACAACCTGCCCGACAACTATTTCTATTCGCCGACCGACAAGAACGACGCAGACCAGTACGACTTCCGCGGGGATCACAACCTGTCCGACAAACACCGGTTCTTCGCCCGCTATTCCTTGCGGGATCAGTTCCGCGATGAAGCAGGCATCCTGCCCTACCCCGCAACCGGCGGATTGGGGCAGACGGTCCGGCTCAAGGGCCACAATATCGCATCGGCGCTATCGAGCTCTTTGACGCCGACCATGTTCAATGAACTGCGGTTCGGGTTTTCGCAATTCGACACCGCGTTCGACATCCCCTTTACCGAGAACCTGAACCCAAAGTACGGCATCAAGAACGCGCCGGGCGACAAGTTTGGCGACGGGCTGGATCATGGATGGACGCGCTTTTCGCCAAGCGGCTTTGTGGAGATCGGCGCGCGCTCGTTCTGGCCGAACATCAACAACCTGGACAACTGGATGGTTTCCGACTCGATGCTCTGGCAGAAGGGGCGTCACACGATCAAGTTCGGCGGTGAGTATCGAAACCTGGGGGTTTATCGGGACGCATCGAGATTCAGGCGCGGTCAGGTCGCTTTTAGCGGGCAGTTCACGTCGCAGCAGCCGAACGTCGGGACTTCGCGAGCCAATTCGGGCAACGGGATGGCGGACATGCTGCTTGGGTGGGTGAGCGGCGGGAACTATGGCAACAACCAGGGCGAGGATCTTTACGCGCCCTACTATGGGCTGTTTTTCCAGGACGACTGGAAGGTGAACTCGCGGCTGACCATCAACGCGGGTCTGCGCTATGAGACATTCTTCCTCGGCACGTTCCCGAACGTGGAGAAGCAGACGGTGAGCCGGTACCTGACCGCGCCTTATAACGTCGCCGGCCTGGCGGATGAAAAGATCGTTTTCCCCACCGGCAGCGGCGATTGCGGGTGCACGAACGACCTGAACAACTTCGCGCCGCGGCTGGGCATGGCCTGGAGCGTGACGCCGAAGACCGTGATTCGCGCCGGCGCTGGAATGTTCTACGGGGAAGCGAATTCGCCCTCCACGGAGGGAGCAAACTTCCGTTCGGGAGCGCCAAAGCACGCCGAAATCGCGATTCAACAGAATTTCGAGACGACGAATTTCTTCATGCGGAACGGGTTCCCGGATTTCAACAATACGGTGATTCAGAGAGGCGTGCAAGTGTACGCGTTCCCAGACCGGCGGGACAACCTGGTTGCCGCGCAGTGGTTCTTCGACCTGCAGCGGACGCTGCCCTTCGACACGCTGGTGACACTGGGATACGCGGGATCGAAAGGAACGAACCTGGCGACGACGAGGAACATCAACCTGCCGTTCACGCCGTCGGCGACGGTGGCCGCGAACCAGAGGCTGATCCGGCCTCAATACTCGAACGTCACCTGGCATGACAACATGCTGCACTCGAGCTACAACGCCCTGACGGCGAAGGCGGAGAAGCGGTTCTCCAAGGGGCTGACGTACCTTGCGGCGTTCACCTGGTCGCGGAACATGGATCAGGGCAACGAGGATCTCTTTGACGGCGGGCAGGGCGCGCAAACGCCATACGAGCTGAGCCGGGAGCGGGCGCGTTCCAATCTGGACCGGACGCTGGGCTTCATCACGTCAGTGGTCTACGAACTGCCGTTCGGCAAGGGGCGCAGCTATCTGACCTCGGGTCCGGCAAGCTGGATCCTGGGCGGCTGGCAGGTGGGCGGGATTCTCTCGCTCTACAGCGGCTTCATGATTCCACACACCATCAATGTGAACAACGAGAATCTGGGCGGCTCGGTGCGCGGCGACTTCGTTCGCTCCCCGAACCTGCCGGCGGACCAGCGGACGATCGACCGCTGGTTCGACACGACCTTCGTTGTACCTTCGGCGCCGGGCGTTCCATCCAACGCCGGACGCAATCTCATCGAGACCCCTGCAAGGAAGAACTTCGACCTGATGGTGGCACGCGATTTCGCGATGCCGTGGGAAGGGCACGAAGTGCAGTTCCGGTTCGAGAGCTTCAACTTCACGAACACGCCGAACTTCGGCCGGCCGGCGACGGGCGTGGGCACGCCGACTGCGGGACGGATCACCAGCGCAGAGGATCCGCGGCGGATTCAGTTTGCCCTGAAGTACATTTTCTAGGCTCTGCGCCATCGGGCGGGTCCCGCCAACGGATAGAATCGAGGGACATCATGTCTCCGGTTCTGAAAACGCTTGTGTGGGTGCTCGTGGCTGCCACGGGCGCCATCTCACTCGGCGGAGTGGCCCTGCATCGCGGCGAGACTATCAACTCGGCGTGGCTGGTGCTGGCCGCGGTTTGCACATATCTCACGGCCTACCGGTTTTACGCGGCGTTCATCGCCGCCAAGGTGATGGCTCTCGACGACAGTCGCGCGACCCCCTCTGAGCGGCTTCGCAACGGCCACGATTTCGAGCCCACGAATAAGTGGATCGTGTTCGGACACCACTTCGCTGCGATCGCAGGCCCCGGACCGCTGGTGGGCCCGACGCTGGCGGCGCAGTTCGGGTATCTTCCGGGAACACTCTGGATCATCTTCGGCGTGGTGATCGGCGGCGCCGTGCAGGACTTTGTGATTCTCTTCTGCTCGGTGCGGCGGAATGGCAAGAGCCTGGGTCAGATGGCGCGGGAGGAGATCGGGCGGCTGGGCGGCGGGACGGCGCTGCTGACGGTACTTCTGATCATGATCATTCTACTCGCTGTGATCGGCCTGGTGGTTGTAAACGCGCTCAAGGGGTCGCCGTGGGGGACCTTCACGATCGCCGCGACGATGCCCATCGCGGTGTTCATGGGGTTGTATCTTCGCTACTGGCGGCCGGGCAAGGTGCTGGAGGTTTCGCTGATCGGATTCGTTCTGGTCATGGGATCGATCTTCCTCGGCGAATGGGTGGCTCATCACGCCACGCTCGGGCCGCTGTTCACGCTGGGAGGCATGGCATTAGCGGTGTGCCTCATTCTCTACGGCTTCGCGGCTTCCGCGCTGCCGGTGTGGCTGCTGCTCGCGCCGCGGGATTACCTTTCGACGTTCGTCAAGCTGGGCGTGGTGCTGATGCTGGGCGCCGGCATTCTCTTTGTGCGGCCGGAGTTGCAGATGCCGGCGCTGACGAGGTTCGTGGACGGGACCGGACCGATCTTCGCGGGCAAGATCTTCCCGTTCTGCTTCATCACAATCGCCTGCGGCGCGATCAGCGGCTTCCATTCGCTGATCAGTTCCGGAACGACCCCGAAGATGATCGCCAAGGAAGGCCACATTCTGCCCGTTGGGTACGGATCAATGCTGCTGGAGAGTTTCGTGGCGATGATGGCGATGGTGGCGGCGTGCGCCCTTGAACCAGGCGTGTTCTTCGCGGTGAACTCGCCCGCCGGCATCGTCGGCGCGACACCCGAGGCGGCGACCGCAACCATCACATCCTGGGGCTTCCCTGTCACGCCGCAGACGATGCAGGATCTGGCGCGGCATGTCGGCGAGGAGTCGCTGTTCTATAGAACGGGCGGCGCTCCGTCGCTGGCGCTGGGCATGGCGCATATCTTCTCGCAGATTGCGGGCAACGAGGCGGTGCTGCGGTTCTGGTACCACTTCGCGATCATGTTCGAGGCGTTGTTCATCCTGACCGTGATTGACGCGGGGACGCGAGTGGGCCGATTCATGCTTCAGGACTTTCTGGGCCACATCTACAAGCCGCTGGGGCGGACTTCGTGGATGCCGGGCGTACTGCTAACGTCGGGCCTGATCGTTTGCGCCTGGGGCTATTTCCTGATTCAGGGCGTCCTCGACCCGCTGGGCGGGATCAACTCGCTGTGGCCGCTGTTCGGGATCGCGAATCAATTATTGGCCGCGGTCGCGCTCTGCGTGGCGACGACGATTCTGATCAAAATGCACCGGCTGAGATACGCGTGGATCACGATCACGCCGCTGTGCTGGCTTGTGGTGGTGACCTATTCGGCGAGTTGGGAGAAGATCTTCTCGCCGCTGCCGCGGGTAGGATTCCTCGCGGCGGCGCGGGCGCTGGAGGCCGGGCCTCAGAGTGCTACGACGAACCAGTTGATCTTCAACAACCGGCTGGACGCCTTCGTCTGCGGGATCTTCGTCGTGCTGGTGACGACGATTCTGCTCGACAGCATTCGCCTGTGGGCAGGCATTCTGCGAGGCACGGAGAAGGCGGAGACAACGGAGACGCCGTTCATCCTGAGCCAATTGAAGCCCGAGGAGGTGTGATGAAGCTGCTCCGAATTCTGCTGGCGATCCTCCGGGAAATCGGCGACGAGAACGCCTACCAGCGCCATCTCGCGCACCATGGCGCGGCGCACTCGGGCGCGGAGTGGCGCCGGTTCAGCGAAGAGCGGCTGCGGCAGAAGTACCAGCGGGCCAAGTGCTGCTAGCGCTGCATACGGCGGCGGAGGGGCGCCAAGGCACGTGTGGTGGCGCCGCGAGGATCACCATCATGGCTCAAGGATGGGGCAGATACATCGGCATTGATTACTCAGGGGCGGAAACAGCTTTTTCAAGTCTGAGTGGGCTTCGAGTGTACGTAGCGGAGGGTAGAGCAGCTCCCCGCGAGATGTTACCCCCGCCGAGCCCAAGGAAGTATTGGACGCGGGCCGGTCTCGCGGAGCGGCTCTCGTCAACCCTGGCAGAGGAGATACCAACTCTCGTCGGATTGGATCATGCGTTCTCCTTCCCAAAAGCGTATTTCGAGATGTATCAGCTGCCGTTGAATTGGGACTTGTTCCTGGAGGATTTCCACGCGCATTGGCCGACCGATGAACGCTTCACATATGTGGACTTCGTTCGGGACGGAAGCAAGGCTAAGGGCATGGCGCGCAGCGGCAGCGCGAAATGGCGGCGGCTGGTGGAGATTCGAGCCGGGGCGAAGTCTGTCTTTCACTTCGATGCGCCCGGGTCCGTGGCAAAGTCCACCCACGCAGGTCTGCCGTAGCTTCGGCGGCTCAGGCAGGCGCTTGGCGGCAAAGTCCACTTCTGGGCTTTCGACGGGTGGGAGATCCCGGCGAGGCGGTCCGCGGTCGTGGAGGTCTATCCGTCCCGTTGGAGCCGCGAGTTCGCGCGAGAGGGGCGGACAGCTGATCAACACGATGCCTACTCGGTCGCCGCCTGGACGCAAAGGGAGGACGCGAACGGCGGTTTAGAGCGGTATCTGGCGCCCGGCATCGAACCTGAGCAGCGGCAAACGGCGGAGATCGAAGGGTGGATTCTCGGGGTGATGTAGTCGCAGCGGGACTTGATGAATCCGCCGCGGGCCACAGGCCTCAAGTTCAAGGACCCTGCCGGAATCGTCGCGCGCGGCGAGGGTATCGCTCACACGGACAGGGACGCCGGTTTCGGATGATGCCGCCGTCTACTTCGCGGTTCCCGAGCCGGCGCCAGGGTCCCAGATGGTGGCGCCGATGTAGCGCTCTTTGCCGGGCGAATCGTTGAAGTAGTAAACGGTGACGACCTTGCCGTCTGGGCGCTGGACGGATCGGGGATAGCCGAGATCCCAATTGCCGCCGTCCTGGCGCAGGACGATTTCATCGCCCCAGGTTTGGCCGCTATCGGCGGAGAGGCGGGCGCGGATTCCGTAGGGCTCTTTGCGGTAGCCGTAGGTGATGGCAAGGCGTCCATCCTTGAGCTTGATGAGGGAGGGCGGGTTGCCGCGGCCGGTGTCAGGGGCGGGCTTATTGACGAAGGTCCAGGTCTTCCCGTCGTCTTTGGAGATGTAGGAGTCGATATAGGGACGATGACGGACGGTGGTGTAGATGGTGGACTTGGAGAGGCGGACGGACGAAGGCATGATGGCGAAATCGTTCTCCGGCGGTTCGGGCCCGACGTAGCCTTCCATGGTCCAGGTCTTGCCGCCGTCGCGGGTGCGGACGCAGATGACCCGTCCTTCGCGCTTGTTGGACTTGGCTGCGGTGAGGAACATGGTCATGTCGTGTTTGCCGTTGACGAGGTAGTCCGTGCGGGCGGCGATTCCGGGCTGGCCAAAACTGGGCAGACGAAACGGGCCGTCCCAGGTCTTGCCCTTGTCGTAGGAGTAGTAGAAGCGCGACTCACCGACGTGGATGTCGTTCATGCGGGCGGAAAGGGCGAACCCGGGGGCGGTGAAATCGATGTTGCCGGGGCAGTCCTTCATGGGGAGGCCCGCTTCTGTGGGGACGCCGGCCTGGCGGTAGCCCGGGGGAGGCTTGAGCCCTTCTGGCTTTTCGATCTTCCAGGTCTCTCCGCCGTCGAGGCTACGGGCCAGGACGTGCTCCGCGGGTTTCGAGTAGTCGATCGCGTGGCTCCGGTCAGAGAACTTGAAAGCGCCGGCTTCGAAACCGACGACAATCTCGTCGCCCCAGGCCCAGAGGCCATGGTTGGCGGGCCAACCGGCGAAGCGGCCGGCCTCCTGGTAGACGACGATGTTTTTGGCGGGGACCGCCTGTTGAGCGGAGCCCGCGATGGAGAGGATGGAGCAGACCGAGACGAGGCGACCAGGCAGATTCATAGGATTTTCGGAATGGTGAGCTGGTGAAGTACTTACAGCACAAAGGTATTCAACGTGTATACATAAGTCAAGCGCATGTATAATCGTGACTGTGATGAAGGCGTCAGGGTCGGCGCTGGCGTCCGGATCCGGACGCAGTCCCAAGACCAGTCCGCAGTCCCTCCAATCCAAAGCCTACCGATACATCCAGGGCAAGATTCTTGCCGGCGAGCTCAGCGCCGGAGAAGTCCTGTCTGAAATCGCGTTGTCGCGGGAGATCGGGGTGAGCCGGACTCCGATTCGCGAGGCCTTAGGGAAACTGACAGGCGAGGGGTTTCTCGAGCAGGTTCGCGGGCGTGGGACGGCGGTGCGGAAGCCAAGCCGCGCGGATGTGGTCGAGATCTACGAACTTCGCGAAGCGCTGGAGGTTTACGCGGTTGGAAAGGTGGCGCGGCACGGGCTGCCGAAGGAGGAGGAAGAGAGGCTTGGGGAGCTGTGCCGGCAATTGGAAGACCTGGCGCAGGAGGTGGCGCAGCGCGGGGACAGCAGGTTGACCCGGAAGGAGATGGTGAAGTTCCTCTCCATCGACCTTCAGTTCCACCTCTTTCTGCTGAGAGCGGCGGGGAATCGCCGGATTGTGAAGATGGTTCGCGACGCGCGGCTGCTGATTCGGATCCTCGCCATGCCGCACGAGACGCACGACATCGAGCAGATGCGCAGGATCAACGCGGATCATCGCGCCATCCTGGAAGCAGTGCTGGCGGGCGACGCGGCGCGATCGGCGCGGCTTTGCGAAACGCACATCCGTCGAAGCATGCAGGAAAGGCTGGATCAACAGGACAGATGGGAGCGGCTATCGCAGATTGAAATGGACGGCGATCTTCTGGGGAGTTTTCTTGAGATCAATGGCGGAGAGGACGGGGAATGAGCAGGATTCACAGGTATAGCGGGATCATTCCGCCGCTGGCGACGCCGTTGAATCAGGACGGCCGCCTGGACGCTGCTGGCCTGGAGGTTTTGGTCGAGCGCGTCCTGGCAGGGGGCGTCTCCGGCCTCTTCGTGCTGGGCACGACGGGAGAGGGTCCGCACCTGAAACAACGGGTTCGCGAAGAAGTTGTGACGCGGGTTTGCCGGCAGGTGGCCGGACGGGCGCCGGTCCTAGTGGGGTTGTGCGATCCGAGCACGGAGAGCTGTCTTGAGCTGGCGGAGTTTTCGGCCCGGGAGGGGGCTTCGGCGCTTGTTTTGACGCCGCCCTATTATATGCCGCTCGGGCAGGACGAGTTACTGAGCTACCTGCTCCGGACCGTCCCGAAGCTCGAATTGCCGGTGTTTCTGTACAACATTCCGGGGCTGACGAAGATCCACTTCGCGCCGGCGACATTGAAACGGGTTTTTGAATGCGTTCCGCTGGCCGGGCTCAAGGACAGTTCGGGCGACCTGGAGTATTTCTCGCGTGTGCGCGCTACTCTGCCTGCGGCGACGGGATTCCTGCTGTTCTGTGGACCGGAAGAGCAGTTGGTGGAGTCGTTGTCGCTGGGCGGGGACGGCGGGGTCTGCGGCGGCGCGAACCTGTTCCCGCAACTCTACACGCTCATTTTCCGGCTCATGCGAGAGGGGCGGAGAGTCGAGGCGGAAGCGATTCAAAAGCAGGTTCTGAGACTCTCGGCGGTGGTGTATTCGCAGACAAAAGAATCGACGTCGTATCTGCGCGGACTGAAGGCGGCGATGAGCGTATTGGGGGTTTGCGGACCGTTTCTCGCCGAACCGCTTTTCGTCCTGCCCGACGAGAACGTAGAGCGGATTCGAGATTTCCTCAACGGGCAAGCGTGGCAGGAGTTCACCGGCAGGATCGCCACCGGATGACTCCAAAGCGGGCAGCGATCACCCGGGCGGCTCGCCGTTGGCCGCCCGCTTGCTGGCCGAACGCGAGTCCTGGAACGCCGGATTGCGAGACGCTGCTCCTTGCCAGCCTGGTAGCCTGGCCGGTTCTTTCCTGGAGGCGTGCAGCCTTGTCAGGGCTGTAATAAACTCAGCGCAGACAGGAGTCTGCCAATGGCCTTTACGAGCGACCGCCGCAAGTTCGTGAGTTCAAGCGCCGCGACGGCGGCATTCACGATTGTTCCGCGTCATGTGCTGGGCGGGACGGGATACGTCGCGCCGAGCGACAAGATCACGCTGGCGCATATCGGCATGGGGACGCAGAGCTTCACCGAGCTTGCGCCGATCGTCGCCAGCCCGGAGATTCAGATCGTGGCGGTGTGCGATCCGAACCGCAGTTCCAACGACTACGTTGAATGGGGCAAGGGGAGCATCCGGAACACGATCCGCCGGCTCCTGAACAAGCCGGACTGGCAGCCCAACGGCACGGGCTGCCCGGGCGGCCGGGACATCGGCAAGGAAGTCATCGACGCCTATTATGCGAACCAGCGGGGCGTGGAGAAGTTCCGCTCTGTAAACTGCTACTCCGATTTCCGCGAACTGCTGGAAAAAGAAAAGGACATCAACGCCGTCAAGGTGATGACGCCGGACCATCTGCACGCGACCGTCTCGGTGGCGGCGATGAAGAAGGGCATCGGCGTGGTGATGCACAAGCCGCTGGCCAACCGGATGTATGAGGCCCGGCTTGTGATCGAGACCGCGCGAAAGACGCGCGTGCCAACGTACTTCCTGCCTTATGGTTCGGGTGAAGGGAACCGGCGGATTTGCGGAAAGATCAAAGAAGGCGCGATCGGCGCGCTGCGCGAGATCCACAACTGGTCCAACCGCCCGGTGTGGCCGCAGTACACGCAGATTCCCGAAGCGGCGCCGGTTCCGCCGGGCTTCGACTGGGAACTGTGGCTCGGCCCGTCGCTCGACCGCCCTTACAGCCCGCACTACACGCATGCCGTGTTCCGCGGATGGTATGAGTTCGGCGGCGGGTCGATGGCGGACATGGGGATCTACAGCCTGTGGCCTGTCTTCACGGAGTTGAACCTCGGGACGCCGTTGAGCGCGGACGCCTGGGCGACGCATACGAACACGATCGAAGAGCAGGTGAGCAAGCGGGTGAAGAACGACTTCGCGTATCCCGCAGCGTGTACGATCCGGTTCAAGTTCGCCGCGCGCGGTTCGACGCCGGCGCCGGAGTTGTTCTGGTACGACGGCGGCTACAAACCTCGCATGCCGGACGATCTGGAGGCGGCGGGCGTGGAGTGGCCGATCGAAGGAATCCTGTTCGTCGGCGACCAAGGGAAAATCTTCGCGGGCTTCAATGGGCAGAATCCGCAATTGGCCGCGAAGGGCAAGATCGAGCCGCTGTTCCCGGGAGAGGCGCCGCCGCAGAGGCGGCAGGCCGGTGCGCCGGACCGTCCTGTTTCGTGGTTACAGGCGTTCAAGGGGAGCGGCCCGGCGCCTGCAAGCTTCCTGAACGCGAGCGGCATCTCCGACGCGGTGACGCTCGGCACGGTCTCGTTGCGCGCGGGGAAGAAAGTGGTGCTGGACAGCGAGAACATGAGGATCACCAACATCCCCGAGGCGAACAAATACCTGGTGCGTGAATACCGGAAAGGATGGGAATTGTAAGATGCGGACGCTATCGAGAAGGGGATTCCTGGCCGCCGGCGCGGCGGGAGCGCTGGCGGCCGACGTTCTGAATATGCCGGCGGGCTTTCAGGTCTTTCCGGTGCGGCAGGCGCTTGCCAAGGACTTCGCTGGAACGCTGAAGGAGTTCGCCACCATCGGCTATAAGAGCGTGGAGATGTGTTCGCCGCCGGGCTATGTCAGTTCAGGATTCGGACCTTTGGCGAACATGACCGCCGTGGAGATGAAGAAGATCATTCGCGACGCGGACCTGCGCTGCGACAGTTGCCACTACAACGCGAGAGAGCTGCGAGAGCGCCTGGACGAGAGGATCGCATTCGCCAAGGAACTCGGCCTGAAGCAGATGGTGCTTTCGAGTTTCGGGCTGCCGAAGACGGCCACGCTGGACGATTGGCGCAAGGCCGCCGATGAATTGAACGGGTTCGCGGAGAAGATGAAGAAGGCCGGCCTGCAGTGCGGCTTCCACAATCATCACGGCGAGTTCGCGCAACTGGACGGCGTGCTCATCTACGACGAACTGCTCAAGCGGTTGGACGCGAAGCTCGTGAAAATGCAGTTCCAGGTGGCGGTTGTGAACATCGGCTTCCACGCGGCGGACTACATGGAAAAGCACCCGGGCCGGTTCATTTCGCTGCACCTCGCGGATTGGGATGCTGCGCAGAAGAAGACGGTGGCGGTGGGCAAGGGAGTGGTGGACTGGAAGCGGCTATTCGGGGCGGCAAAGAAGGGCGGAGTCAAGAACTACTACGTCGAGATGAACATGGACGAGATGCGGGAGAGCTACCCGTACCTGCGCTCGCTGAAGGTCTGAGTTCAGCGCGGGAAAGGGCTCGTAGGGAGAGACTGGCCGCACTCGTGGAGTTGAGGGCTGGAGCGGATTCCGCCGGTTCGCCACGGAGCGCTCTCCGGTTGCTCTCCCGCCCGCGTCCCCGCAAACCGGCTGCCATGGCGAATCGGCCGGGGAAACGAAGCCGTCCTGCGGGGATTCGATGGCGGGTCTGCCTCAGCGGACCCGAAGCGCTGCAGTCGGACAGACTTCAGCGCAGCGGCGCGCGGTGGAGAGCAGGGCTTCCGACAGCGGCTTGGAGAAGGGAACGCCGACCGCCGTATCAAACCCCCGGCCGATGGGGGCGAGACCGAGCGCTTCGCCCGCTTGAGCGGCGACGCGCACGCAGGCTTCGCAGAGGATGCACTTGCCGGGCTCGTAGACGATCTGGGAATGAGATTCGTCGCGCGAGAAGCGGCGGCGGGCGCCGGTGAACCGGCGGGGATCGGCATCGTACTCGGTCGCGAGGGCGCGAACCCCGCAGCTATGCGATTTCCCGCAGCCGCAGGAAAGGCAGCGGGCGGCCTCGCGCGGCACGGTGGCCGGATCGAGGCCGGTCTCTACTTCGTCGAACGAAGCAAGGCGGCGCTCCATCGGGATTTCGGGGAGGGGCACGCGGGGAGCGCGTTCAATATCGCGGAAGATGACAGCGCGCTCAGCGTCATCGATCGGGTGGAGCAGAACTGTCGCGAGAGACGGCTCCGGAGAGAGCGGCTCGCCACGAAGGTATTGGCCGATGGAACGCGCGGCGATTCGGCCAGCCGCCACGGCTCGAACCGCAAGGTCTGCGCCCAGCATGCAGTCTCCGCCGGCAAAGACTCCAGGGAGATTGGTGGCGAGAGTCGCGGGGTCGGCCGCGATGCCCCAGGTGGTCACACGAAGGCCGCAGCGTTCGGCGACGGAGCGGTCGACGGTCTGGCCGATGGCGGCGATGACGGTAGACGCGCTCAATGTGAAGTCCGAGCCTTCGAGGGGAATCGGACGCGGCCGGCCTGAGGAATCGGGCGGGCCGAGAGTCATGCGGCGGCAGGAGAGCGTCAGTTCGTGTCTGCTGCTGGATTCAAGCCGGACAGGCGCCACAAGGAACTCAAAGTGGACGCCCTCGGCGCGGGCGGCTTCGGCCTCCGACAGGAGGCAGGGCATCTCACGTTCGGTGCGGCGGTAGAGGACTCTGACCGTGCGCGCTCCAAGGCGGACGGCGGTCCGGGCGCAATCGACGGCGGTGTTGCCGCCGCCGAGGATGAGGACTTCCGAGCCAAGGGGAGGGCTCGCGCCTCCGGCAACGGCTTCAAGAAACTCGATCCCGGAGATGGCGAACTCTTCGCCCTCGCAGCGCAGCGCCTGAGCGTGTTGAGCGCCGGTGGCGACAAAGACGGCGTCGAAGGATTCGCGCAGTTCGTTGAGCGTGAAGTCAACGCCCCAGACGGCGTTCATCCTGAACTCGGCGCCGAGGGCGCGGATGACGCCGATCTCGGCATCCAGTGCATCCTTTGGGAGCCGGAAGGCGGGGATGCCATAGCGGAGCATTCCGCCCGGTTCGGGTTTGGCGTCGAACAGCGTCGTGCGGTGGCCTGATTGGAGCAGGTAGAACGCGGCGGCCAGCCCGGCGGGTCCGGCGCCGATGATGGCGACGCGGCGGCCGGTCTGCGGGGACGTGGGCGGGAGAGCCGCCGGAGAATGGTCCGTGGCGAACCGATGGAGCGGGCCGATGGCGAGACCGTCGTCGTGCTCCCGGCGGCGGCACTCCTGCTCGCAGAGGCGCGGGCAGATTCGTCCGAGCGCTCCCGGCAACGCAAGGCGCCGCCAGATCGAATCGAGAGCGGCGGCGCTATCGCCACGCGCGAGGTGTTCGAGAAAAGCGGGGATCTCGAGGCCTGCCGGACATGCGGTGGCGCAGGGAGCGGCGCAGTCTCCGGCGTGGTCGGAGAGAAGCAGTTCCAGGGCCATGCGGCGGACCGAGCGGATGTCTTCACTCGCCGTATCCACCACCATGCCCTCCTCGACTGTCAGCGCGCAGGAGGGCTGCAGTGTGCGCTTGCCTTGAACGCGGACGGCGCAGACGAAGCAGGAGGCGGCGGGTTCAAGCCCCTGAACGTGGCAAAGGGTCGGGATGCGGATACCGAGCCAGCGGGCGGCTTCGAGAACTGTGGTTCCTTCGGGAACCGTCACGGAGCGGCCATCGATGCTCAGCGTCACCATTCAGACCACCTCCACGGCGCTGTCCTGGCAGACTCTGCGGCACTCGTCACACCGCGTGCAACGCGACTGGTCGATTTCGTGAAGCTGGTGTGGCCGGTATTCGATGGCGCCGACCGGGCAGATCTGCGCGCAGAGCGTGCAGCCGATGCACTTGCTGTTAATCCGGTAGGAGATCAGATCCCTGCATCTGCCGGCGGGGCAGCGTTTGCCGTAGAGGTGCGCTTCGTACTCCTCGCGGAAATACCGCAGGGTAGTGAGGACCGGGTTGGGCGCGGTCTGTCCGAGTCCGCAAAGACTGGCCTGAGTCACCGCGCCGGCCAACTGCTCCAGGCTTTCAAGATCGCCGTCACGGCCCTGACCGGAGCAGAGCCTCTCCAGGATTTCGAGCATCCTCTTGGCGCCGATTCTGCAGAAGGTGCACTTCCCGCAGGATTCGGCCTGTGTGAAGCTGAGGAAGAATCTGGCGATATCAACCATGCAGTCGCGGTCGTCGAGCACCACCAATCCGCCGGAACCCATGATGGCGCCGGTGGCGGGCAGCGCGTCGTAATCAATGGGCGTGCCGGCGAGAGACGCGGGGATGCATCCGCCGGAAGGCCCGCCCATTTGCACCGCCTTGAAGGTGCGGCCCTCGGAGACTCCGCCGCCGATTTCGTTGACGATTTCGGCGATGGTGAGGCCCATCGGGACTTCAATGAGGCCGCCGCGGCGAATCTTCCCTGCGAGCGCGAAAACCTTGGTCCCTTTGCTCGAAGGAGTGCCGAGGCTTGAGAACGCTTCAGGCCCATGACGCAGAATCCAGGGAACGCAGGCGAGCGTCTCGACGTTGTTGATGACGGTGGGACGATTCCGGAAGCCGCGCGCCACCGGGTAAGGCGGACGCAGGCGCGGCGTGCCGCGGAGCCCTTCGAGAGAGCGGATGAGGGCGGTTTCCTCGCCGCAGACGAAGGCGCCTGCTCCTTCCCGAACCTCGAGCCGGAGATGAACGCCGGATCCGAGTATGTCGACCCCAAGAAAGCCGCGGTCTTCGGCCTCCTTGAGGGCGTGCCGAATGTTGCGAACGGCCAAAGGATATTCGGCGCGGATGTAAAGGAAACCTTCAGAGGCTCCAACTGCGTAGGCGGCGATGGCAAGACCTTCGATCACGCGATGCGGATCGGCTTCGAGCACCAGCCTGTCCATGAATGCGCCAGGGTCGCCCTCGTCGCCGTTGCAGACGACGTACTTCGGCTCGGCGGTCTGCGAACGGGCGGCGGCCCATTTCCGGGCGGTGGGGAAGCCGGCGCCGCCGCGGCCGCGAAGACCCGCGGCGGCGATCGCGCCGATGACACCGCCGGGATCGGCTTGTCGCTTGAGCAGATCCTGCCAGACGCTCCATGCGCCGCGTGCGATGGCGTCATCGATGGATCTGGGATCGATGCTGCCGCAATTCTCCAGGACGATGCGTTTCTGCTTGGCCAGCCAGGGTGCGGCGTCTGAGGCGGGGGAGAACTCGTGCGCCTCCAGTTCCCGGCTTCGGGGGAACCAGCTTTGGATGCGATCAGCGAGAGAGCGAGACGGAATATGCCGGCGGGCGATGGCGCGCGCAGCTTCAGGAGTGACCTTGGAGTAGTGGTAAGTTCCGCTGGCGGTTTCGACTTCGACGATCGGCTCGCGGTGGCACATCCCGTTACAACCCACGGCGCGAACGAGGCCGGGCACGCCGGCGGATTTCGCCGCTTGGTCGAGGACGGCCCGCACCGGTTCGCCTCCGCTGGCGACACCGCAGGAACTCAGTCCGATGGAGATCCGGGAGGCGGCGAGGCGGCTCATGCTGGCTCTCTGGGGTGAACGGCGTCGAGGGCGCCGCGCGCCGTGGCGGGGGTGAGTGAACCGGCGGTGTGTTCATCCACCATCAGGACGGGCGCGAGCGAACAACAACCCAGGCAGGCCACCTCCTCCAGCGTGAAGAGCCGTTCGGGATCGGTGTCGGAGCCTTCGGGAATGGCCAGATCGCGGCGAAGTTGTTCGGAAATCTGCCGGGCCCCCTTCACGTGGCAGGCAGTGCCGTGACAAACGCGGACAATATGCTTTCCGACCGGTCCACGGCGGAAGCGGGAGTAAAAGGTTGACGTTCCGGCGATCTGAGCGGGCGTGATTTCAGTAATCTCACAGACACGCTGCAGCGCCTCATCCGGAAGATATCGATAGTGCTCCTGAATGGCTTGCAGGATACTGATGGCGGCTTCGACGCCAGTGCCTTCACGGGCGACGACTTCGTCGACGAAAGCGAGGTCGACGGGCGGCGCGGCAGGAGTCGCCGGGCGCGGCTTTGGTTCCGTGACGGCTCGCGCCGGAGGCGGCTGAGTTGAAATGGGTTGGGGACTGCGGGCCGGGGGACTCGCGGCGAGCGGCTTGAGCAGGCTGACCAGGAGTGCGCCGGCAAGGATCAGCGCCCAGGCGAGGATTCGCCGGCGGGCGTGGCGGGCGTCGCGTTCCCGTGTGATGCGCTGCTGTTCGGCATAGAGAACCTTCGCCCTGCCGGAGTCTTCGCGCACTTCTTTCTGCAGCGCCGCGACTGCCGCGTCGTCCTTCGCAGCGTGAATCCTGGCGTTGGTGTAGTCGAATAGAAGAACCCCGGCGAGAATTGAGCACACAAGCGCGGCGAGGACAGCGAGGGGACGGAGGAATCGTGTCTTCATGCCGGCCGGATCTCCTCGATTGGGATGAGTCCGGACTCGGCCCTGTGGACCGGGCAGGAGTGATAGCAGCGCGCACAATAGAGGCAGGAGGACTGAACCGCGCGGTAGTTCTCGATGGCGCCGTAGGGGCAGGCGTCGCGGCAGAGGCCGCAGTCCAACTCACGGTTTGGGGTAATCGAGACGCCGCGAGGGGCGAGCCTTGCGCACCAGGACAGCAACCCGCCATACGGACAGAGCCACCTGCAGTAGGGC
>CAYWST010000081.1:0-17032 GCA_964461075.1 uncultured Solibacteraceae bacterium | reverse complement strand
TTTGGTGCGGATGAGAGGACTTGAACCTCCACGGGATAACCCCACTACGACCTCAACGTAGCGCGTCTGCCAGTTCCGCCACATCCGCGTGGCTCACATTCTCAGTCTACAACGCCCGAAGGGAGTCGGACTACTTCTTTGCCGGCGATCCCTGCTTCTTGGCGTCGGCCGGCGCCGCGGGCGCCTGCTGGCTCAGGTCGATCTTGACCTCATTGGGGTTCGAGCCCTGTTCGACCTTGCCTCCCGCGGGCAACTGCGCCGGCTGGCCGGCGGGAGCCTTCGGCGCGGGCGCCGTCTGAGCGGCGGGGACCTCGTCGAGCACCGAAGAGCCCGCGCCTGCGCCTGCCCGCGTGTAAAGGATGGACAACGAAAGAGACGTGATCATGAAGATCACGGCGGAGGCGGTGGTGGCCTTGGAGAGCACCGTTGCCGCGCCGCGCGGACCGAAGGCGGTCTGCGAACCCATGCCGCCGAAAGCGCCGGCGAGGTCGGCCGCTTTGCCGCTTTGCAGCAGGACCACAATGATCAGGAACAGGCACACGATCACGTGGATGATGGTCAACAGGATAATCATTGGAATTACTCCAAGAGAAAGCCCGCGCCCATCGGCGCGGGCCACTCTTCAAGTTATTAGTATACCAGCCTCAGAAGACGAAGCGGGCCGAAACCTGCGCCCGGCGAGCGTTGGTGCCGTCGGGGAAGCCCTGCGATTGGCTGCCCCGGCCCATGCCGGTCACCTGCCGGATCACGCCCGTGGTGGCCTGGAATCCTTCCGTGATCACGCCGGTGTTGCTCACGTTGTTGAAAACGTTGAACGCCTCGAAGTTCAACGAGAGCTGATACCGCTCGGTGAACCTGAGAACTTTGCTGAGCCTCGCATCCAGCCTGGCGACCCCTTCGACCGGCAGGCTCGTCCGCGAAAGGAACGGGACGCGGAAGCTGCCGCCGAAGCCGTTCAGCGTGTTGGTGAACGCCGAGCCGGAGAAGTTGCTGTTCACGCGAATTGTGGGCGTCCAGTAGAATGCGCTCGTGAAGGTGCCGATCATCGAGAGATTCCAGCCATTCACGACGTACTTCACGAAGGCGTTGTCGCTCTTGACGCCCGGCATCTCCATCAGTCCCGTCACCACCAGGCGGTGGCGCTGGTCGAGATCAGAGGTGGCCTTCTCCTGGGCGAAGGCGCCATTGGCGGCCGTGCGGGGCGAATCGGAAACGATGAAGAGGTTGCTGCTGCCTCCGCCGGCGTTGTAGTCGCGGGCATGCGACCAGGTGTAAGCGAGCGTGCCCTGAAGGTACTTCGTGGCCCGCTGCCGCACCTGGACCACCAGGCCGTCGTACCACATCTTGCCGAAGTTGCCGAGTTCGTTCACGCGCTGGTATCGGGGATCGACGCGATTGGCGCGCAGGTAGCCGGGCGTCGTGTAGGTTCCGATCCGCGCCCCCGCCGTGTCCAGGATGTTGTACGTATAGGAACCCGAGGCCGGTCCGATGTTGAGGTCGCGGTTCATGAAGAAGTTGTCTCCCCGGCTTCCGAGGTAGCTGATGGTGAGGCCCGTGTTGCGGGTGATCTCCCGCTCGATTCCGATGTCCCATTGCTGCGTGTACGGAGTTAGCAGTCCTTGGCTGGCGTAGCCGATGCTCACCGTGCCCGCAGGCGGATTCAGGTTCGTGGAAGGCAGGAACGCCGGAAAAACCGGTCCCGCGGCAAGTTGGTCGGGAACGCTGCTCTGGTAGGTAATCGACTTCTGATAGACGCCGTTGCTTTGGTGGATGTTGCCCACCAGCGAGCCGGGCATGCGGGCGTAGAAGATGCCGTAGCCGGCGCGCAGAACTGTCTTGCCGCTGCTGCCAAATGTGTAAGCCATGCCGGCCCTGGGCGCGAAGTTCAATCCGGGTTGGTTGATCCTCGCCGTCTGAGGATAGTCCGGATTAATCAGCTTCGGCTGCGCGAATTGCGCGTATTCATAGCGGATGCCGTAGTTCAGCGTCAGTTTGGGCGTGGCACGCCACTGGTCCTGGATGAAGAAGTTCCAGTCCCTGACGAAGATGCTGATCTTCGGATCGCCAAAGACCTGTGAATAATTCTGCCAGCGCTTGCCGCCGTCGAGGTTGGTCAGGTCCTGGGCGAACGCGGTAAACGTCGGGTAGGTGTAGGAACCTCTGCCATTGTTCAGCAGTTCCACGACGTCCCGGGTGTGGGCGATGTCGAATCCGAATTTGATGTTGTGCGCGCCCTTGAGCCACGTCAGGTTGTCCGCGAATTGCCAGCGGTCCTCGGTCGGCTGCACCCGGGGAAGGAAGGTGGCCACGCCTAGGTTGCCTTGACCCTGGACCGTCAACTGGCCCACCAGCCCGTTGGGAGGCGCCAGCGCCGGGTTCACCGTGTCGTACAGCCTGTCTTTGAACCAGCCGAATCGGAACTCGTTCACAGTCGACGGATTGATGATTCCGGTGTGGGCGAACCGTGCGAAGCGGTGGCGCACGGTGGAGTCGCCGTTGTTGCCGATTGCGTTGCCGCCCGTGAGCGTGGCCTGAGTCTGAATGCCGTTGGGCGAGATCCAGTTCATGAGGTTGAAGCTTGCCGAGAACGAGTTGCGCTCCGACGGACGCCAGTCGAGCTTGGCAAAATAAGTGTCCTGGTCCGCGGTGCGCGGAACCTCGCCGAAGAAGCGCTTGAAGTAGTTCACCGCGTTCTGGCATTGCGTGGGAGTCGCCGGCGCCCCACACGTTCCGATGAAGTTGCCCGAGGCGTCAAACAGTTGCGGATTCTGGACGTTGGAGATGGCCGGGAAGTCGCGCCGGCTCCACTCGGTGTTGAGGAAGTAGAACAGCTTGTCCTTCTTCAAAGCTCCGCCCAGGCTGCCGCCGAACTGATGGCGCGACTCCTTGGGGTTGCGGGTTGCGTACCGGTCCCGTGCGTTCAGGCTGTGATTGCGGAAAAACCAGTAGGCCGTGCCGTGCGTGGCATTCGTTCCGCTGCGGGTGACGGTGTTGATACTCCCGCCAACGGCGCGGCCGAACTCGGCGGTCATGCCCGAGGACTGCACCTGGAATTCCTGCACAGCGTCCTGGCTGATGTTCGAGCTGATGCGGGTGCGGCCCGCGCCTTCGTTGTAGTAGCCCTGGGTCGTGTCATTGCCGTCGGTGAGGAAGGCGTTGCCTCCGGGGATGCCGCGGAAAGTAACGAGGCCGAAATTGCCGTCGTTGGTCACTCCCGGCGTCAGCAGAACGAAGCTATCCACGCGCCGCCCGTTGATCGGCAGGTTCTGAATCTGAGAGCTCTCGACGACCTGCGAGACGCCGGTCTTGGTGGTCTCCACCATCGGCGTCGCGTCGTTCACCGTGACAGTCTGGGATTGTGCCTGCACGCCCAATTCAATCGTCAGCGAGACGTTTTGGCCGACGAGGATCTCAATCTGCCTGGCGGAATAGGCGGCAAAGCCGTCCTTTTCCACCGTCACTTCGTAGCCGGTTCCAGGCGTCAGAGACGGAGCGCTGAAAATGCCCGCGAGGTTGGTTTCCATGGCCCGGCGAATGCCTTTGTCCGCATTGACAATGGAGATTTTGGCGCCCGGGATGACGGCGCCGCTGGCGTCTTTCACGACGCCGTTAATGGCTCCCAAGCCCGCGAGGGATTGCCCGAAGCATGGGATGAGAATGGACAGACTTAGTACGACTGCAGTTATCCAGGTTCGGATGTGCACGGAATCGACTCCTGAAGGGGATTTCCCTATTAGTATAGAGGACGGAGCCCACGAGAAGATGTTGAGAAGACGTTTCATCCCCGTTTGCACTACGGCCCCGGCATTCGTGCGGGCGCTTTCGGGGAGCGCGGCAGACCGCCCGAATATCCTGTGGATCCTGGCCGAGGACAATGGGCCGCAGTGGGCCTGCTACGGGTATCGAGGCCTGGAAACCCCAAGGATTGATCAACTTGCGAGCGAGGGCGCAAGGTTTACCCAGGCGCATTCGACGGGCCCGGTTTGTTCCGCATCGCGGTCGGGCTTCAACGTCGGGCTCTACCAGACGAGTACCGGCGCGCACCATCACCGGAGCCATCGGAAGGACGGCTACCGGCTCCCCGATGGGGCGCGGCTGGTAAGTCACCGGCTTCGGGACGCGGGCTATTTTACGGCCAATGTGCGAGACATCGCGCCGGGCGTGCGGGGGGCGGGAAAGACGGACTACAACTTTACCGTCGAGAAGCCCTTCGACGGGACGCACTGGAACCAGCGGGCCAAAGGGCAGCCCTTCTTCGCGCAGGTCAACTTTCAGGCGACGCACAAAGGGCCGGCGTTCGTCGAGGCGCGGCAGCAGAATAAACTGATCGACCCCGCCAAGATCGAACTGCCGCCCTACTGGCCGGACCACCCGGTCGTAAGGGACGAGTTCGCCAACTATCTTGATTGCGTGCAGTTGCTGGACAGGCAGGTAGGAACGCTGCTCGACGTGATGAAGAAGGACGGCGCTCTGGACAATACGGTGGTTTTCTTCTTCGGCGACAACGGGCGCTGTCTGATCCGCGGCAAGCAGTGGTGCTACGACGCGGGCACGCACGTGCCGCTGTTGGTCAAGTGGCCGGGCTTGGTGAAGCCGGGCGCTGTGCGGGAGGATCCCACGGTGCTGCTCGACGTGACGGCGACAACGCTCACCGCGGCGGGGATCGGCCTGCCGCAGTGGTTCCACGGGCGGCCATTGTTCGGCACGGGCGCGGCGCCCAGAGAGTTCGTCGCGACGGCGCGCGACCGCTGCGACATGACCGTCGACCGCATCCGCTGCATTCGCGACGGACGATACTCCTACATCCGCAACTTCATGCCGGAACGGCCCTACACGCAGCACAACGACTACATCGCCAAGCAGTACCCGACGCTGGGAGTCATGAAGGAGCTGCACGCTCAAGGCAAGCTGAACGCGACGCAGGCGCTGTTCATGGCGGACAGGAAACCCGACGTCGAATTCTACGACGTCAAGGCTGATCCTCACGAGGTTCGCAACTTGGCCAAGGACCCGCAGCACTCGAAGCTGGTGGCGCTGTACGCAGCTCGCCTCGACAAATGGATGG
Organism: uncultured Solibacteraceae bacterium; assembly: GCA_964461075.1. Taxonomy (GTDB): domain Bacteria; phylum Acidobacteriota; class Terriglobia; order Bryobacterales; family Bryobacteraceae; genus JACADU01. The sequence continues at coordinate 11,967 of CAYWST010000081.1, read as the reverse complement.
CGGAGACGAAGGACCGCGGCGGCGAGCCGATGCCGCCGGACGACTCGAAGTAGCTATACGGCCTGCACCGCGGTTGGGCTTTTGAAGAGGGATTCCGTTTCCGGCTTGAGCAGCACCCAGAAGGCGTAGAGAGACAATGCGGTGCCCAGCGGGACGTTGAGCAGGTTGAGCGCCGCCAGCACCAAGCCGAGAACCCGCGCCCACGGACGGAAGTTGTACAGGCCGAATCCGAGAATGAGGCAAGGCAGGCTCAGGGTCAGGATGACGCCGGTGATGACGGTGAAGATGAGCTGGAGTAAAGCGACGGGGAAGTCGGAATCTCCGGCGATCTGCTGGATAATCGCGGGCAGGATCGTTCCGCCGGCGAAGACGAGCAGTGCGAGGCCGACGCCCAGAAATCCCATCGCGATGTTCAGCCAGGCCAGAACGCGCACATGTGTTGCCATGGACAACTCCTACCTCATCCTACGCTGAATGGATGTCCGGAGTTCCGCTCATTGCGCGGGAAGGAAATCGCCTACGCGCAAGATGGAGTCCGGCGCCCGGCGGGATCGAGGCCTGGGCGGCAACCCGCGGCCACCAGGCGGCCATTCCTGGCAAGTCCGGTTGCGGCGTTGGCTCACCCGCAGGAGCCCAGCCAGAGGATTCGGGCGGCAAGGAAATACGCAACGGGGCATTCAGGAGTTCGATATCGTATTCGGGGAGGTTTTATGCCCCTTCTCCAACCCAGCCGCAGAGGCATGCTCGCCGCGATGGCAGCCGCAAGCCAGCCGGGAGCGGACCGGCTCCGCCAACTCCTCGAGCCCCCCACCGGGAAGTGCCAGGTGGTGATCGACACCGATACCTACAACGAGATCGACGACCAGTACGCCGTCGCCTATGCGATCCTCTCGCCGCAGCGGATGGAGGTGGAGGCCGTTTACGCTGCGCCCTATCTGAACAACCGGTCGAAGAGCGCCGGCGACGGCATGGAGAAGAGCTACCAGGAGATCCTGCGGATTCTCGAGTTCCTGAAGAGGCCTTCGGCGGGCTTCGCGCTCAAGGGGTCTTCGAGATTTATGGAGGGGCCGGACAAGCCGGTGGAGAGCCCGGCGGCGCGGGATCTGATCGCGAAGGCGATGAAGCCGCGGCAGGGGCCTCTGTATGTTCTGACATTGGGGTGCCCGGTGAACGTGTCGTCGGCCATCCTGATGGAACCGAAGATCAGGGACAGGATCGTGGTGGTGTGGCTTGGCGGGACGACGCACGTCTGGCCTTCGGCGCGGGAGTTCAACCTGCAGCAGGACCTGCACGCGTCGCGGGTCCTGTTCGATAGCGGCGTGCCGCTGGTTCAGATTCCGACTAAGAACGTCAGCGAGCATCTGAGGACGACGATTCCGGAGATGGAGCGGTGGGTCAAAGGTCGCTCGAAACTGGGGGATTACCTCTTCGCGCAGTATGTGGAGTACGAAGACAAACGGGGCAAGGGCAAGCCGCGGCCCTATCCGCAGTCGAAGGTGATCTGGGACATCTCGGCGGTGGCCTGGATCATCGAGCCGAAGTGGCTGCCCTCTGCGCTGGTGGAGAGCCCGGTGCTGACGGCCGGTTTCCGGTGGGAGAAGGCTCCAGGGAGACACATGATCCGGGTGGCGGCCGATTGCGAACGGGACGCCGTGTTCTACGACCTGTTCGAGAAGCTCGCAGCCAGCGGCAAGTAACCCTTGCGCAAATCGGCTATCCTAGAGAGTGCGTTAGGCGGCTGGAGAGCCGCCCTTGACGATGGGCTATTTACCTGTTCTGGCTTCTTACCTCGGGCCGAGCAAAGTGGAGCGCTGGTCGCGCGCCCTGACGGATAACACCTTCTCGGGCATCCATCAGCTCGACTGGTTCGACATCGCCCTGCTGGTTCCCTACTTCCTGCTGCTGGGGATTCTGGCGATCTATGGCGCGCACCGCTTCTTGGTGATTCAACGGTACTTCCGCCACCGCCACAAGGTTCCGAAGACCCCGCCGGGCCGGTTTGAGCAGTTGCCTCCCGTCACCATTCAACTGCCGCTGTTCAACGAGCGGAACGTCGTGGATCAGTTGCTCGACGCGGTGCTCAAGGTGCGCTATCCGCGTGAACTGCTCGAGATTCAGGTGTTGGACGACTCGACCGACGACACGCACCCCTACACCGAGGCGCTCGTCGCGCGCCTCAAGGCCCAGGGCCATCCGATCGAATACATCCACAGGACGAACCGCACCGGCTACAAGGCGGGCGCGCTGCAGGAGGGAATGGCCAAGGCAAAGGGCGAGTTCCTCGCCGTGTTCGACGCCGACTTCATTCCGCCGGCCGATTTCCTCGAGAACACGATCCACTTCTTCGCCGACCCGAACATCGGCGTCGTGCAGACGCGCTGGACCTACCTCAACCGTGACCACAGCCTGCTGACCGAAGTGCAGGCGTTGATGCTCGACGGCCACTTCGCGCTCGAACACACGGCGCGGTCCGGCTCAGGCCTGTTCTTCAACTTCAACGGCACCGCGGGCATTCTGCGCCGCGAGATGATCGAAGACGCCGGCGGCTGGCAGCACGACACGCTCACGGAAGATTCGGATTTGAGTTACCGGGCGCAGTTGCGCGGCTGGCGGTTCCTGTACCTGCCGTGGATTGAGTGCCCGTCCGAACTGCCCGTGGATACCTACGGCTTCCAGGTGCAGCAGCAGCGCTGGGCCAAGGGGTTGACACAGGTTTCCATGAAGCTCTGGGGCGCGATCTGGCGCTCAAACGTGGGGTGGAGAGAGAAGGCGGAAGCCTGGTTCCACCTGACGCCGAACATCAGCTACCCGCTGATGATGGTGGTGAGCGCGATGATGCTGCCGGTGATGATGGTGCGGTTCTACATCGGCTGGCAGCAGATGCTGCTCGTGGATGCGCCGCTGATCGTGTGCTCGTTCTGGTCGGTGGTCTTGTTCTATCTGCTGGCGGAACGCGAACTGGACAAGAAGAACTGGAAGCGGGCCGTTTTCCTCTTGCCGTTCCTGCTGGCGATGGGCGTGGCGCTGACGATTTCGAATACGAAGGCGGTGCTCGAGGCGCTGCTCGGCAAGCAATCGAGCTTCGTGCGGACGCCGAAGTACGCGCCGAAACAGGGGGCGGCGGCTCCGGGCGCGGTGGCGTACCGGCGCAAGAGCGGCTGGCTTCCTTTCGCCGAGATCGGCATGGGAACGTTCTTTTTGGGAATCGTCGCCTACTGCATCAACGTGATGAACCTCTTCGCGCTGCCGTTCCTGTTGATCTTCGTATCGGGCTACTACTGGGCGGGCTTTTCGACGCTGTGGCAGGAGCACCAGGCGAAGTTGCGGTGCGAGCGCGAAGCGAGGAAGGTCGAGGTGGAGGCTGTCAGTTAGGGCCGCCGGCCCAGTGGGACTCTACTGAATCGCCTCGGGGGTCTTGCGTTTGACGTCGCGGGCGGCCTCGCGAACTTCATCATGGGCTTCGCGGACGGCCTGACGGACTTCGTCCCTGGCCTCGCGGACGCCTTCTTTCACTTCCTGAGCGGCTTGACGAAGGTCCTGCCCGGCTTCGCGCGTGGCTTCGCGGACGTCCTCCTTGGCCTTGTGGAGGTCGTGCTTCACCTCTTGCGCGGCCTGCCGGAGCTCTTCACGCACCTGCCGCTTGTCGTGGTGGGTGCAGCCGGCGCCGCAGAGCGCCGCGAGCAGGGCGGCAATCACTGACCATCGCATAGCTACTTCCTCCCGATGCAGTAGAGGTGGCCGGCCGTTCGAACGAACAATTGCCCGTTTGAAACGGCGACGGACGAGAGAGTGTACTCCGGCGTCTCGTTTTCGGCCAGCAGCTCAAACTTCGGCCCTGTTCTGAATACGCTTGTCACGCCGTCCTCGTTCGAGATATAAATCTTGCCGTCGGCGACGACCGGACTGGAGCTATAAGTGCCGGTCTTCAGCCGTTGGCCGCCATAGACTTCCTTGCCAGTCTTGCGGTCGAGGCAGTAGACGACGCCGCGGTCGGTGACGAGGTAGAGGTAGGTCTCGTCGATGCCGGGGCTGGGCACGTCGGGGCCGTTCTGGAACTGCCAGAGCTGGTGGGTCGAGGTGACGTCGCCGCTCCCGCCGGCCCGGTAGGCGATAAAGGGCTTGACGCGGGTAGGTGTATAGACGTGATCTCCGGAGACGACCGGAGAGGCGATGATGCGGTGGAAAGGGTTGTTGCCCGGATTGAAGCCGCCGCCGCGCCACAGTTCCTTGCCCGAGGCGAGGTCGTGGCCCGTGACGACATCGGCGCCGGAAATGATCAGTTCGCGCTTGCCGCCGAAAGAGGCGATCAGCGGCGTAGTGTAGGAGTCGGGCGACTCCATCACGGCGTTATTGGGGCGCTCGACACGCCAGACTGTCTTGCCGGAGGCGGCGTCGATCTTGAGGACGTAGCTCGGGTCGTCGGTCTTCATGCCGTGCAGGACCTGCACGTAGAGGAAGCCGCCATCGAGCAGCGGCGAGGAGCCGTAACCGTGATTAAGACCGAACTGCCCGTACTCTTTCTGGATGTTGCGCGCCCATTTCTCATTGCCGGAGAAATCGAAGCACTTGAGCGCGCCGGTGCCCGTGAGGACCCAGACGAGCTTGCCGTCGGTGACCGGAGAGGGCGTGCTCATGTTGTGCTTCCGCATCTGCTGATCGCCGTCGGAGAGGTGCTTTTTCCAGAGCGTCGCGCCGTCCTTGCGATTGACGGCCCAGAGTTCGATTTTGCCCTCATGCGCGACATTGAGGAAGATGAAGTCGCCCCAAACGATGGGCGTGGATCCGCTGCGATTGGGCAGCGGCAGCTTCCAGGCGATGTTTTCCGTAGTGCTCCACTTGACGGGGAGGTTCTTCTCGATGCTGGTCCCGTCCATGCGGGGACCGCGCCACTGCGGCCAGTTCTCCGCCTGGGCGGCGGAGGCCAGGAAAAGCGGGAGGATCCAGAGTCTTGACAGCCCCATGACCTAGGATTCTAACCCAACGGTCCGGCTCACTCGGCGGTGAGCGATTCGCGCGCGGGCGGTTTGAGGGCGATGCGGACGCTGAGGCGGATGGCGAGGTAGCCACAAGCGAGGATGAGGGCGAGCATGCCGAGCAGTCCGGCGACGGGGACCCCCAGACCGCGGGCGCCCAGGGCCGGGGCGACGGCCAGGAGCGCGGCGGCGAGGCCCGCGCCAAGCGCTGCCGCAAGCAGGGCAAGCATCTCGTACTGCAACAGGCTTTGGAGGCGGCGGGGTCCGTGACCCATCGCGGAGAGCAGAGCGAGTTCCCGGCGGCGTTCGAGGGCGTTGCGAAGGACAATGGCGGAAAGGCCGGCGGCGCCGAGCAGGAGGCCGAAGGCGCCGAGCGCCTGGAAGGTCGACAAATAGGTGTTCTCCACCCTGAAGTACGATGCCAGGCGCTCTGCCGCGGGCTGGGCGTCGAATCCGTAGGAGGCCAGAGCCTCTTCGAGCTGGCCTTCCTGGGAGCGGGGCCCGTCGATCAGGAAGACGCGATAGCCTCCGTAGGAGGGGAACAGGCGGACGAAATTCTTCTCGCTAATGAGCAATTCGCTCTGGAAGATGCTGCCAGTGAGGGCGGCGACCAGGCGGAGGCGAACGGGCGGCGAGCCTGGCGGGGTGATCTCGATCTCGTCGCCGAGCTTCTTGTGCAGAACGTAGGTCATCGAGTTCTGATCGACGATGGCGGGGATAATGCCTTTGGCCAGTTGGGCTTCCAGCAGCAACCATGGGTTATCCAGGGTTTGCTGGCTGGCTCCGGTGGAGCCGGCGAAGCGGAAGCGTTTCTCGCGCAGGAAAGGCTCGGGCACGCCAAGGATGCGGGGGTCCTTAGGGGCGTAGAGGTTCAGGCAGCTGACGTCTTCGCCGGGGCGAAGGCGGAACCGGACAAAGCGGAACTGGCTGACGGCGGGCAGGCCGAGGGCTTCGCGGCCGGATTGGGAGTTGGGGTCGAGGACGATGGGGGTTTGCGACTCGGCGTAGAGCGAGTAGCCGCCCGCGCCTGCGCTCGATGCGGGGCTCTGGCGGAAGGACTCGAGCGAGACGAGCATGAAGGTGGCGAGCGAAAACAGCGACAGGCACATGATTGTGCGGCCGGGGCGCCAGGCGAGGTTCCGGAGGGAGAGGCGGAAGATGGCGGCGGCGCCGGGGTGGAAGGCGAGGCGGACACGAGGCTTTCGAAGCCACCAGCGCGCGGCGAGCAAACCGGCGAGAAGCAGCAGGAAGCCGCCGCCGAAGAAGCCGGCCTCCTGTGGGACGCGGCCGGCGGCGGCGGCGCCTAACAAAACGAGGGCAAGCAGGAATGTGAATGGGGCGAGCGCCTTGCGCCAGGCGGGCCAGACCGTTTCCGCGGTTTGCGATTGGACCTGGCGCGGGGAGAGCGCCTCCCATTTGCGCAGCGAGAGCCAGACGGTGAGCATCGCAACGGCGGTTCCCCCGAGGAAACCCGTCAGCAAAGGCGGCCAGTCGAGGGAAAGCCGGAGCAGGCCTGTCCCGGTCGCTCCGCGCCACCAGGTGACCAGACCCTTGACGATCAGCCAGGCATAGGCCGGGGCGAGCGCGGCGCCGAGGAGGCCCCCGGCGGCGGCAATGAGCGCGCCTTCCAGTAGAAAGATCCGGCGGATTCGGGGCCCGGTGAAACCCATCGCGGCGAGAAGGCCGATTTCGCGGCGGCGCTGCTCGATGCCGAATCGGAAGAAGAGCATCATGAGCAGAAGCGCGGCGATGAGCAGCAGGAAGCTGAAGTAGAGGAAGTATTCGCCGAAGTTGGTGGAGCCGCCGGAGGCGGCGAGCCCCTGTTCGCGCAGCGGTTCTAGAGCGAGCTGAGAGGAGAGCGGATCGACTTCGGCGCGGATGAGCCGGGCGAGGTTTTCGGGGCCGTGCTCGAGTCGGATGGAGGAGATGGAGCCGAAGCGGGAGCCCCAGATTTCGCGGCCCGTGGAGAGGGGGATCCAGGCTTTGGGGGCGGTGCGGTAAGTACGCCAGTATTCCTCGTCGCGCGGGCGGATGCGTTTGAGGTCGATCGGGAAGGGCGGGTCCCAATCGGCCAGAGAGTCCTGATCGGTGATGCCGGGATACAGGGGAGCGAAATCCCGGTCGGCTGCGAGGCCGCGCAGAGGGGCGATGCCGGCGACTTCAAGATCGATGGTGCGGGTTTCGAGCTGGCCGTCGTCGCTCCAGTAGAAGTACTCCATGCGAAGGGGCATGCCGGGCTGCGCGGCAAGGTCGGCGGCCGCCCATTCGTTGAGAACGGCCGGAGGCTTGGCGGTTTTGGCGAAGCCGACTGCGGGGCTCAACTCGGCGAGCATCGGCTCGTCGGCGGCGCCGACGAGAGAATACGGGATGGCGCGGCCATTGGCGGCGACCAGGCTGTTGGCGACATACAGGAGCGTTGGCCGGGCGAGCGCCCCCGCGGCTTTGGCGAGAGCGAGCGCTTTCTGGGCGGTCGAGTCGTCGAGCAGGGTGCTTTCATGTTCGAGTTGATGGACGCCCTCGCCGGGGAGCGCGCGGAGGCGGAGTCCCACGTCTTCGAGAGCGAACCGCTCCTGAAGCCGGCGTTCATAGAATGCCGGCTCCCGAGCCCCGGCGAGAAGCAGAAGGTTGGCTTTGCCGTCGAGACCGAGCTCTCTCTGCAGGCGGGAGAGGGGGACGAAGATAGCGCGGATGTCGCCCTGGCTTGGGCGGGGAACGAACTCCGCGGGCGGGGGAGCGGTGACGGCGTCGCCAACCCGGAAGCGGATGGTGCGGGCAGTCTCGTCGCGCCGGCCCTGGATGAACTCGCGGGGGATGGCGGAGGGCTGCTCAACGCGGACGAGCAGGGTCTCTCCGGCCTTCGCGCCGAGCTCGGCGGCGAGGGCCGGGCTCAGGAGCGCGTCGCGCCCGGATGGCGCCTGCGCCTTGACGCCGTGGAAAGCGTAGAAGGAATCGTCGACGCCGTAGAGAGTGGCGGCGGCTCGCCGCTGATTGCCGGGGTGGGAGACGTTGGCTTCCATGACGGCGAGCGCCGCCGCGCGCGCCTCGGGGGCGAATTCGCCCGCAAGAGAGGATCGGAACCAGCCGCGTGAGCGGAGAGCATACTCGGTAGCTCCGAGACGCGCAACGGCGAGGTCCTTGAGCGTATCCTGGACGCTGCGCCCGGTGAGCAGGGCGCCGGCGAGAGCTGCGGTGGCGATGGCCGCGCCGGCGATCGAGGCCAAATGCGTTCGCCGGTAGAACCAGAGCGATCGCCTGACATAGCGTCCGGTGTTCATAGGCTAACCGTCGACCAGTTTGCCGTCGATGAGAAACGACTGCCGGTTGAAGTGCGCGGCGATCTCCGTGCTGTGCGTAACGAGGACGAGCGAGGCGGAGGTCTCGCGGCAGGACTCGCGGAGCAGTTCGGCGACGGCGGAGGCGTTGACGCGGTCGAGGTTGCCGGTGGGCTCGTCGGCCAGCAGAAGGGCCGGTTGACGGATCAGGGCGCGCGCGATGGCGGCGCGCTGCTTTTCCCCGCCGGAGAGAGCGCCGGGCAGGTGGCCGAGTCGCGGGGCGAGGCCGACGCGGTCGAGCAGCATCCGGGCGCGCTCCTCGCCATCGCTGGCGGGCTCGCCCGCCATGAGCGGCGTGAGCACGTTTTCCAGCACGGTCAACTGCGGCAGAAGGCAATGATCCTGGAAGATGAACCCCACGCGGCGGTTGCGGAAGGCCGCCTGTGCGGCGGCGTCGAGCTGATGCGGATCTTCGCCATCGAGCAGCACCTGGCCGCTGCTGGGCGAGTCCATCACGCCGAGAATCTGGAGCAACGTGGACTTGCCGCAACCGCTGGGGCCCATGACGGCGAGCGACTCGCCTGGCTTCAAGGTCAGATCGATGCCTCCGAGCACTTCAAGCGCGCCGCCGGGGGCGTCGTAGCTCTTACGAAGGGAGCGGACTTCGAGCATCGCTTCGTTACGGTACCAGAAACGCGCGGAGACTGCGCTCGTCCTTGATGACGATCTGCGTGCCGGCCAACACGGGCTGGGCGTAGACGGATGTTTGCGCCAACTGGTAGCGGGCGGCCTCGAGCGGTTTGCCGGCGTTCCGGTCCATCACGACGAGTTCGCCCTTTTCGTTGAGGACGAGGAGCCACTTGCCGGCCACGGCGAGCGCGGCCTGTTCGGCGAACCGCCCTTCGGAGCTCCAGACTGTGGCGCCCTTCCGGAGGTCAAGCGTGAAGAGCTTGCCCTTGTCCCGGCTGGTCAGGCCGTAAAGCAGGCCCGCGTCGGCGACCGGATTGCTCATGTAGAGTGGCAGTCCGGCGGCCTGCCAGACGACGTTGACGGACCATTTCGCGCCTTTCACGGGTTGGAGGAGCATGGTGGTCTTGCGGACGCCGGAGACGAGGACGCGCTCGCCGTCGATGACTGGCGTGAGGATGTTCTCGTGCCATTGATCCTCCCACGGGAAGGTCCAGAGCGCTTTGCCGGTGGATGCTTCAACGCCGGCGACGCTGTTGGTGGTGAGCATCACGTACTGGCGGACGCCGCCAATGACGGCGGCGACGGGGGAAGAGTACGCGGGCTGAAGCGCCTTGGAGGCCCAGATCGTCTTGCCGGTGGCGGGGTCGAGGGCGAGCAATTCCCCCTGGGTGTCGTCGCCGCGGAAAACGATGAGCCGGCCCTCGTCGATCAGCGGGGAGGCCGTGGTCCCGCAGAAGAAGTTTCGGGTGGACGGTGGGCTCTGAGGACGGTTGCGCCAGGCGAGTTTACCCGTTTTCAAATCGTATGCGGACACGATGGCGTTCGAGCCGAGAGTGAACAGCCGGCCGCCGTCGAGGGCGGGAGTGGAAAATGGCGCGGGGGCCATGCGGGTGGCGTACGAGTTTTTCTGGAAGGGGCTCAGGTAACGGTCGCTCCAGAGCGGCTTGCCGGTGACGCGGTCGAGGCACGTAACGACTTCGTCGTCGCCCTGGCGGGCGATGGCGCAGACGCGCTCGGCGTCGGCGACCGGGGAGGCGTATCCCTCCCCGATTTCGGCAACCCAAGAAGTCTTCAGCGTCTTGGGCCAGGCGGCCGGAGGCCGAAACGTGGAGGCGTGGCCGTCTCGCGCCGGGCCCCGCCACTGAGGCCAGAGTCCGGCCATGGCCAGCAACAGCGCCAGAGTCTTCATGAGACTACGCTACAACCGCGGATTGGGCCGGCGCCAGTAACGACTTATACACAGATTGCGTGCGTTCGGCCATTTCGCGGAGGCTGCGGCTTCGGGCGACGCCTTCGCGGCCCTGCGGGCCCAGGTGCGCAAGGGTGGGTTCGGAAGCGAGCTGCGCCAGGGCGAGGCCGAGAGCTTCGGGGTCGCCCGGGGGCGTGAGCAGTCCGCCGCCGCAGGCGCGGAGATGTTCGCCGAGGGCGCCTCTGTCGGGGGCGACCACGGGTACCGCTGCGGCGAGCGCTTCGAGCAGGTAGAGTGCTTTGGGATCGTCGTAGGCGGCTGGGACGCAGAAGGCGTTGAGGCTGGCGAGCATCGCGCGCTTTTGCTCGAAGTCGAGTTCGCCGAGGTCGTGCCATTCAGCGGCAGGCACCAGGCGGCGAGCCCTTTCGAGATAGGCGAGGTGCTCGGGAGCGCGATAGCCGGCAACGGCCAGACACGCCGGTCCGCGGTGATGGCGGCGGAACACCTCCCATGCGCGGGCGAGGTCTAGAAGTCCTTTTTCGGGCGCGATCCGGGCGAGGTAACCAACCCGGAAACCGTTCGAGGCCGGGCTCGCAGGCTCAAAGTCTTCGACCCGGACGCCGACGGGCACGACATGAAGCTTGGAGGAGGGGATCCGGAGCCAGTCGGCCATGGATCGGGAGTAGCCTTCGCTGATGGCGATGAAGGCGTCGACGTCGTGGACCTGTTCGCGGATCAGGTCGACCGCATGGGAGCGGAAGGGCTCGGGCAGGCCGTCGAGGAAGAGGTCTTCACCTTGCAAGGTACAGACTACGGGCCCGCTGAACACATGCTTGATGGACCGGGCCATGGCGATGAGCATGGCGTTTGGGAGAGTGACGATTTCGGGCTTTTCGGCGCCGGCGAGCCAGTCTTCGAGCTTGCGGAACTCGCGCGCAATGGGGCCGCGTTCGCCTTCGAGCATGGCGATCGTCATGTCGCCGAGGTCCTTGGGATCGACGGAGATGGAGCGTTGCGCGGCTTTGCGGAGGGCCCACTTGGAGTCAAGCAGGCGATCGAAGATGCCGGGCAGCCGGCGGAAGAGAGCGGAGTGCTGTTGCAGGTAGACGCTGATGCCGCCGAACAGGACGATGGGACTCGAGGCGCTTTCGTTGAGGATGTCGGTCTTGGTAGGGGTGTAGACGGGAACGAGAGTGACTTGGTGCCCCATCCGGCGCAACTCGGCCGTGAGCGCGTTGTCGCGCAGGCAACTGCCGCAGTACATGGACGCGGCGCCGGCGGTGAGGCTGAGAATCTTCATCCGGCCACCAGTTCTCCGGCCATCTCAAAGGCGCGGCGGGCGTAGAGGTGGTCGAACAGGTTGCCCTCGTGGGGCTGATCCCAGCGGATGGCGTTGGTCTGGATGGCGCCGATGTTGAGCCGGCCCACGTGAGGTGACTCGAGCATGCGCTTGACGAGTCTCTGATTGCGGGTGACGGCCGTGAGGGCGAGCGTCGGTCCAAGCGCGGCCGGCATTTCCGATTCGGGGACCTCGACGACGCTCGCGAACGGAAAAAGGAATTCGCGATTCGCGAGCGGGTGGCGCGCGTGGCAGCGAATGATGGTGGGGACCAGGTATGAGCAGCCTTCGAACTCCACGAGACGGGGAGTGCCGCGGAGCGAGAGGGATACGTCTTCGGCGCCTCCATCGGCGAGATCGGCCTCGATCATCGAGTGAATGCGCCGGGCGACCGCGGGGCTGGCGAAGGGCGCGAGCGAGGCTTCCGGATCTTCCGCGGAGCGCGGAACGATGGCGGCGAGACGCTCGGCAAGAGCGCGGGCGATTTCGTCGCCGTGCCGCGAG
>CAYWST010000080.1:0-17090 GCA_964461075.1 uncultured Solibacteraceae bacterium | reverse complement strand
TCACTTCCCCGCCCTCGGCGCGAATGCGCTGGATCAGAGCAACGGGATCGAGCCGGGGCGCGGCCTGCGCGAACCAACTGTTACAGCTCGCCGCGAGCGCGGTTTCCAGGTTTACCGGCCCGGGCAGAGGCGCATGAGTACAGTCGAGCCGGTGGCCGCCCACGGTCAACTTCACAAGACAGCGGAAGCGCAGCGCGGGATCGAGCAGGCCCGCGTAGAGGGGCTTGAGCGTGGAGCCTGGCGAAACTGCGCCCGCGGCTGGGCCCAGATCGACGACCGAACCGTCCATGCGGCAAACGGCATGGGAAACCTTCATTGGCGCCGCAAACCCTGCCAGGAGACCCCGCCTTGTGAACGTCATTCCTCTCCAATCTGGAATAGCCTCTTCAGCCGTTCGGGCACGCGGACCGGCTTGCCCTCGCGATCCAGAAACACGTGCCTTGTTTCCCCGGTGACAAGGAGCTTGCCGGTTTCGGCGTTCAGAATCTCGTAGGCGAATGTGACGATGCGCGCGTTGGAGGCGGCCAGGCGGCCTCGGGCGACGATCTGGTCGTCGTACAGCGCCGGGGCGCGGTAGCGGCAGTTCACTTCGACCACGGCGAGCGAGACGCCGTCTTCGCGCTCGATATCCCGGTAGCGAACCCCACGGACCCGGCACAGCTCGGTGCGCGCCATCTCCATCCAGGCGAGGTAATTGGCGTGGTACACCACGCCCATCTGATCGGTTTCGGCATAGCGCACGCGGAAGCGGACCTCCGCTTGATCCATCGGCTCCAATGGGCTCACAGTCTCATGGTAGCGGCAACCCGGCCAGGGCGCGCCGCGTCTGCTACGCTAGGTATCGCGTGAAGATCAAGGTCCTTTTCTTCGGTGTGGTGAAGGACATTGTCGGCCGGAGCGAGGACACGCTCGACGTATCCGAAGGCGCGACGCTCGGCGAGGTCTTCTCATTGTACGCAGACGGCTCCGAACGGCTCCGCGAACTCACGGGCTCGATTCTGTTGGCGGCCAATCACGAGTTTTCCCCGCGAACGCGGCCTTTGGCGGAAGGCGACGAAGTGGCCTTTCTGCCGCCCGTCAGCGGAGGGGAGGCCGCCTTCACTCACGAAAAAGAAACGGCCGAGGGACACTTTTTCGCCTTGACCCGGCAGCCGATCGACGTCGCGGCGCTGCGTCGAAAGCTCCTTCAAGGACGTGACGGCGCGCTGGTCCTCTTTGAAGGCGTCGTGCGGGACAACTCCAACGGCCGAAAGACCCGCTATCTCGATTACGAGTGCTATGAGGCGATGGCCATCAAGGTGCTCGAGCGCATCGGCGTCGAGATCGCGGGCGCGCACGCGATCAGCCGCATCGCGCTGGTGCATCGGCTCGGGCGCATGGAGATCGGCGAGGCGAGCGTAGTGGTCATGGCGGCCTCGCCGCACCGCCGCGCTGCGTTTAACGCCGCGCTGGAAGGCATCGACCGGCTCAAAAAGACCGTCCCCATCTGGAAGAAGGAGTACTTCGAAGACGGAGAAGTCTGGGTGGAGGGAGATTGGGACTCGTCGCTCGCCGGCCGCTGATTCTCGCCCCGCTCGCCGCCGCCGCCCAGGAGGTCTTCCGCGTCGACGTGCGCCTGGTCCGCATGTTGGCCACCGTGAGGAACGAGCGCGGCGAACTGGCTGGCGGGCTCCGGAAGGAGGACTTCACGGTCGCAGATAACGGCGTGCCGCAGGAAATCGCGCTCTTCGAGAAGAGCACGGGCCAGCCGCTTTCGGTGGCGATGCTCGTTGACACCAGCCGTTCAACCGAACGCGAGAAGCGCTACGAAGTCGAGAGCATGAAGAAGTTCCTCAAGGCCCTGATCGCATCCGGGAATCCGCAGGACGCCGCGGCGCTCTACAGCTTCAACTGGGAGGTCACGCGCCAGTCGGACTTCACGCGCCGCCTCGACCGCCTCGAAAAGGGCCTCGGCCGGCTGAAGAGCGAAGGCGCAACGGCGCTTTACGACGCGATCTTTCTCGCCGGCGAGGCGCTCCAGGAAAGAGAGGGAAGGCGGGTCATGATCGTGGTGAGCGACGGCGGCGACACCATCAGCAAGCTCAAGTTCGAAAATGCGCTGGAAGCGCTTCACGACGGCAACTCCGTGCTTTATGCCGTGCTCGTGGTGCCCGTCGCCGGCGACGCGGGCAGAAACCTCCGCGGCGAAAACGCCATGACCACCCTCGCCCAATGGACGGGCGGCCGGATCTTCTTCCCCACCGCGGGCCCCGCGCTGGACTCGACGTTTCGTGAAATCCTCAGCGATCTGAGAACTCAGTATCTCATCGGCTACTATCCCCGCAACCTGGAGCCATCCAAGGACCGCTTCCACCGCGTCTCCCTCAAGGTGAACCGGCCTGGATATACCGTCAGCGCGCGGAACGGCTATTTCGCCGATTCCGGAGGCTGACCGGCCGCTGCGCTACCATGGAGGCTTAGGAGAAGTCCGTTCTTGCCGAAGTCCAAAGCCCCGGCCCAAACCTTCGAGGAGGTGAAGTATCTCAAGCACCTCGTCGAGACGGCCAAGACAATTCGCATCAAACTTGTTTCCGGTGAAGAGGTCGAAGGCTTCCTGGAGTACTGGGATGCGCACTTCCTGCGGCTGACCCGCGAGGATCGAGGCGAGCCGAACCTGTTTATCTTCAAGCACGAGATCCGGTACCTCTACGAGGTGGAATCCGGCCGCTGAGAACCGCCCTTTACCCACCCGCCATGGCTCAAATCCTGGAAACCGCCATCGACATCGCCCGCGAAGCGGGCGCGCTTCTGGCCCACCATTACGAACGGGGCATCGGCTTCGACCTGAAAGGCGATTTCGACCTGGTGACGGAAGCCGACCGCGCCAGCGAACGCCTGGTGGTCGAGCGGCTGCAAACCCACTTCCCCAGTCACAACATCCTCGGCGAAGAGGGAGGCCTCCGCGAGAAAAACAGCGAATCCTGCTGGTATGTGGATCCCCTGGACGGCACGACGAATTTCGCGCACGGCTTCCCGATGTTCAACGTGACCATGGCGCTCGAGCGGGCGGGCGAACTGGTGGCAGGTGTGATTTACGACCCGCTGCGGCAGGAGATGTTCGCCGCGGAAGCGGGAGGCGGCGCTTTTCTGAACGGACGTCGGATTCGCACAAGCAGGGCGGCGAAACTCGAAAGCGCCCTGCTGGCGACGGGATTCCCGTCCCGCAAACGGCATGAAAACGTGAACATCCACTTCTTCCACCAGGTGGCGATGACGACCCACGGCGTACGGCGCGGCGGGTCCGCGGCGCTGGACCTCGCCTATGTGGCCTGCGGGCGGCTGGACGGATTCTGGGAGTTCGGCTTGAATCCCTGGGACATGGCCGCCGGCCTGATCATCGTCAGGGAGGCAGGCGGACGGTATTCGGATATGCGCGGAGGCCCCGCCACCCTCCGGGGCGAGCACATCGCCGTGACCAACGGGCTGATCCATGACGAACTGATGGGCCTGTTCGGCGACGTGTTCGCCAGGCGATACCGGTATCCAGTGCCCGGCCTCTGAAGCGGCGGCGTGCAAAAGTCGAGACGGGCGGCCCGGCGGCGAGAGATAATCTCAAAGGATGTTGCGGCACGAATCTCTGCGCCCGTTGTCCAGACAGCACCACAACGGGCTGGCTCTAGTCGTCATGGCCGCGCGCGGAATCGAGCAGCGCGGAGATCGCGCGGTGGAAAGCTGGTGTGCGCGTGTTGTTGAGCGATACGACGCCGAACTCGCCCGGCACTTCGCCGCCGAAGAGAAGGTGTTGTTTCCGGCGGCGCGTGAATTCGCCGGCAATGAACTGGTCGATGCCCTGATCGCCGACCACCGCCGGATGGAGGAACTCGCTCAAGCGCTCCGTTCCGGCTCTTCCCGCGGCGCGCTCGAAGAGTTCCTCGATCTGCTCAGGACGCATATTCGAAAAGAAGAGAACAAGCTGTTCCAGATCCTGCAGGACAGAATGCCGGCGGAGGCGCTCGACGCGCTCGGAGCGCCGCTGAAAGAATTGGTGATCGAAGTCTGTCTGGACCTTGGCGGTGAGGAGAAATGAACGCTCTATTCGAATCGAAGCTTGATGGCGTGAAGCTGCTGCACCGGGGCAAGGTGCGCGACGTCTATGATGCAGGCGACAACCGGCTGCTGATTGTCGCCACTGACCGGCTCAGCGCCTTCGATTGCGTCCTGCCCACGCCGATCCCCGGCAAGGGGCGCGTCCTGACTCAATTATCGCTGTTCTGGTTCGACATGCTCGCCAAAGTCGTCCCCAACCATCTGATCGCGACATGCGTGGACGATTACCCCGAGCAACTCCGGAACTTCCGCGATCAGCTCGAAGGCCGTTCGATGCTCGTCCACAGGGCGCGGATGGCGCCGGTTGAATGCGTCGCGCGCGGCTATATCTCAGGCTCCGGCTGGAAGGACTATAAGAAAACCGGCGCCATCTGTGGGATCCCCCTTCCTCCGGGACTCAAAGAAAGCGACCGTCTCCCCGAGCCGATCTTCACTCCCTCCACCAAGGCTGAAGTCGGCCACGACGAAAACATCAGTTTCGACGCCGCGGCGGCCGCCGTGGGTTCCGAAACCGCTGCGAAGCTCAAAGAACTCACTCTTAAGGTCTATTCGACTGCGGCGGACTTCGCCCTCTCCAAGGGAATCATCCTGGCCGATACCAAGTTCGAGTTCGGCTACGTCGGCGACACGATGGTTCTCGCCGACGAGGTTCTGACGCCCGACTCGAGCCGTTTCTGGCCCGCCGATGAGTACAGGCCCGGAGGGCCGCAACCCTCCTTCGACAAGCAATATGTGCGCGACTGGCTGGAGGCTACAGGCTGGAACAAGCAACCGCCCGCCCCCGCGCTGCCGGACGACGTGGCGGAGCGCACGGGCGCAAAGTACCGGGAGGCCTACGAGCGGCTGGTGGGCAAACCTCTGCCGTGAACTGGCTCGACTACCTCCTGTTGTTCATTGGCGCCTCCTTCGCCGTCCATGGCGTCATGCGCGGTTTCACTCGGCAGTTGATCGGCCTCGCCGCCATGGTCGTCGGCCTGCTCCTCGCTTCCTGGTTCTATGGAACCGCCGGGGCGTTCCTGGTCCCTTACGTAAGCCATAAAGGCATCGCCAACCTGTTGGGTTTCCTCATGGTTCTCGTCGGAGTCCAGGCTGCTGGCGGCGCTCTCGGATGGATCTTGGCCAAGCTCCTCAAGACGGTGGGGCTTTCATGGATGGACAGGGTGCTGGGCTTCGCCTTCGGTTTGCTGAAGGGGGCCCTTGCCGGCGTGATCCTCGTCATGGCGCTCTCGGCCTTCAGCATCAAGCCTTTGCCGGAATCGGTCGCGGGATCCAGGCTCGCCCCGGTTCTGGTGGAAGCGGGCCGCGTGACGGCCTTGCTGGCGCCCAAGGAGCTCCGCGACGGATTCGACCGGAGCTACCAACACCTGCGCCGGTTTTGGGATGGACAGGTCAAGCCAGAAATTGACAAAAAGGTGAAGGAAGGGGGAGCGCTTCCCCACGGGAGCGCGTAAGATAAAGTAGGTCTTAGCCTTTTTAGCTTTCAAGCGGTTGGATTGTGGGAGGATCACCCATTTTGGCGAATCGTGGCAAACTCATCGTTCTTGCTGCAAGCACCTCGGAATCCACGGAGTACCAGCGAAGCACCTGGCGGCAAATGCTGCTCGCTACACTTCCGGACAAGTACGCGCGGGTGATGGGGACCGATTGGTCGACGGCCGTCGAGGTGAACGAGGACGGTACGGCCAAGTACGTGCCGAACGGCTTACGCGTGGTGGAGTCTTTGCTTCATCGGCGTTTCGCGGCTAGTGATGTGGCAGTTTGCTATCCGGATCAACTGGGGCAGTTTGTCGGGCCTGATACTAAAGTGCTCGGCATCCACGCACACAATCCGCTGGGGATCACTTTCGCGACGGACGTCTACGCGGGCTTTTACGGAACAACCTGCGAACCGGTGAACGCCGCGGAGTTTCGCCGGCTGATTGAACACCCGGCGTTGAGGGCCAATCGCGGCCACATGAAGGTGATCGTGGGCGGTCCGGGCGCGTGGCAGATTGAGCACAAGGGTCTTCAGAGCGCCTGGGGCATCGATACGCTGGTGCATGGCGAAGCGGAAGACGTTGTCGAGGATCTGTTCCAACGAGCCGTCCGCGGAGAATCGCTCCCGCCTCGCATCGAGTGCCAGAGCCCAAAGCTCGAGTCCATTCCGATCGCCAAGAACCGCTCCACCTTCGGAGTGGTCGAAATCACCCGTGGCTGCGGGCGCGGTTGTCAGTTCTGTTCCGTGGCGTTGAGGGCCGGCAAGTCGATTCCGCTCGACCACATCCTGCAGAACGTCCGGAACCAGGTGGCGCAGGGCGCTGACACGATCATGCTGACGACGGAGGATCTTTTCCTCTATGAGCAGGGCAAGCGCTTCGCCACCAACGGCCCGGCGCTCAAGCGGCTGTTCGAGTCGGTCCATTCGGTGCCGGGCGTGAAGCACATTATGCTGACGCATGGGACGATGGCCCCGGTGGTGGTGGATCCGTCAATCGTCGATGAGCTGCATCTCGCGGTGGACCTGTCCACCAACCAGCATCCCGATTCCACCCATCCCGACAAGCGATACGCAATGATGTTCGTCGGCCTGGAAACGGCCAGCGTGCGGCTGTTCAAGCAGTTCATGAAAGGCAAAAGCTACCCCTTCCGGCCCGAACAATGGCCCGACGTGATTCTCAAGGGCATGGAGACGATGAACCGGGCCAATTGGTTCCCGATGTGTACCTTCATCATCGGCCTGCCCGGCGAGACGCGCGAGGACACCAAGCAATCTCTCGACCTGCTGTACGCGCTCAAGGGCGCAAAGTGGTGCGTCATTCCCACCTTGTTCGTGCCGCTGGAAGATACGAAACTCGAGTCCACCCAGAGTGCGCGCGTCGCCGATCTGACCGATCTTCAGTGGGAGTTCTTCTTCACCTGCTGGCGCTACAACATCGATTTCTTCCGCCGCGAGAAGAGCGTGCAGTGGAAGTTCAACGTCGGCATCCCGCTCTACTACTACACGCTCGGCAGAAAGCTTTTCGGCCCGAACATGAAATACCCCTTGTACCGGCTGGCGCACTTCCCCGAATGGTACCTGCGCCGGAAGCTCTACCTGGACTTTAGCAATGGCGCTCGGCCCAAGTTCGAGGTGCCTCACACGGTTGAGATCCCCGAGGACCGCAAGCGCCCCGAATTGCCCGTCCTCGCTTGAATCCAGCCCAACGCCCAGGCCGGAAGCCTTGATGAAGCTGCGCTAACTCATAGCAGCACAACTCCTTGCGCATCTTCCGATGCGCCGGCCGCCACGTGGAAGAGTGTCAAGGTAACTTTCGGGCGGTCTCGCTGCGTCAATTCAGCAATACTGGGAATCTCAGTCAGAGGAGCGACATCACATGAACATGAGAATGTTGGCCATGGTTGCCTACGCCGCGATGGCGGCGCAGGCTGCGGAATACAAGATCGACACCTCGCACTCGGGCGCGAGTTTCAGCGTGAAGCACATGATGGTGTCCAACGTGAAAGGGCAGTTCTCCAAGGTGACGGGCACCATCAGCTACGACGAAGCCAAGCCTCAAGCCTTGGCCGTGGACGCCTCGATCGACGTGACCACCATCAACACGAACGAGCCCAAGCGCGACGCCCATTTGAAGTCCGCCGATTTTTTCGAGGTCGAGAAATTTCCCACCATGACGTTCAAATCGAAGAAGGCGGTGAAGGGCGGCCGCGGCCTCCTGTTGACCGGCGACCTGACGATGCACGGCGTGACCAAAGAAGTGACCTTGGACGTGGAGATCTCCCCGGAGGTGAAGGGGATGCGGCCCGGAGTGATGGTTCGCGGAGCGAACGCGACGGCAAAGATCAACCGCAAGGACTTCGGGCTGAACTGGAACCGCGCGATTGAAGCGGGCGGGTTGGTAGTGGGCGAGGAGGTGTCGATTTCCATCGACATCGAAGCCAATCGTTCGGCCAACTGACCCGGATCAATCGGCCGTCAGACGCTCCAGCAGCCACTGCTCGGGTGCGGTCAATTTGACGGAGAGCATCCGGGCAAGCTCCTGGCCGGTCACGGGTGTTGGCTCAACCGCCGACAACCGGCTGATCGTCATGAGGTTGGCCGCGGCTGGATTGGAACGAAGGAAGAACGCCAGCAGTGAAAACATCCACGCTGGCGTCTTCTTCCTGGCCAGAGGCTTTCCGAGGACGCGCTCGAGAATGGCGGCGATCTGAGCGCCCGTCACGGCTTCAGGGCCGGTGATCTCAAGCGTCCGGTTCAGGCATCCCGGGTTGTGGACGGATGCGGCGATCAGGCGGGCGCAATCGTCGACGGCGATCGCGGCATGAGCGGTCTCCCCATCCCCGGCGAAGTGGATGACGCCTTTCCGCTCAATCGAATCGCCGATTCGCTTCAGGTGGTCGCTGGCGAAACCGAATTCGCGCCGGATCGTCGCGTTCTCAGCCGGGCGGACCAGGCGCGCGAGCCCCATCATGGGAATCCAGACGTCAAGGAAGGCGGGAAAACGAAAAATCGTGTAGCCGAGCCCGCTTTTCCGCAGCGCCTCCTCATTGGTGAACTTGGCTCGAAACAGGGCCGCCGGGCTTCGCGGCGATGCGGCGGTGGTGGAAACCAGGATGAACTGGCGGCAGTCGCCGCTCTCAACAGCGGCCTGGTATAGGTTTCGATAGCCTTCTCCTTCTACGCGCTCGATGGTGTCGGATGAGCGGGTGGGCATGGCGGAGTTGACGGTGGCGATGGCCGCCGTCGCGCCGCGAAAGGCTCGGCGCGTCTCCTCGATGTTGGCGATGTCGCCAAGCGCGGCTTCGCATCCGAGCTGTTCGAAGCGGCGAACGAGTTCCGCTCGGCGCAGGAAAGCGCGCACGGGCATGCCGCGCGAACGGAGTTCACGCACGGCCGCCGAGCCTAACTGACCGCCCGCGCCAACGACTAAAATCATGAGCGGGCCTCCTGGCGGGGGGAATTCGCAGCAACCATTATGAAGAAGTACTCAGGGACTGCGCTACTGCTTGTCATTTTCTCTGGAGGTTGTGGCAAGCCTCCCTTGGCGAACCAGCCGAGTCCGCTCAGGTTCGAAACCCGCCGCTATGAACGGGTCATACCGGGCTGCGGCGATGTGGAGAAGCGGGAGCAGCCCTGCTTCAGTTTTCAGGTCGTCTACCCCGAGGTCACCTCGGCGCCCCTCGAAGAAACAAGAACCCGGCTGAACGCCCAGGTTCGCGCGCTGCTGCAGCCTCCAGGAGCGCAGGCGGGATTCGAAGACGAAGCGGCGGCGCTGATCGAGAAGTACGCCGCCAGGCAGACGCTGCCGGAGGAGCAGCCCGTCTGGTTCGTCCGAAGGACCGCGGAGACGATTCACTCGACCGCGGCGGCTTGGTCGCTTCGTGTGGAACGGACGGAATACCTCGGCGGCGGGAACGCGGTTTCCACATATGAGTGCCTGAATCTGAATCCCTCCAGCGGCGCGGAGATCCGGCTGGAGGACTTGGTCGCGAAGGGCTCGCTCGGAAAGTTGACGGCGCTCGCGGAATCGAAATTTCGCGCCGAGCGGAAGATCCCCGCCGGCAGGAAGCTGTCCGAAGCGGGCTACTTCTTCGCAGACGACCGGTTTGAACTGCCGCCGCGGTTTCTGATTGGCAAACAGGGTCTGGTCTTCATCTACGGCCCTCACGAGCTTTCACCGGAGGCGGCGGGGCCAACGTACCTGATCCTGCCATGGGCGGAGATAGGTCCGCTCGTGAAGCGCGAGACCGGTGTGGTGCCGCAGGTCTGAGCTGCGCATTCACCCTGCGCGCACGCCGGAGGCCCCAACGCGCAGGTTGGAACGGTCCTGCGAAACGGCCAGGCTATGCCCGTTCTGCAATTGTCAGGCCTACCCTCGTACAATTGAGTTTCAAATGAAGTTGAACCTCGGCGCTTACGCCGCCGCCGCTCGCGCCGCTGCGGCGTCATCCCGCTGGAGCCCGGAGGACGTAAGACGTTTCCAGGAGGATCGCCTGCGTGCTGTGGTCAGGCATGCCGCGGAAAACGTGCCTTACTACCGCGAGCTCTACCGCGCTCACGGCGTCGATCCGCGGGAAATTCGCGGACTCGACGACCTCGCGTATCTGCCGGTTTCGACCAAAGCGGACATGCAGCAGCGCCGGGCGGTGGATCTTGTCACATGCGGGATCGATCCCGACCGGTTGGCGATTCGCCGCAGCAGCGGAAGCACAGGTCTTCCGTTCACCATCCGGAGAGCTTGGTTCGAAGAACACTTCCTGAATCTGCTGCGCATCAGGGAACACTCGAAGATCGGAATCCAATGGACGGACCGGGAGGCGCGTGTCGCGCTGCCGGGGAAAGGATTGCTGAAAAAACGGATCCTCGACTGCCGGAAGCCCGCGCGGGAACTGCTCGAAGAACTTGCCCGCATCGCGCCGGCGGTTATCACCGGATATGCAGGCGCTTTGGCGTGGCTCGCCAGCGAGGCGGGCCCCGAACATCGGCGACTGATACGGCCGCGCATCATCGTATCCGGAGCCGAAACTCTCACTCCCGTCTTCAGGAGACAGCTCTCGGAAGCCTTCGGCGCGCGCGTCTTCGATTTCTACGGCGCGCACGAGTTCAACCTGCTGGCGCGTGAATGCGCCGAAACGGGCCTCTATCACGTTCTCGATTGGGGTTTGATTCTGGAAGTGCTCAAAGACGGGCGGCCGGCGGCGGAGGGAGAGATCGGCGAAGTGTACGCGACGGCCCTCCATTCGTTCGCCATGCCATTCGTGCGGTATCGGGTTGGGGATCTCGCGGCGCGCGGCCCGACGCCTTGCCCGTGCGGCGCGGTTTGCACGACGCTGAAATCGATCGAGGGCCGGGTGATGGACATGTTCGTTCTGCCGGACGGCGCGGCGCTGCATCCTTACACGCTGGTCAGGCCGGTCGCGCACGGCGTGCCATGGGTTCGGCGCTATCAGGTGATTCAGGAGCGGCGGGACCGCATCCGTCTGAACGTGGTGACGCTGTCCGGGTATGACGTAGGCCCGGAACAACGCCGGCTGCTCCTGAAGCTGGTGCGTGAGGCGACGCCCACGAGCGTGGAGTTGGAGATCGTCTTCGTTGATGAACTGCCGCCGGCGCCGAGCGGTAAGGTGCGGTCCAGCTTCTCCATCGTCGGGAATTGAACCGCCTCGGCTACTTGCCCCGCCTTTCGAGGAATCGCTGGATGAAGTGCGTATCGATTTGCGCTGCGCGGAACTCCGGGTCGCGCATGATCTCCTGATGGAGCGGAACGGACGTGTGGATGCCCTGAACGACGAACATCTCCAGAGCCCGCTCCATGCGCGCGACGGCCTCGGCGCGGTCCCGCCCGTGGCAGATCAGTTTGGCGATCAGGGAGTCGTAGTAGGGCGGAATCACGCCATCGGTATAGGCGGCTGTATCCACCCGCACGCCGATCCCTCCCGGCAGGTTGAGAGTTCGGATGATGCCGGGGCTCGGCACGAAGGTCTCGGGATGCTCGGCGTTGATTCGGCACTCCACCGCATGGCCGGTGAGGCGAATGGGCCCGCCGAGGATCTCCTCAAGCCGTTCGCCCTTGGCGATCCGGATCTGCGCCTTCACGATGTCAACCCCGGTGACGCACTCGGTGACAGGATGTTCAACCTGGACGCGGGCGTTGACCTCGATAAAGTACAGCTTGCCATCCGTGTCCATCAGGAACTCCACCGTCCCGGCGTTGGTGTACCCGATCGCTTTGAGCGCTCTCTTCAGCGCCGCCACCGTCTGCTCTCGAAGATCCGGCGTCATCGCGGGACTGGGGGCTTCTTCAATGAGCTTCTGATGACGGCGTTGAATGGAGCACTCGCGTTCGCCCAGCACCTCCACGGCGCCATGCTCGTCGGCGAGAACCTGAAACTCGATGTGCCGGGGCCGCTCGACGAACTTTTCACAATACATGTCCGGGCGCCCGAAGGCGGCTTCAGCCTCGCTTTGAGCCTGCCCGAGAAGACCCGGAAGTTCCTCGGCGTTCCTGACGACGCGCATGCCGCGGCCGCCGCCGCCGGCCGAAGCTTTCAGGATGACCGGGAAGCCGATCTCCGAAGCCAGCTCTACGGCCTGGCTGGAACTCTCCAGAACGCCTTCCGACCCCGGGAGAATTGGAACTCCGTGCTCCTTCATCTTGGCGCGGGCGATCTGCTTCAGCCCCATCGAGCGGGTGATCTCGGGCCTCGGTCCGATGAACTTGATGCCGCTGGTCTCGCAGACCTCCGCAAAATCGGCGTTCTCGCTGAGAAATCCGTAGCCCGGATGGATGGCGTCGACGTTGGTGATCTCGGCGGCGCTGATGACGGCCGGAATGTTGAGATAACTGCGCGCGCTCTTGGCGGGACCGATACAGATCGCTTCGTCGGCGAACCGCACGGGTAAGCTGTAGCGGTCCGCTTCCGAGTAAACGGCTACCGTCCGGATCCCCATCTCCTTGGCTGCGCAGATCACCCGCAAGGCGATCTCGCCGCGGTTGGCGACTAGAATCTTGCGGATCGGTTGAGCGGGCGCAGTTGCCGCCCGGAGAGATGTAGGGTCTTTTGTCGAGGGCATTGCGGCTCGGTTGGGACTCAGTTGGGTTTCACCAGGTAGAGCACCTCGCCATACTCTACCGGCTGCCCGTTCTCGATCAGCTGTTTGACCACGGTGCCGCTGATCTCCGACTCGATTTCGTTCATCAGCTTCATGGACTCGATGATGCAGAGCACCTTCCCGGGGGTGATCGTATCGCCAACGCGGACGAACGGGTCTGCTCCGGGGGAGGGCGCCTCGTAAAAGGTGCCGACGATGGGGCTGGTGACGGTTTTGAGAGTCGGGTCGGTCAGGTCGGGTTCCCCCTCGACCTGGGTTGCCTTCGGGGCGGCGGGCATGGATACGGTCGCAACCGGCGCCGTTTGCGATGCCGTTTGCGATGAAACCGCCGGCGCCGCCGGCGCCGTAAAGTGAATCTCCTGAGTCGTTGGCGCGGTGCAGGCGCGTTTGATCCAGACCCGGTTTTCACCGCGCTGGACTTCAAGCTCGGCGACTCCCGTCGTCACCACGGTCTGGATCAGTTCGCGAATCTCATCAATTGTCATTCTGTAATCACCACCAGATCTTTCGGGGTCGGAGTCAGGATCTCACATCCGCGCCCGGTCACCATTACAGTATCCTCTATGCGGACCCCGCCGAAGCCGGGAATGTAAGCCCCAGGTTCAATCGTGATCGCCATCCCCGCCGCGAGAACGTCTCGCGACTTTTCCCCGAGACGGGGCGTCTCGTGGATCTCCAGGCCAAGTCCGTGTCCCGTGGAGTGGCGGAAGTACCCCGCAAGGCCCTGACGGCGAAGGACGTTTCGGGCGGCGGCATCCACATCGGCGGCAAGAGCCCCCGGATGGACGGCGTCGATGGCGGCCAATTGGGCTTCGAGCACCGCGCAATACAGTTCACGCGCCTTCCGGGTGGGCTCGCCCACGTGGAATGTTCTCGTCATGTCGCTCGCGTAGCCGTTCAGCGAGGCCCCCATGTCAATGAGCAGGAATCTCCCGGCCTTGATCGGCGCCGTCCGCGGTTCGGCATGCGGCAGAGCCGAATGCGCGCCGGATGCCACGATCGCCGGGAACGACTCGCCCTCCGCTCCCAACTCCCGCATCTCAAACGCAATCCTTCCCGCAAGCTGCCGTTCGGTCATGCCAGCGCGGAAGTGCTTCAGAGCGTTCTCCAAAGCCAGCGAGTTCAGTTCGACGGATTTTCGGATCGCCCGCAGTTCCGCCGCCGACTTGACCGCCCGGCGAGCTTCGACCATCCCGCTGACGGGTTTGATCCCCACGCGCTTTCCAAGGGCGGATGCAAGGTCGAGGCCCTGCCGGTACGTGAGCCGATCGCCCTCGATGCCAAGCCGGCGCGTTTTTCGCTTTCGGATTTCATTCGCCGCCTCGGCGATCAGCGGTCCCTTCATGATTCTGACTGGGCAGTCGCACTGGCTGGCGGCCTGCAGCTCATAACGGGGATCCGTGAACAGGCAGGCCGAGCCCGGCCAGACCAGGAGCACTGCGTTCGAACCCGTGAAGCCTGTGAGATACCGGATGTTCGGCAGATGAGTGATCAGCAGGGCGGCGATTCGCTCCGCGGCGAACCCCGCTGCGAGTGCATCTCTCCGGCGTTTCGATTCTGTCAACCCTTCCAGATTACCAGCAGACTGGGGACAGTCCCCATTTGAGCCCCTTCTTGGAGGAGGGAGCACATAGTTTCAGGTTTATGAACTATACTGACAGGCATCAGAGGGAGACTCCATCCGATGGGCAAACTACCATCCACGTTCACTGGAGCCTTATGCCTGCTTCTGGGCATGGCTGCATACTCGCAAACGACATCGCAGGTCACCGGGTCGGTCACCGATAAGAGCGGGGCTGCGGTCCCGGCAGCGGTAATTGCTGCGTCGAACACCGCCACCGGCGTCGAACGCACGACAACCACCACCGACGACGGGCGCTATACGCTGCCCTTCCTACAGCCGGGCGAATACCGCATCACCGTCACCAAGCCGGGGTTTTCCAGCGTCGTCCGGGAAAACGTCAGGCTTGAAGTGAACCAGACCGCAAATCTTGACTTCGCCCTCGAGGTGGGCCAGGTCACCGAGAAACTCACTGTGACCGGCGCTCCGCCGATGTTGGAAGCCACCTCTTCCTCCATCGGACAGATCATCGAGACAAAGGCCATCGAGGATCTTCCCCTGAACGGCCGCAACTTCGTTCAGTTGGCGATCCTCAGCCCCGGCGTCAGCGGAGTGGGCTTCGGCGCCCGCGGGACGATCATGAGCGGCACGCGGCCCGATGACTTGCGGCCCGGCAGCGAACTGTTCGCCAACGGCAACCGGGAGGGTTCCAACAACTTCCTGATCGATGGCATCGACAACAACGACCGCCTGACGCTCTCGATTACTCTGCGCCCGTCGGTCGAGAACGTGCGGGAGTTCAAGATTCAGACCAATCTCTTCTCGGCCGATCAGGGGCGCAACTCGGGCGCTACCGTGAACGTGGTCACCAAGAGCGGAACCAACGATTGGCACGGTTCGGCCTACGAGTTTCTCCGCAACGACGCAATGGACGCGAAGAACTTCTTCACCCCGGCGGGGTCGAAGATCCCCGCATGGCGGCAGAATCAGTTCGGCGCCAGCTTTGGCGGAGCCGTGGTGAAGAACAGGCTGTTCTTCTTCACCAATTACGAAGGCTTCCGGAGACGGCAGGAGCGGCTGTTTGTGACCAGCGTGGCGACCGCGGCGACACGCACGGGCGATTTTTCCGCTGTCCGCGACATCTACGATCCGTTTAGTCTGCGCCCGGCGCCGGGAACTCCGACTGGGTTTACACGCGATCCCTTCCCCAACCGCCGCATTCCTGCCAACCGGTTCGACTCCGTCATGGCGCGCGTCATTCAGGCTTACCCCATGCCGCAGACCTCGGCTTTGATCAACAACTACACGGCGACTCCAAAGGAGTCGCAGAACTGGGATCAGGGCGACGCCCGCGGCGACTGGAACGTGAACGACCGCAACTCGGTTTCGTTCCGCTTTTCGCGCCAGGACACGGTGACGGCGAAGCCTTCGACCTTTCCCGGCGCCAGCATCCCCGGCCTTTCGCAGCCGGTGGGCTTGGGCAATGAAGACACCTTCGCCGGCGACTCCGTGCTGAAGGCCTACAACACGGGCGGCACATGGGTGCGCAGCATCCGTCCAACGCTGCTCATGGAGGCGAGATTCGGTTATTCACGCTTCGATCTCGACTTCCGGCAGGAAGGCGCCGCGCCCGGCGCGCAGCTCGGCGAGAAACTCGGCGTGAAGGGCGCCAATCAGGGTCCGAATTCCGACGGCATCCCGATCTTCAGCCCGGCGGGCTATACCGGGATCGGGCAAACGAGGTCGCTCCCCATCATCCGGACGCAGGACACCTTTCACCCCTCGGTGAACATGACCTGGATCAATGGAAAGCACAACATCCGCTTCGGCGGCGAAGCCCGCAAGCGCCATGTCACCCAGTACCAGACCAACCGCGGCAATGGCCGCTTCAATTTTGCCCGCACCTTTACCGACGATCCCAACAACACCGGCGCCACCGGCGACGCGATGGCCGCGCTACTGATGGGCGTCGCCGGAACCATCGAGCAGGACTTCACGCTCTTCCTCCCCGGCATGCGCTATTGGGAGTGGGCCGGATACATCCAGGACGACTGGAAGATATCGGGCAAGCTGACCCTCAACATCGGTCTGCGATACGAGATCGACACGACGGTCCGCGAGATCAACAACAAAATGGCCAATTTCAACGTGGTCACGGGCAAGATCATGATCGCGGGCTTCAATTCCAACGAACAGAACGATATCCGCCCCGACAAAAATAACCTCGGGCCGCGGCTCGGCTTCGCCTACAGCCCGAACTCAAAGACAGTGATCCGTGGCGGCGCCGGGTGGTTCTATAATCCTGCTGGCAGCGAGAGCGTGTATATGAGGCGGCACCGCATGCTGCCCTTCGGCCCGATCAACATCGTCGACATCAACCAGTTCGTGGCGAATCCCAGGCGGGTGAGCGACGGCCTGCCGCCGATTCCAAATCTGGACTTCAATTTTGTGGTGAACAACCCGTCGGGCGGGATGCTGGCCGTGGATCCGAATTTCAGGTCGGGATTGGCCCAGCAGTTCAATCTCCAGGTCCAACGGCAGTTCGGATTCGATCTCGTCGCCAAGATCGGCTATGTCGGCAACCTTGGCCGCCGGCTGGATACAACCTACGAGTACAACCAGCCGGTCCCCGGCCCCGGCGCGCCCGCGCCGCGACGTCCATTGAACTCCATTGCGCCGGGTGTCGTCAGCGCCACCTATAACGTCTTTGACGGCCTGTCGAATTACCATTCGATGCAGGCGTCGCTGGAACAGCGATTCGCCTCCGGCCTGGGATTCCTCGCCGCCTACACTTGGGCCAAGTCGATTGACAACGTCGCAAACGCGTTCGGCGGCGCCGACAACGGCCCGATT
>CAYWST010000079.1:0-17138 GCA_964461075.1 uncultured Solibacteraceae bacterium | reverse complement strand
TTCGATTACTCGAAGGGGTACCAGTGGGGCATGGCGATCGATCTGAACGCCTGCACCGGGTGCAACGCCTGTCTGGTCGCATGCCAGGCTGAAAACAACATCCCGGTGGTCGGCAAGGATCAGGTGGAGCGCGGCCGCGAGATGCACTGGATCCGCATGGACCGCTACTTCACCGGCAGCGAGGAAGATCCGCAGGCCGTCATGCAACCCATGGCCTGCCAGCAGTGCGAGAAGGCGCCCTGTGAGAGCGTCTGCCCCGTCGCCGCCACGGTTCATTCACCGGAAGGGCTCAACGACATGGCGTACAACCGCTGCGTCGGCACCCGCTACTGCGCCAACAACTGCCCCTACAAGGTGCGCCGCTTCAACTTCCTCGCCTGGAACAATGACATCCCCGAAGTCCGCAAGATGGTCTTCAACCCTGATGTCACCGTGCGCATGCGCGGCGTGATGGAGAAGTGCAACTACTGCGTGCAACGAATTCAGGAAAAGAAGATCGAAGCGAAGGCGGACAACCGAAGGAAGTTGAAGGATGGCGAGGTGGTCAGCGCCTGCCAGCAGGTCTGCCCGGCCGACGCCATTGTTTTCGGCGACATCAACGACCCCGAGAGCCGCGTCTCCCGAATGAAGAAGCAGCAGCGCGATTACGCCCTGCTGGCCGAATTGAACACGGCGCCCCGCACCACCTACCTCGCGAAGTTGCGCAATCCCAACCCGGAGTTGGAACAACACCATGGCTGATCTCGCACTCGACCAGCGATACGAACTGAACCCGCCTCTCGTCACGGGCGGCGCCACCTACGCGGATATCACCGAGCAGGTGAGCGCCATCACCGAGAAGGCGCCTCCCAAGCAGTGGTACTACGCCATGGGCGTCGCGCTGCCGCTCGCCGGACTGCTCGGCTTCTGCCTCGTCTACCTGGTCGCCAAAGGGATCGGCGTCTGGGGCAACAACTCACCCGTCGGGTGGGGCTGGGACATCACCAACTTCGTCTGGTGGATCGGCATCGGCCACGCCGGCACGCTGATCTCGGCCATTCTTTTCCTGTTCCGGCAGAAATGGCGGACCTCGATCAACCGCGCCGCCGAGGCGATGACGCTGTTCGCCGTCGCTTGCGCCGGTATCTATCCGCTGTTCCATACCGGGCGGCCGTGGCGCGCCGTCTATTGGCTCTTCCCGATGCCCAACGAGTTCCTGCACATGTGGCAGAACTTCCGCAGCCCGCTGATGTGGGACGTTTTCGCGGTCTCGACCTACGCCACCGTTTCGGCGCTGTTCTGGTTCGTCGGTCTTGTTCCCGATCTTGCGACGCTTCGCGACCGCGCGACCCACCCCGTTCGCAAGACGATCTTCGGCCTCCTCAGCCTCGGCTGGCGCGGCTCCGCCGACCAGTGGCGTCATTACGAACTCGCCTATCTGATTCTTGCCGGGCTCTCCACGCCTCTTGTGCTCAGCGTCCACTCCATCGTCAGCTTCGACTTCGCGACCTCGGTTCTGCCAGGCTGGCACACCACCATCTTTCCTCCGTATTTCGTCGCCGGCGCCATCTTCTCCGGCTTCGCCATGGTGCTCAACCTGATGGTGGCCGCGCGCTGGCTCTACAAACTCGAGAACCTGATCACCATCAAACACCTGGAAAACATGTGCAAGATCATGCTCGCCACCGGCATGATGGTGGGTTTCGCCTACGGCACCGAGTTCTTCATCGCCTGGTACAGCGCGAACCCATACGAGCGGTTCGCTTTCATCAACCGCATGACCGGGCCTTACTGGTGGGCCTACTGGTCGATGATCACCTGCAACGTGATCGCCCCGCAATTCTTCTGGTTCAAAAAGTTCCGCACCTCGATCCCGGTGATGTTCGTGCTGGCGATCTTCATCAACATCGGCATGTGGTTTGAGCGCTTCGTGATCATCGCGACCTCGCTGCATCGCGACTTCCTCCCCTCTTCCTGGGGCTACTTCAAGCCGACGTGGGTCGACATCGGGACTTTTGCCGGCACCATGGGGCTGTTTCTCACGCTGTTCCTGCTGTTCCTCCGCTTCCTGCCGGCCATCGCGATCAGCGAGGTGAAGGGCGTGCTGCACCAGCAGATCAATCAGGAGAAAGGAGCCGCCCACTAATGGCCGGAACTCTTCTCGATAAACTGCCGCTGCCCGGCTTTCTCAAGCCGGCCGAAGGCCCGAAGCACTATGGGGTGATCGGCGACTTCGATACTCCCGAGGATCTGATGCGCGCGATTCGCACGGCCCGGACCGCGGGCTACACGCGCATGGAGGCCTACACGCCCTTTCCCATTCACGGGATCGACGAGGCGCTGGGGCGGGCGCGGTCTCCGCTGGGGCGCATCGTTATCTGCTGCGGGCTGACGGGACTCGTGCTGGCGGTTCTCCTGCAGTGGTGGACCGGCGCAATCGATTATCCGCTGGTGATTGCCGGCAAGCCGCTCTTCTCCGTTGAGCCGTCGGTTCCCATCATGTTCGAGTTGAGCGTGCTGCTCTCGGCCTTCGGAGCGGTGTTCGGCATGTTCGCGCTGAACAAGCTGCCCCAGTTCTATCACCCGTTTTTCAACTTCTCGCGCGCGCATGGAGCCACCAACGACCGCTTCCTGCTCGCGGTGGAATCCCAAGACCCCAAGTTCAACGCCGACGAGGTCGTCCGCCTGCTCGACTCCTGCGGCAGCCGGCACTCGGAACTGGTGGAGGCCTGAGGAAAGACGCATGAGAATGAAGTCCACACTGCCGCTGCTTCTGGCTGCCATCACGCTCACGGGCTGTTCCAACTTCCCGTCGCGCCAGCCGCCCATCTGGGTGTGGTTCGACATGAAGAAGCAGGACAAATTCAAGCCGCAAGCCTCCAGCACCTACTTCTCCGACGGCCGCACCAGCCGGCGCCCCGTTGAAGGCGCGGTTTCGCGTGAGTCCTACCGGGCCGACCTTCCCTATTCGACTGGCGTGAACGCGGACAATACCTACGTCTCCCGCAACCCGGAGCCGCTCAACCGCGAGACTCTCCTTCGAGGGCAGAATCGCTTCGACGTCTACTGTGCCCCGTGCCACGACCGCACCGGCTCGGGCCGAGGCGTGGTTCCGGCGAAGGCTGTCTGGGTGCCCGGCAACCTGCACGACGAGCGCATCGTCAACATGGTCGACGGAGAGCTCTATCACGTCATCTCGAACGGGCGCCGCACCATGCCCGGCTATCGCTTCCAGATTCCAGAAAAGGATCGATGGGCCATCGTCTCCTACATTCGTGTTCTGCAGCGCTCATGGCGCGGCAACATGAACGATGTCCCGGCCGACCTGCAGTCGAAGGTGAGGTAACCCATGGCTCACGATCATTCGCATCCCACCGAAAGCTATTACCTGCCGGTTGAAACGTGGACCCGTGTCCGCAACGGCATCGTCTTTGTGGCGTTGGCCGGGTGGATCGCCACCATCGCCGGTTACTTCGTCGACCACAAGAGCTTCTTCAGCTCCTACCTTGTCGCCTTCCTCTTCTTCGCCTCCACCGCGATCGGCGCCACTTTCTACGTCATGGTGCAGCACCTCACCGGCAGCGCCTGGAGCGTGACCGTTCGCCGCCTGATGGAAAACATCATGAAGACGCTCCCCCTCTTCGTGATTCTTTTCGTCCCCATCGCGCTCGGCATTCACGAACTGTTCGAGTGGTCTCACGAAAGCGCCGCCAAGGACCCCATCCTCTCGCAGAAGCTTTCCTACCTGAACCCGCAGTGGTTCATGATCCGCGGATTCCTTGTTCTCGGGCTGCTCAGCTTGTTCGCCTGGCGGCTCTACAAGAACTCGCGGGCGCAGGACGCCTCAGGCGATCTCCGGTATACCGCCATCGCCGAGCGGTGGAGCGCTCCTGGGGTGATCGTGCTGTTCCTCGGCGGTTCGCTGCTTTCCTACGACTGGATCATGTCGCTCGATCCGCACTGGTTCTCCACCATGTTCGGCGTCATTTTCCTCGCCGGCGGAGCGTTGAGCTTTATGGCCGTCCTGATCGTCGTCTGTCTCTGGCTGCGGTCTTCAGGATATCTGGTCCATTCCATCAACGAGGAGCACTACCACGACCTGGGTAAATGGCTTTTCGCGCTCACCGTGTTCTGGGCCTATACATCCTTTTCGCAGTACATGCTGATCTGGTACGGCAACCTGCCCGAAGAGACCTTCTGGTTCATGCACCGCACTCACGGTTCCTGGAAGTTCGTCGCCGCGTTTCTCGCAATCGGGCATTTCGTCTTCCCGTTTTTCAGCCTGATGCCGCGCGCCGTGAAGCGAAACCGCACGGCGCTGGGATTTTTCGCCGGCTGGATGCTGCTGATGCACTTCACCGATCTGTATTGGCAGGCGATGCCTGTCTTCTACAAGGACGGCTTCGGCTTCCACTGGATCACGCTCGCCGCGCTGGCGGCTATCGGTTCGACGGCCGCGCTTGTCTTCTGGTGGGGCTTCCGCGAGCGGCCGCTGATACCGGTTGGCGACCCGCGCTTGAAACAGTGCCTCGCGTTCCACAATGCCTGACAGGAGGGAGATCGACATGACGGAAACAAACCCTCAACTCCAGCCGAACAGCGCGCCGGAAGTGGATTACGATCGCCACGAACCGCGCTCGGGCCTCATCGCCATCATCAGCGGGATCACAATCGTCGTCCTCGTCGGCATGATCCTGGGCATTTACTGGCTTTATGTTGTGACCTACGAACGCATCGACGCGGAGCAGTATTCCGGCGCCCCCAGCAAGGAATTGGAAGCCATCCATGCCCGCGAAGCCGACCAGTTGTACAAGTACGCCTATATCGACAAGGAGAAGGGGGTGATCCGCATCCCGGTCGACCGTGCGATGGAGTTGATCGCTGACGAATTCTCAAAGGGGACTGTCCTTTACAACACGAAGAGCTATCCGGTGAAGCCGGAGGGTCCCGGGGGCGCCGCCGCCCCGCCGGCCGCGCCTCCCTCGGCGGGCGCGCCTGGAGCAGCCCCCGCAAACTCAGTCACTCCCGCGCCTCCCGCTGCATCAAGTAAGTAGACCTTTTTATGATGCGCTCGATCCTTCTCCTGGCAATTCTGGCGGCCGCCGCCTCCGCTCAACGCCCCGGCTTCGAGGGCTCCGGCGGCCCGGCCGCCGATATGACCCCACCCGAACTGTCCGGAGTCGGAATCGACGAGAAGCTCGGGCAGAAGATCGACCTCAGCCTCACCTTCATCGCCGAGGACGGATATCCGCACAAACTCGCCGAGTACTTCGCCAAGGGCCGGCCGGTCATTTTGAACCTTGTCTACTACTCCTGCCCGATGCTCTGCAATCTTGTCCTTAACGGACAGGTCGACGTGTTGCGCCAGATGCCGTGGACGCCTGGCAAGGAGTTTGAGGTTCTCACCATCAGCATCGACCCCACAGAAAACTTCGGTCTGGCGAAGAACAAGAAGGCCGCCTACCTGGCTTCCTACGACCGCGAGGCGCCGGGCTGGCATTTCTTCACCGACCACGAAGGGAACGTGGCCAAGCTCGCTGAACAGGTGGGCTTCCGCTACAAGTTCGACAGGAAGATCGGCCAGTACGCGCATGCGGCTTCGATCTTCGTTCTCACTCCTGAGGGAATGGTGAGCCGCTATCTCTACGGCGTGAAATTCAAGAGCCTCGACCTGCGTCTGGCCCTGACTGAAGCCGCCCAAGAGAAGTTCGGCATTACGGACAAGCTCCTGCTCTACTGCTTCCATTACGATCCCGAGTCCCGCTCCTATGTCCCGCTGGCGCGGAATATCATGCGCGGCGGCGGCGCTCTCATGCTGCTGGTTTTCGGGTGGATTCTCTTTCGACTTTGGCGCCGCGACCGCAACACATACGGTTCCGGCCACTCAATGGTGACTGCGAAATGAACTGGTTCCGCGAATGGCTCCTCGGCCCTCAGGGTTCTCCGCACGCGCAGAGCGTAGATAACCTCTACGTCTTCATCACGCTGCTGACCATCTTCTTCTTTTTCTTCAACGGCGGCCTCATCTGGTACGCCGTACGGAAGTGGCGCCGCCGTTCCGACAAGGAAGTGACGCCGCACATCACGCATGACACGCGGCTCGAACTCATCTGGAGCATCATTCCGCTCATTGTGGTGATGGGCATCTTTTTTTGGGGCTTCGCCGGCTACGTCAAGGCGTGGGTCGCTCCCAACGACGCTCTCGAGATCGTCGTGACCGGCAAGAAGTGGGTTTGGCAGTTCGAATACCCGGACGGCACCCGCACGCTCAACGACCTGCACGTGCCTGTGAACAAGCCGGTAAAGCTTGTTATGCACTCCGAAGACGTCATCCACAGCTTCTATGTGCCGGCCTTCCGCCTGAAGCGCGACGTGATTCCGGGCCGCTACACCGAGTTGTGGTTCACCGCCAGCCGCCCCGGCGTTGAGCAGGTTTTCTGCACCGAGTACTGCGGCAAGGGCCACTCCGACATGCTCGCCCGCATCTTCGTCGATACTCCGGAGCAGTACGAGACCTTCCTCCGCGAGGGCGACGAGCAGGTTCGTAAGATGCCGCTCGCCGAATTGGGTAAGCTCGTCTACGAGAACAAGGGCTGCGCGACATGTCACTCGCTCGACGGCTCACGCGGCCAGGGCCCGACCTTCAAAGGGATCTGGGGCAAGAAGGAAAAGGGAACCGACGGCAAAGAGTATGAGGTCAACGCCGACTATATTCGCCAGTCGATCCTGATGCCGCAGGCCGTCGTCGTTTCGGGCTTCGAGCCCATCATGCCCACATTCCAGGGCCTCCTGCGCGAGCGCGAAATCCTGGGAATAATCGAGTTTCTGAAAACACAGCAGTAGCCCGGAGCAAAGAAAATCATGGCCACTGAAGCAATGACCCACGCCACCCACGGCGATTACCTTGTCGATCCGCCCGGCTTGAAAAGCTGGCTGACCACCGTCGACCACAAGCGCATCGGTCTGATGTACATGTGGTCAGTCGTGACTTTCATGATTATCGGCGGGCTCTTCGCGCTGCTCATCCGGCTCGAACTGCTCACTCCCAAAACGACAATCGTTTCGGCTGAGCTCTACAACCAGTTATTCACTTTGCACGGCGCGATCATGACCTTCCTGGTCATCATCCCCGCCATTCCAGGATCGCTGGGGAACTTTGCGCTGCCGCTGCTGCTGGGCGCCAAAGACGTCGCTTTTCCTCGTTTGAACCTGGCCAGTTTGTACCTCTACTGGACCGGCTCGGCGATGGCCGTCGCCACGCTCGCCATCGGCGGCGCCGACACGGGCTGGACATTTTACACGCCCTACTCGACAACCACTGGCGGGGGCGTGACGCTCATCGTTTTGGCCGCATTCGTGCTCGGGTTCAGCTCGATCCTGACGGGCGTCAACTTCATCGCCACGGTCCATAAGCTCCGCGCGCCCGGCATGGGCTGGTTCGAAGTGCCCCTCTTCTGCTGGGGAATGTACGCCACCGCGCTGATTCAGATCCTGGCCACGCCGGTTCTCGCCATCACGCTCCTGCTCATCGTGATGGAGCGTGTGCTGAGCGTCGGCATCTTCGATCCTGCGCTGGGCGGCGACCCGGTGCTGTTCCAGCACTTCTTCTGGTTCTACTCGCACCCGGCCGTCTATATCATGATCCTGCCGGCGATGGCGGTGATCTCGGAAGTGATTCCCACCTTCTCGAAGAAGACGATTTTCGGCTACAAGGCCATCGCTTTTTCCTCGGTGGCGATCGCGCTTCTCGGATTCCTGGTGTGGGCGCACCACATGTTCGTCGCCGGCATGAGCCTGTTCGCCGGCGCGATCTTCAGCTTCCTGACCTTCTTCATCGCCATTCCTTCGGCGATCAAGGTGTTCAATTGGATCGCCACGATGTGGCGCGGTTCCATCAC
The DNA here is from genome assembly GCA_964461075.1 of uncultured Solibacteraceae bacterium. Lineage (GTDB taxonomy): Bacteria > Acidobacteriota > Terriglobia > Bryobacterales > Bryobacteraceae > JACADU01. The sequence continues at coordinate 9,261 of CAYWST010000079.1, read as the reverse complement.
GCTCGGCGCCCCGATGATCTACGCCATCAATTTCCTGCTGATTTTCACCATCGGCGGGCTGACCGGCCTGTTTCTTGCAGCGCTCTCCACCGACGTCCATCTTCACGACACCTATTTCGTCGTCGCCCACTTCCACTACGTGATGGCCGGTTCGAATCTGCTCGCGCTCATCGCGGGGATTCATTACTGGTGGCCGAAGATGTTTGGACGGTTTTATAACGAGACCATGGCCAAGGCGGGAGCGGCCCTCATCTTCATCGGCTTCAACGCAACGTTCCTGCCCCAGTTCCTTCTTGGAAGCCGGGGCATGCCTCGCCGCTATTACAACTACCTGGAACAGTTCCAGACGCTGCACATCGTTTCCACCGTTGGAAGCTGGATTCTCGCTGCCGGGCTGTTCCTCGCGCTGGCCAACCTGCTGGCTTCTTTCCGCAACAAGAAGGGCGCTGTGGACAACCCCTGGGGCGGAAGGACGCTGGAGTGGGAGACCAGTTCGCCCCCCACCACCCACAACTTCATCGGCCAGCCGGTTGTCAGGCACGGCCCCTACGACTATCGCCCCGAGCCCGCTCCAGTCGGCGCAGCGGAACATTCGCACCACTGAACGGATGACTGAAGATGTCTCAAGCCACCCTTTCCAACACTCACGAGCCTGAAGCGCACGGCCATTCGCCGCACCTGCAGCATCACTTCCGCGACATGTCGCAGCAGTTTGATGCGGCGAAGATCGGCATGTGGCTCTTCCTTGTCACGGAAGTGCTCATGTTCGGCGGCCTGTTCGTCGGCTATGGCATTATGCACGCCAAGCACCCGGCCGCTTTTCAGGCCGCCCATCACCACCTGGACCGGATTCTCGGTTCGGTGAACACGATCGTGCTTCTGGTGTCGAGCTTCACGATGGTGCTGGCGGTCTGGGCGGCGCAGACCTCCCGCGTCAAAACGTTGATCACCTCGTTGTGGCTCACTTTCGGGCTGGCCGGCGTCTTCCTCGTCATCAAGTACTTCGAGTACGCCCACAAGTTCCACGAGGGGCTTCTGCCCGGCCGCTTCTACTCGCACATGGGCGACACCGTACCCGGCCAATTCCTCTTCTTCAGCTTCTATTTCATGATGACCGGCCTGCACGGCATCCACGTGGTCATCGGCATGGCCGCCATTCTGATGCTGCTGCGGCGCGCGTACAAAGGCCACTTCTCTTCGTCCTATTTCAGTCCGGTGGAGATTACCGGGCTGTACTGGCACCTGGTGGATCTCATCTGGATCTACCTCTTCCCCCTGATGTACCTGGTGAGTTGAGAGGAGCGAATCCGAACCATGTCCCACACCGTTGATCACGCCCACGAGCATCCGATTACCGGTCCGAAGACCTACGCGATGGTTCTTGTCGCGCTCCTGTTCATGACGGTCGTGACGGTCGGCGCCGCCTACCTTGACTTTGGTCCGTGGAATACCGTTGTCGCCATCGCCATCGCAACCGTCAAAGCGTCTCTCGTCGCGCTGTTCTTTATGCAACTGCGCTATGACAAGTTCAACTCGATCATCTTCGTCGGCGGACTTCTGTTCCTCGCCGTGTTCCTGATCTGGACTTTGTTCGACTTGTCGACACGCCGTGAGGTTCTGCCGGGCAACCTGAAGGAGCCGATCAAGGAGTTCCCCGGCGCTCCGCTGAATAAGCCAGTCCGGCCGTCGACCGGGCAGCCGCTCGGCGCGCCGCCGGCGTAGTTACCGGATCGCCTGCCGGCGGCGGAGAATGTCAACGACCTTCTCCACCGGTAGGGCCTCAACACGCCTTCCGCTGGACTCCACCGTCTCCGCGGCGAATAGCGAGTTAATGACCGCTTCTTCGGTCGCCTCGATCACCGCCTCGAAGAGCGGGCTCATTTCGTCGTTGCTCACGCGCGGCTTGCTGTTGCGGGTAGTTGTAGAGAAGGCGACGGCGTAATCGCCGCTCCCGTTGGAGCCCGCTGCGCCCGTCCTGCCCAAGCCCATCATGAACCTCGCGGCCATACGTCTCAAGTTGCGCGAATCAACGGGAGCGTCGGTCGCGACGACGGCGATCACACTGCCGTCCGCGCCGCCTTGTCTCGCGCCCCGCAGCAGCCTGCCGATGGGGACGCCCGCTATCATCAGGTCCCCGCCATAGTTGCTTTGGACGAGCACGCCGACGGTCCATCGGCCTGCTGCAAGACGCGACGAGGTCCCGATGCCGCCTTTGTATCCAAACGCGATGGTTCCGGCGCCGGCGCCCACCGCGCCCTCCGCCACCACGCCCGCGCGGGCTTCTCGCAGCGCCGCGAAGACCTCATCGCGCCCCACGTGACGGCCGCGGATGTCGTTCAACCAGCCATCGTTGGTCTCTGCGACCAGCGGGTTGATGCTGCGAACATCCTCATTGCCCTTCAAGGCCAGCATCCAGTCGAGCAGCGCATCCGCCACCCGCGGCACATTCAACGTCGAGGTCAGCAGAATAGGCGTTTCGATCTCGCCGAGTTCGTTCACCTGCGTCGAGCCCATCAGTTTCCCAAAGCCGTTACCGGTGAAGACCGCGCCTTCCACCTTCTCGCCGTAAAGGTTTCCACCATGAGGCAGCACCGCGGTCACTCCCGTTCGCACCCCCGGAGGCCGCACAATGGTGCTGTGACCTACGCGCACCCCGGAGACATCGGTAATCGAGTTCAACGGTCCGGGCGCCATGCGCCCGGTGACGACGCCGTAGTCTCTCGCCCGCTTGCCTTCCCCGCCGGGTGCGATACCGGCCATGCCCGCCATCAATACGGTTCGACGTTTCATATCGTTCCATCTCAGCACGCCGGGAGAGGCCTGAAAAGCGCAATGCCGCCACCCGGAATCCGGGAAGCGGCATCGAAAGATCGATTCTTACTGCTGTCAGTTCGGGAGCGTGACGTTCTCCGCAAGCAAGCCCTTGGGGCCGGCTTTGCATTCAAACTCCACTTCCACACCTTGGTCGAGCGTGCGGTATCCGTTCATCTGGATGGCCGTGTAGTGCACGAACACATCCTCCCCCGTATGCCGCTGAATGAAGCCATAGCCCTTCGCGGCGTTAAACCACTTGACTACACCCTTCTCTTTCACTTCTCATTCTCCTTGACTGCCCATTCCGAACGCACCCTTACCTCGTCTCATTTACGTGGAGAGGCGGTGCAAGCTGTCGAAGATCCTGAAGGTGGGACGACTGCTTACCTAACAGGACTCGGAGGGAATGCGATTGGATTCAGGAAATCGGAAGCCGTCCGGGTCTGTAAACCGCAACAGTGTTTCATTTTGAGTAAAAACCGGTGAGGAGATTCATATCTTCATGAACCCGATCAGCTTTCAACTCGAAAACGCGGTGGCGCACATCACGTTACGGCGTCCCGAGATCAGGAACGTGCTCGATCCGAGGCTGGTCCGCGCCCTCGCCGATCGCCTGCTTCAAGCGGACCGCGACCCGGCAGTGAACGCAATCCTCCTGGACGGGGAAGGACCGGCATTCTGCTGCGGATTGGAACCAGGCGGGGTGTGGATTTCTTCAACAGCCGAGGATGTTGAATCGCTCGAAACGATCCTCCGGTTTGGACTGCACGCGTCGAAGCCACTTGTGGTCGCGGTTCAGGGCGCGGCGATTGGAGCCGGGATGGCGCTTGTGGCGAACGCCCATGTAGCGCTTGCCGCGCAGGGAACCTCATTTGGGTTAATAGAGATCAGAAGCGGGCAATGGCCTTTCCTCTCCTGGGATTCAATCGAGCGCGTGTTGGGCCGCAGGCGCGCTCTTGAACTGAGTCTCACCGGCCGGGTCTTCACCGCCGCCGATGCGCTTGCCTGGGGCCTCATCCACGAGCTTACTCAGCCTTCGGAACTCGAAGATCGGGCGTTCGCCACGGCCACGTTGCTTGCCAGCGCACCTCCGCGCGTAGTGAGGCGGGCGATTGAGTGGAGCCGGTCGCCGGTTGATGCTTCGGCGGAGTTTCTGGCCAACATGCGATCCGCTGAGGCGGCGGAAGGCGCTGCTGCGATTGAGGAGAAGAGGCGTCCGCGCTGGCCGGCTGCGGGCTGAGACCACATTCTTGCGGGGTGACCCAAATTGGGTGAGCGAACACGGTCTTGGCCCGTTCGCCTTCGACCACCCCGCCGCCGCGCACCTGTTCGAGCGCGTTGGACTTGCAGAAGGCAGCCTGAAATCGCTCGACTTCCTTTCGAGCCGCGGCGGATGTTGTGTCCGGTTCCACAGGAACAGCGCCCATGAGAACGAGCAGATGCAGCAGCGCGGCCATTTGCTGCTGTCGGCTCCCGCGCCCGGGAGACGACGCAGGGAGCGGGTGAACGCGCCGCCGTTACCGGGCCAGAGTGAAGTGGACCCAAACCGGTGCAACGACTTCGACAGGTTTGCCGTTCAGAATGGTAGGCCGATACCTCCACTGCCGCACCGCGGCCACGGCCGCGGGGACAAGAAGTGGATGGCCGGACTCTACCACCAATTCCTTGATTCTGCCATCGACCCCGACGATCGTCCGCAGCAGCACGACTCCCTGGAGACGCAGTTGAATCGCCATCGAGGGGTAAACGGGCTGTACTTTTTCGAGCACCATTCCCGGCTCGAGCTGGCTCGGAAGGACGATGCGCCGCGCCGCCTCGGGCTTCGCCTTGGGCGGCTCGGCTTCGGGCTGCGGAGGAGGCGCCTGCGTATTGGCAGCCTGAATGATGCTCGAGAGCACGGATGAGCCCGATCCAGGCGCGAGCAAGCCGCCAAGCACTCCTTCTTGCGCCGAAACAGGGCCTCCTTCGGCGGGTTCGTCAATCATCTGCAGGACTCTTTCAGGCACTGCCGCGGGTTGATAGAAGCCGTCCGGCGCGCTGCGACGCGCCAACGCGCGTGGCTGCGCCGCCCGCCCCGGCAACGGCGCGCGCCCTGGCGGGGGGCTGGGCGGCGCCAGCAGGATCGAATCGGCGATCAGCCGAGGCAAAAGGTCCGGACTCAACAGCGGCGCAAGAATGGCCGCCCCCAACATGACGATCTGAATCGACGTGGAAACCAGCACAGTCCAGCCCGTGCGGGCGCGCGACTGCGGCCGGATGAAGCTCTGCTCAAACATCGCCGCAACCTCCTCGCGGGAGTCCTAGCGACCGCTTCTGCCGGCAGGTGGCGATCTCTGCTGTTTTGGACACTGATGCGGCGTCAGTGTTCCTTCAAACCCGCGTTTTGGGCGAGTTCCTTGCCTGCGCCAGCGCTTCCGCCATTGCGCGCGCCACGTCGGGCTTCTCGGAAGCCAAATTACGCGATTCGCCGGGATCGGATGAGAGATCGTAGAGTTCCTCGGGCGCTGCGGTGGCCCGGGAGCCGCGGTTGAAGGCGATGGGGCCGGTAGCGGCCTTGAGACCCGGCGCCGCCGGCATATACTTCCACTGCCCTTTGCGAAGGGCGATTCCCGACTGGCCTTGCTCAATGAGCCATTCCCGCCCCTTCGGATCTTTACCGAGCAGCGCCGCGGAGACATCGAAGCTATCGGGCGCGGCGTCTTCGCTCATCTTCTGCCCGGTCAGCGAAGCGAAGCTGGAGAAAAGATCAATCTGGCTGACTAATGCGTTCGAGACGCCGGGCTTGATCCGGCCCGGCCAACTGGCGATGAACGGAACGCGCGTGCCGCCTTCATAGAGGCTGTACTTGCCTCCACGCCATCCGCCCGCCGGCACGTGGCCGTTCAGGTCTTCCACCGCGCGGTCCTGATAGCCGTCGTCTATTACCGGCCCATTGTCGGAGGAGAAAACAACCAGGGTGTTCTTTGCCGCCCCCGTGCGATCCAGAGCCTTCAGCAGTTCGCCGGCGCACCAGTCGAGTTCCTGCATGGTGTCGCATCGGATGCCGCATCCGCTCTTGCCGGTGAACCGCTGATGCGGCGCTCGCGGAACGTGGATGTCGTGGGTTGCGAAATAGAGGAAGAAGGGCTTGCCGGCGTTCCGTTCGATGAACGAGACGCCTTTCTTCGTGAGGACGTCGGCCATATCTTCGTCCACCCATCGAGCCGACTTGCCGCCGGTCATGTATCCGATACGGCTGATGCCGTTCACGATGGTCTGATCGTGGCCGTGGCTGGGCTTCAGCTTGAGAAGCTCCGGATTCTCGCGGCCGGTCGGTTCATTGCCGACTTTCTGGCTGTAGCCGACCGTGATCGGATCGCTTGGATCCAGTCCGACGACGCGCCCGTTCTCAACGTAGACGCAAGGAGTCCTGTCTCCCGTGGCCGGGATCAGGAAGGACTCGTCGAAGCCGACCTCCGCGGCGCCGGGCGAGATGAGGCCGTTCCAGTTCACCTCGCCGCGCCCAAGGCCCAGATGCCACTTGCCCACGACGCCAGTCCGGTAACCCGCCTGCCGAAGCATCGCCGGCATCGTCGGACGCAGAGGATCGATGATCAGGTTGGCGTTGCCCGGAAGCACCGATGTGCCGGGCCGGCGCCAGGGGTATTCGCCCGTCAGCAGTGCGTAGCGCGAAGGCGTGCATGTGGCCGACGAGCAATGTGCGTCAGTGAAACGAACGCCCCGGGCGGCCAGTTTGTCCAGGTTGGGGGTCTTCAGGCGCCTCGCGCCATAGCAGCTCAGATCTCCGTAGCCGACATCGTCGGCGTAGATGAGCACGATGTTCGGAAGAGATGGCGCTGAGGCCAATGGGGCCGCAGCCGAGGCGGCAACGGTTCGCAGGAAATGACGACGGTCCATGCGACCGTTCTATCACCCTCACGGGGTACGCCGGGACTACTCGTATCGTGCGCGCACCACTTCCACGGCGCGAAACCAGTCTTCGGCTTCGTTTCCGTGCACGTATCCACGGGCTTCCCAGAGACGGTAGGCTTCACGCGCAATCTCGTCATGGTGGAGCGAGGCGTCGAAAGCCGGCTTCGCCTCTGCAGGCTTCTTTGACCGCGGCCGAGTGATCCGGGGCGTGGCGCTCTTGTGGGTAGCCGCCGGCGACTTCGCCGCCGGGCGTTTCTTCGCTGGCTTGTTGACTGTTTCCGAAGCCGCCTTCGCGGCGGTTTCGGGCATTTCAGTTTTCTTTATCGTCTTTCTTGCAGGCATGACTTTGCGATGTTCCCAGTGAATTCAATCTCAAGCGATCCCAGGCGTGTGAATCGCGTAACCATTCAAACGATGTTGTTGGATCGCTCGTTGCGGCGCCGCGCACATCGCGGCGACTCGAAAAACAACATGGTTCAAACCCGCCTATGAAACATTATGCCTCATTTCTGAAGGTGACGCCCAGCGCAGCTCCGGCCTTGTTCCAGGCAGGATGGGAAGCCGGCTGCCGGCAAGTCTCTTGCAAGTGATTTGCAGCTCTTGTACACTGAGATCCTTCATATGGACTTCATCCTCTCGCCTCGCTCTTCGCGCCTGAGGCAATGGCTGTTTCAAGTTCATCTGTGGACCGGGATCACATCTGGTCTGGTCCTGGTGGTCCTGGGGCTATCAGGCGCTGCCCTCGTGTATTCACCGGAGTTGGAGTTGGGGCCGCTGTGGGCCGATGGGCCCGTGCCCGGGAGGTTGCCGGTGGACGCGCTTGCCGCCCGGGTAATGCACGGACGGGAGGCGTTTCATCTGCAGGACGTCAGGTTCGATGTGCATGGAAATGCAACCGTCTTTCATCTTCAGTCCATCGCCGGAGCAAGGACCGCTGGCGGCGACCTGCTTCTCCGGGTGAATCCGTCGACTGGCGATGTCCTGAAGATCATCGACCGGCGCTCGGGCGTGTGGCACTGGCTGCGCGAACTTCATCACAACCTGCTCGCGGGACGAGGAGGCCGGATTGTCAATGGTGTCATGGGAATCCTGATGGCGGCGATTTGCCTGACGGGCGTGATGATCTGGTGGCCGGGACCGGCGCTATGGCGGAAGAGGATGGTGATCAGCCCGGCGAAGGGCTGGAAGCGCTTCAATTGGGATCTGCATGGAGTCACGGGCTTCTGGTCCGCGGCCCTGCTCGCGTTCTTCTCATTGACCGCCGTTCAGTTCGCCTTCCCTCACGTGGTTGAAGAGATGGTCCGCTTCGCTACCATCAGCGAGAAACCGCCACCCAGGCCGAAGTTGAAGCGTCAGAGACCGGGCGAAGCCGTTTCCATCGAAGCCTTGCTTGCGGCGGCCCAGTCGGCGATGCCCGGAGCGCGCGTAGGCTTCATCAAATTTCCGCGCAAACCTGACGAACCGGTCGAAGTCCGTCTCAAGACGGCCTTCGATGGAAGGCAGGACGGCAATAACAAGGTTCTGCTGGATCCCACTTCCGCAAGTGTCTTGCAGATACAACGGTTCGAAGATCTCTCCTTCGGCAACAAGGCGCTGGCCGCGATGGGCCAGATCCACATGGCGCGCTGCATGTCGCCTGGCTGGGGAAGCGTGGCAGTCCGGTCGTTTTGGCTGGCCGCCGGCATGGCGCCGGGGCTTCTCTTTCTGACAGGGTTCCTCATGTGGTGGAACCGCGTGCTGGGGAAAAGAGTTGCAAGAATCTCAATCATGAGAATCCGGCCGGGCGCACTGCTGCGGAGAACCGGCGTGATCGCGTTCCTGTCCGTCATGGCGGTGTCGGGAGCGCGCGCGGAGGATTCGAGCCTTCGCGGGCGGGTGATCGATGGCTCCGGATCGGCGATCCCCGATGCAAAAGTCAAATTGCAGACGTCTTCCGAAAGAACCACAAGAACCAACAATGACGGCCTGTTCGAGTTTCCACGGACCGCACCGGGCTCCTACCTGCTAGTCGTCGAGGCGGCAGGCTTCACTCCGCTTGCTGGGCTGGCGCATACGGGTTCGGTGGAGGTCTTCCGGCTCGAGCCCGCGCCAGTCGTCCAGACGATCGAGGTGAACGGCGGGACGTTTGATCAAATGCGTCTCGATGAATCGGTGTTTCAGACCGGATTAACACGCGCCGATATCGCCACGCGCAACAACCGCCGCCTGAGCGACGTCGTTGCGCGCATGCCCGGCGTGTTCATGACAGGGCCTCCCGGCGGCGACAAAGACGTACGGCTTCGGGGGATGGATAAAGAGTACAGCCGGACGCAGATCGATGGAATCACGATTCCCGACGGCGGCGAGAAACGCGAACTGCAACTGAATCGCATTCCGTCGTCGACCGTGGAGAGCGTGCGCATCATCCGGAATCCCACCGCGGAATTCGAAAGCGACGGCCTCGCGGGCCGCGTCGACGTTCAAACACGCTCCATCCCAGACCAGTTTCATCTGGACGCCCGCGCCGCCGCCGGCGCTCGGAACGGCTCCTTCAAC
>CAYWST010000078.1:0-17156 GCA_964461075.1 uncultured Solibacteraceae bacterium | reverse complement strand
TAGATGGCATATCCCATCACGAAGGGGATCACAACGCCCGAGATCGCCACCAGCAGCGCCGTCTTGCCCACGCGCAGCAGTTCGGTGACCTTTACCTCGAGTCCCACCTGGAACAACAGGAACATCACGCCGAGTTCGGAAAGCGCGTGGAGCAGGTCGTTGTATGCGATCCAGTTCAGCGCGCTCGGGCCCAGCAGGATGCCCGACAACAGGCCCCCGACGATGCCGGGCATCTTCACGCGCTCGGCGAGTTCGGCCAGCAGTTTCGCGGCTCCAAAGACAAGCAGCATCTGCAGGGCGAGTTGATCGGCGCCCGATCCGACAAAAAAGGCTAGCGGCGTCGTCATGTCGTTTCAATAGGATAACCCGCTCCCAGCGTGCGGAACCATCCTTCGGCAGTCTGATAAGTTTTTTTGTTCGCGCCCAAAACATTTATCTGTTAGTCACCCATCTCCCCGCGTTGTACGATGAGAAACCAAACAGCGAGACCGCCTCGCTTTGCGCCGCCCTCGTCTGGCGCGCTGCCGGCCGCAAGGCCGGCGCCGATCCGTGAGCCCCCGTCAGGTTCCCCTGGATTCTACTCCTCCCCTTGAGAGGACCCAACGCCTGTAGAGGAGATCATTGCCGAGTGGTAAAGAAGTTGTTTCTGGCCTTAACCTGTCTGCCCCTGGCCATGGCACAGCCGGCGCCCGACGCGCTGGCGAAGGAGATTGAATCCCTCAAGAGCGCCGTTGCGGCGGCGCAGACCTCCGGCGACAACGCCTGGATGCTCGCCAGTTGCGCTCTTGTCCTGTTGATGACCGGTCCTGGCCTCGCGCTGTTTTATGGCGGATTGGTCCGCCGCAAGAACGTTCTTGGGACGCTGATGCACAGCTTCGTTCTGATGGCGCTGGCCACAGTGATCTGGGCCGTCGCGGGCTACAGCCTTTCTTTCGGGGAAGGGAATGCGTTCATCGGCGGCACACAATACCTTTTCCTGAACGGAGTCGGAACCGAGCCCAACGCCGACTACGCGGCGACGATCCCGCAGTTAACGTTCATGGCGTTTCAGTTGATGTTCGCCATCATTACCCCCGCGCTGATCTCGGGCGCATACGCCGAGCGGATCAAGTTCAGCGCGATGCTGCTCTACACGACGTTGTGGCTGTTCATCGTGTACTTCCCGATGGCGCACATGGTGTGGGGCAAGGGCGGGCTGCTCAACGCGTTTCTCGGCGGCAAGATCCCTTGCTTCGATTTCGCCGGCGGAACGGTCGTCCACATCACCAGCGGCGTCTCCGCGCTGGTGGCGGCTCTTTATCTGAAGCCGCGGCAGGGATACGGCGCCGAGCCGATGCGGCCGCATAACCTCGTGTTCAGCTTCACGGGCGCATGCCTGCTCTGGTTTGGCTGGTTCGGCTTCAACGCCGGCAGCGCTCTCGGCGCCGGCGGCCTGGCCTCTTCAGCCTTCGTCGCCACCCACTTCGGCGCCGCCGCCGCCACCTGCGGGTGGCTGCTAGCCGAATGGCTCCGCTCCGGCAAGCCCTCGATCCTCGGCGGCATCTCGGGGTGCGTCGCCGGTCTGGTGGCGATCACTCCGGCAAGCGGTTTCGTCAAGCCGATGCCGGCGCTCATCATCGGCTTCCTCGCCGGCGTCTTCTGCTACCTCATGGTGACCGGTGTCAAGAACAGATTCGGATACGACGATTCTCTCGACGCCTTCGGCGTCCATGGGGCCGGCGGAACGCTCGGCGCCATCCTCACCGGCGTCTTCGCCACCAACGCGGTGAATAACGCTCTAAAGGACGGCAACGGCAATCCCATGCCGCTGGGATTGGTGGATGGGAATGCGGCACAGATCGCCAACCAGGCGATCGGCGCCGGCATCGCGATCGCGCTGGGAATCGTGGGCAGTTATGTCTGCCTCAAGATCGCCGACATGGCCTTGGGCCTGCGCGTTTCCAGCGATCATGAAACTGAAGGGCTCGACCTCTCCATGCACGGCGAGGAAGGCTACAATCTGGAGGCCTAGGTTAGGGGAATCTCATGAAGAAAATCGAAGCCATCATTCAACCCTTCAAGCTCGAGGAGGTGAAGGAGGCGATCAAGAGCATCGGCATCGACGGCATGACCATTACCGACGTCCGCGGCCACGGCCGGCAGAAAGGGCACAAGGAGGTCTATCGAGGCCAGGAGTATCAGGTCGACCTTCTCCCGAAGGTCAAGCTGGAGCTTGTCGTGCCCGACGCGCGCGTCGACGAACTGGTCTCGACCATCGCCAAGAGCGCCCGGAGCGGCAAGATCGGCGACGGCAAGATCTTCATCTTCCCGGTGGAAAACGCCGTCCGAATTCGCAATGACGACCACGGCGAAGCAGCGCTGTAAGGACGAGCTCGAGCAGCTCAGGCGCCGCTTCATGGAGGACGGGCGAGCCGAGCCCGTCCTCTCTGCGCGCACATCGGCGATCGATTCAATCGTCAGCTCCGCATGGGCGTCGAGCCTCGGCGCCGTGGCGGAATCCGGCTTTACGCTTCTGGCCGTTGGCGGCTACGGCCGCCGCGAGCTTTACCCGCACTCCGACGTCGATTTGCTTCTGCTCGTGCGGCGGACGATCGACACGCCCGCGGTCAAGGCTTCCTTGAGCGAGTTCCTCCGGTTGCTCTGGGACTCGGGTCTCCGCGCTTCCCATTCCGTCCGGACCGTCGAGGAATGCTGCTCCGTGATCGAGGGCAATTTCGAACTCACCGTCAGCCTGCTCGATGAACGGCTCCTCGCCGGAGACCGCTCGCTCTACGCGCGGCTCCGTGAACGCTTCTCCGTTTTTCTCACGGCAGAGCGGCGCGACCTGATGCGGCGGCTCGCCCGGATGTCCCGCGCTCGCCACGCGAGGTTTCATCACACCATCTACCGGCTTGAGCCGGACGTCAAGGAAACCCCCGGCGGGCTGCGCGATCTGCAGACTCTACACTGGCTCAAGCTTCTCCGCCAGGAGAACTTTCCCGCCGATTCCGATCCCCGCCCCGCAGAGTTTGTCGCCTCGGTCCGGTGCTTCCTCCATTTCACGGCGGGCCGGGATCAGAACCTGCTGACCTTCGAGGCACAGGACCAGATCGCATCCTCGCAGTTCTCCCCCTGGCAGGATCCCGCGGAGTGGATGCGCGCCTGGTATCGCCATGCCTCCCGGATTCAGCAGCAGACGCTTTGCGAGCTCGAGCAGGCCGAATCCCAGGACAGGAGCCTGCTGGCCAATTTCAGGGACTGGCGTTCCAGGCTTTCCAACGCCGACTTCACCGTCGCCCGCGATCTCGTCTTCCTGCGCAACCCGGCGGGGCTTGAGGCCGATCCCGGCCTCGCACTCAATCTGTTTCTCTTTGTCGGCCGCCACGGCGTGCCGCTGGCTCGCCAGACCGAGCAGCGCATTATCGGCGATCTCCTTCGCTGGAGTCGTCATTTCGCCCAGCACCCCCCCAAAGCCTCCTTCTGGAAGGAGCTGCTTTCGCTTCGCCACGCCACTGAAGCGCTCCGCGCCATGCGAAATACAGGCTTCCTCTCACTCGTCCTGCCCGCCTGGGAGCGGATCGAGCACCTTGTGGTCCGGGACTTCTACCATCAGTACACCGTTGATGAGCACACGATCGTCGCCATCGAGGCGCTGGACGCGCTCGTGGAAGAGCCTTCGCCCGGCGAGTCGCGGCTTGCCGCGCTGCTGGCCGAATCCGCCAACGAAGCATGGCTGCTGCGCCTCGCCATCCTGCTGCACGACACCGGTAAAGGCTCGGGGCGCGATCATGTCGAGGAGTCGGTCGCTCTTGCTTCGGAGTGGTTCGATCGCATGGAGATCAATCCTCTGGACCGGGCCATGGTGCTCGGCCTGGTCGAGAAGCACATCCTGCTCAGCTCCGCCATGCAGACCCGGGACCTGGCTCATCCCGCTACGGCCGCCGCTCTCGCCGCCCAGATCAAGACAGTCGAAACGCTGCGGCTGCTCACGCTCATGACCTTCGCCGACATCAGCGCCGTCAACTCCATCGCCATGACTCCTTGGCGGCGCGAACAGTTGATGAGCGTCTACCGGCTCGTCTACCGCCAGTTGACGGGAGACCTCAGCCAGCCGAGCACGGAAGATCCGCGCGAAGCCTTTGGCGATCTGCCGCCGGCGGCGGAAAGGTTCCTCAAAGGCCTGCCGGCGCGCTACCTCTGGACCCACACGCGCGAGCAAATGCTTGCGCAGGTCTCCCTTGCCGATGAAGCGCGGGAGTCCGGCGCCGCGCTGACGCTTGTCCGCCGCAACGGCGCCTGGGTTCTGTCCATCGTCGCCGAGGACCGCCCGTTCCTGTTCGCCTCCATCGCCGGCGCCCTCTCCAGCTTCGGCTTGAACATCCTGCAGGCCGAGGCCTTCACAAACGCCGAAGGCCTGATTGCGGACAGCTTCGTCGTTGTCGATCCGAACCAGTCGCTCGACCTGAACGCCAGCGAACAGGAGCGGCTGCGCTCGGTCATCCGGAAGGTGGCGCTCGGCCAGCTCAGAGTCGAAGAACTTCTGCGCGCGCGGCCGGTGAAAAGCCCGCTTGGCGCTTCGCGCCGCATCAAGCCCTCTGTCTCCTACGACAACGAAGCTTCCCCTTCAGCAAGCGTGTTTGAAGTTGTCGCTCAGGACCGCCCCGGGCTGCTCTATCACCTGAGTTCCGCCATTTCCCGCCACGACTGCAATATCGAGGTCGTCCTGGTGGACACGGAGGCGCTCCGCGCCTTCGATGTCTTCCATGTCACCTGCGACGGACTGAAACTCGGACCGGGTCCGCTGCGGGAAGTCCGCGACTCGCTCCTGGCCGCCTGCCTTTAGCCGGGCCGCCGCTGCCTGCCCATCCCCTCAGGGCGTAAGATCAGGGGAATGGAACGGCGAACTCTTCTTGCCCGCGCTTCAGGGGCGATGGGGTCTCTCCTCGCGGGAGGCTTGGGCCTGCCCGCTCTCTTCTACCTTCTTGTGCCCGGCCGCCGCGCCGCGGCTTCGGCTTGGCTCGATGCGGCCAATCTCGCCGACCTCAACACCGGTGAACCGCAGGAAGTGACGCTGCGGCGGACCCGGCTCGACGGCTGGAAACTTACGAGCGATAAGACCACCGCCTGGCTCGTGCGCCTCAACGGGAACGATGTCGTCGCCCTCGCGCCGCAGTGTACGCACCTTGGCTGCGCCTACCACTACGACGGCAGAAAGCGCGAATTCGTCTGCCCTTGCCATACCTCCAACTTCAGCCTCGACGGCAAGGTGCTGAGCGGCCCCGCGCCCCGGGCGCTTGATCGTTATCAGGTCCGGATTGAAAACGGCCGCGTTCTGGTCGGCGGGATCGAGGGCGGCTCGAAGCCTGCCTCTCAAGGGTAAACCCATGCTGCGCTCTATCTACGATTGGCTCGACGACCGCACCGGTTTGCCCTCCGCCATAAAGCATTTCATGGAAGAGGAGATCCCGGCGAGTTCGGGGTGGCATCAGGTTTTGGGCTCGGTCGCTCTTTTTCTGTTCATGTCACAGGCGTTCACCGGCATCCTGCTCGCCCTGAACTACGCCCCCACGCCGGGCGAAGCCTACAACTCGATCCGATACATCATGAACGAAGTCACCGGCGGGTGGTTGATTCGCGGCCTGCACCACTGGGGGGCTTCCGCCATGGTCATCGTCGTCGTGCTCCATATGGTCCAGGTGCTGTTGTGGGGCGCGTACAAGAGACCACGGGAGGCCACGTGGATGGTTGGCGTGCTGTTGCTTCTGCTGACCCTCGCTTATGCGCTCACCGGATATCTGCTGCCTTGGGACAATCGGGCGTACTGGGGAACCGTCGTCACCACGCAGATCGCGGCGTCCCCGCCCGTTGTGGGTCCGTGGGTCCTGCGATTGATGGGCGCCGAGGAGGGTGTCGGGGTGGTCACGTTCGCCCGTTTCTACAGCGTGCACGTGCTGGTTCTGCCGCCCCTCACGCTGCTGCTGATCTTTCTCCACGTCTATCTCGTACGGAGACACGGGGTCGCGCCGGCTCCCGGGGACGAGAGCCGGCCCAGGAAGCGTTTCTTCCCTGAGCAGGCGTTCAAGGACACGGCCGCCATGTTCGCCGTGTTCGCGATTCTGTTTACTCTTGCCGTGGCAGCCCGTGCGCCCCTGGGCAGACTGGCCGACCCCACAGACACAAGCTACATTCCGCGGCCGGAGTGGTACTTTCTCTTCCTCTTTCAACTGCTGAAATACTTCGAAGGGCCGTTGGAGATCGTCGCCAGCGTGATCCTGCCGACAGTTGCGGTGGGCGCTTTGTTTGTGTTGCCTTTTGTTGACCGCGCTCCGGCCGTCGCGGTCACCCGCAGGGCGTTCGCCGCCGCCGCCGTCGCGCTGGCTGGAATCGGCTGGGCCGGCCTGACGCTCGCCGCCGTTCGCTCCACCCCGCCGGAAGCGTTTGCCGCCGACCACGAAGGCCCCATGGAGTGGCGGGAACTCTCGCCGGAGGAACTCGCCGGCGCGGGCTATTTCCGCCAGGAACGCTGCGACTCATGCCATGCCATGGGGCTGAACGCCCCGCCTAAGGTGGGGCCCAATCTCGGCTCGGGCGGGCGTCCCCGCGATGCAGCCTGGATGATCTCGCACTTCAAGGCCCCGCAGAGCCTCGTCCCAGGCAGTTCGATGCCGCCGCTGGCGCTTTCCGATTCCCAACTCAACGCCCTGGCCGCCTTCCTTCTCAAGCTGACCCCGCAGAACGCCATGAAGATTCAGGACGTCCCGCAGTTCGCCCTCACCGGCGCCATGCTTTACCAGAAGCATCGCTGCAGCCTCTGTCATCAGATCAACGGCGTCGGCATGAAGACCGGGCCCTCGCTCAACGCCCTCTCGCGGCGGCGCGACGAGGCCTGGGTCAAGGGTCACTTCCTGGAACCTCAGAAGTTCAGCCCCGGCTCGGCCATGCCGGCCTACCGGTTCGAACCCCGGGAGAACGAGGCCATCTCGAGATACCTGCTCGCGCTGCCCTGACGCCGCCTCGCGGCTCGGGGTACAATAGCGGCTTAAGTTTCGAGCGGCCCCAACCCGTTGCGGACCGTTCAAATCAGCAGTCCAATCAATGCCACAGGACATCTCTCTAGACTTTCTCGGCGGCCTGCGCCGCACTATGACGTGCGGCGACTTGCGCCCCTCCCACGAAGGCGCCCGCGTGGTTCTGATGGGCTGGGTCCACCGGCGCAGAGACCTGGGCGGGGTGATCTTCATTCACCTTCGAGACCGTGAGGGCGTGAGCCAGATTGTTTTCCGCGCCGAGTGCGACGCCGCTTTGCACGCCAAGGCTGAAACACTCCGTTCTGAATACGTTCTTGCCGTCGAGGGCCTCGTCGAAAGGCGGTCCGCCGAAACCGTCAACAGCAACATCCCCACCGGCGAAGTGGAAGTGGTCGCCGAGAAGCTCTGGATCCTGAATACCTGCGAGACGCCCCCGTTCCCGATGGAAGACAACGTCGATGTGAGCGAGGAAGTGCGTCTCAAGTACCGCTATGTGGACCTCCGCCGTCCACGAATGCAGCGCAACGTCATCCTGCGCTCCAGGATCTCCCTCGCCGTCCGGCAGGAACTCTACCGGCAGGGCTTTCTCGAAATCGAAACCCCCTTCATGACGAAGTCCACGCCTGAAGGCGCCCGCGACTTCCTCGTACCCTCCCGGCTTCAGCAGGGACAGTTTTACGCGCTGCCCCAGTCGCCTCAGATCTTCAAACAGTTGCTCATGGTCAGCGGGTACGACAAGTACTTCCAGATCGTCCGCTGCTTCCGCGATGAGGATCTGCGCGCCGACCGTCAGCCCGAGTTCACTCAGATCGACCTGGAGATGTCCTTCCCGGACGAGGAACAGATCTTCCAGACCGTGGAACCGCTGATCGAGCGCGTTTGCGCGGTCGCGGGCTACGAAGTGGCCGGACCCTTCCCTCGGATGACCTATGCCGAGGCGATGCAGTCTTACGGCATCGATAAACCCGATCTACGGGTACCCCGGTTTTGGCCCGTTGGCGACCTCTTCCCGGCTGATGCCGGTTTGACCGGCGCCGGACTCCCCCTTGTGGCCATTCACATTCCGAACACCGGACAGCTTAGCCGCAAGGAGCGCGACGAACTGAAATCGTTCGGCCAGGAGCGCGGACTGAGAGTCTACGACGACTTGAAGCGGCTCGACCGCGACTTCCCTCAGGCCGCGCAGAAGGTCAGGGAACGATCGGGGGCGGGCGAAAACGACCTGCTGCTGGTCTGCGGATGGCCCGGGGATCCGAAGGGACCCCGGCCTGAGGAAACCGTGTACCAGGCCTGCGGGCAGCTCCGCCTGTTCGCGGCTCAACGGTACAATGACCGCCACGGTTTGCTGAATCCAAAGGACTTCCGCTTCCTTTGGGTGGTCGACTTCCCGATGTTCGAGTGGGATGAAGAGGAAAACCGCTGGATGGCAGCGCACCATCCGTTCACCTCTCCCCGGGATGAAGACCTCGAAAAACTGCAGAGCGACCCGGCCCGGTGCCGGGCCCGGAGCTATGACATAGTTCTCAATGGAGTCGAACTCGGAAGCGGCTCGATCAGAATCCACCGGCAGGACATCCAATCCCAGGTTTTCTCGGCCCTGGGCATGTCCCCGGAAGAAGCAAGGATGAGATTCGGTTTTCTATTAGAAGCACTCACATACGGGGCTCCGCCGCACGGCGGCATCGCCCTCGGCCTCGACCGGCTGGTCATGATTCTCGCCGGTGAAACCTCCATCCGTGACGTGATCCCGTTCCCCAAGACTGCGCGCGGCGCCGATCTGATGTGCGAGGCGCCTTCGCCCGCCGGTGAACGGCAACTCCGGGATCTCGGGATCGCATTGAGGCGGCACAGCTGATTTGAAATCCATTCTTTAACATCAAGAAATCTGACTGCGAGACCATTCTTGAGAGTCTGCGGCGCTTGCTGCGACTATCCTTTGTGATCGCAGGCGCGATTCCAGCACCCAGAACTCCGTACCTAGGGGTACTGAGGAACCCGGTCGGTCCAAACTCGGGGAAACTCTGAGTGCAGACAAAAACCAAACCCGTCGAAGGGAGGAGTGACGGCATTGAAAACTTTCTACTTGAAGGGCGCCAGCAATGCACTTTTTCTCTTTTTCTTTTCGTCAGGTCCGCAGGGTCCTCCCCGCTATCGTCTTGCTTCTTGCGAATCCCGTTTATTCACAACAGGTTGAGCCTGATCAGCCGCCGTCGCCAGCAGACCGGGTGAGGCCGAAGGCACGGTTTGTTCCCGGCCGGCTGCTTGTCATTTTCGACTCGGAGATTTCTGAATCCGAAGCGGAGCGGACCGTTAGCCGGTTCCGGGGCCGGATTGCCGAACACGATCCGCGCATCGGTCTTCGCGTCGTCGAACTCGAAGCCGGAGTCAGCGAGGAATCGGCGCTCGAGAAAGTGAGGGCGCTGCCCGGCGTGGCGGCCGCAGAACTGGACGAGATTGTCGAGCTCTCCCAGCAGGTTACGCCCAACGATCCGTACTATCCCAACCAAACCCATCTTGGCGCCATTAAGGCGCCCGCGGCATGGACAACAACCACGGGCGCGCCGTCCATCGCCGTGGCAGTCATTGATACCGGCGTCAACGGGAGTCACCCGGACTTCGCCGGCCGCCTGTTGCCGGGCTGGAACACTTACGACAACAACTCGAACTACGCTGACGTTTACGGCCATGGCACCAAGGTCGCCGGCACCATTGTCGCTGCCACGAATAACGGCGTCGGCGTCGCCTCCATCTGTTGGAATTGCATGCTGATGCCCATCCGTGCCAGCCAGCCGAGCGGCAGCGCCACGTTCTCCGCACTCGCAGCCGGCGTCACCTGGGCGGCGGACCACGGCGCGCGGGTGGCCAACATCAGTTATCAGGTCAGTTCGAGCAGCACGGTCACCGCCGCCGCGCAATACTTCATGAGCAAAGGCGGCCTCGTTTTCGCTGCCGCCGGGAACTACTCGACGAACGATCCCGCCGCCGATAACCCTTACATCGTCACCGTCAGCGGCTACGACCCGGCAGCAAAGAACCTCTATAGCTGGTCCAACTACGGCAACAACATCGATGTCACCTCTCCTGGCTGCACGGGGATGACCACGATGATGAACCTCAGCTACGGAGGCGGCTGCGGGACATCCTACGCGTCGCCCATCGCAGCCGGCGTCGCGGCCTTGATCTTCTCGGCGAACCCGAATCTGACCGCCGCCCAGGCGTTGAACATTCTGAAGGATTCCGCTGCCGACATCGGCACGGCCGGGTGGGATATCAAATTCGGGCACGGACTGGTCGACGCTCAGGCGGCCGTCGCTCTGGCCAGCGGGCAGTCCACCACGGACACGAAGGGGCCCGAGATCTCGGTGGCATCGCCTGTCAACGGATCCAAGGTGAAGGGTTCGATTGCGGCCTCCGCAACGGTCACCGATACCGGCGGACAGGTCAAGTCGGTCGCTTTCAAGCTTGCCAATTCCACCGTCTGCACGTTTGCCGCTGCGCCCTATTCGTGCTCCGTCGATACCACGAAGTTCGCCGACGGCGCTACGCCTTTCACCGTTGTCGGCGAAGACAATTCGGGCAACGTCACCACCGCGCAGCTTTCCATCACGATCGAGAACGCCGACGTCACCAAGCCCGCCGTGAACCTCACGGCCCCTGCCGCGGGCTCCACGGTAAGCGGCTCTGTTCCGGTCACCTTCTCGGCCACTGACAATGTCGGGGTCACTTCGATCACCGTGACAGCAGGCTCGTTGACGTTGTGCTCTGTAACGGGAACGGCCACATCCTGCCCCTGGGATACCACCAAAACGCCCAACGGCTCCGCCGTCGTGACGGTCCAGGCGCGCGACGCGGCCGGCAACACGCAGGCAGCGTCGGTGACTGTGAATGTCAGCAACGCCGACGCCACGGCCCCCGCCGTCACCCTCTCGAGCCCCGTGGAGGGCGCGACAGTCAATGGGCAGGTCTCCATCGTCTTCTCCGTTACCGACAATGTCGGGGTCAAGCAGACCACTGTGACCGCCGGCTCAACCACGCTCTGTTCGGTCGCCGGACCGGCCGCTTCCTGCTCCTGGAACACGCTATCCACCCCCAACGGCCCGGTCACTGTCGCCGTGACGGCCACCGACGCCGCCGGCAACAGCAAGACGGCCTCGGTGGGCGTGACGGTGAACAACACCGACGCAACCAAGCCCGTCGTCGGCATCACAGCGCCATCGTCCGGCGCGCAACTGTCCGGTACGGTGGTGATCTCCTTCTCCGCCACTGACAACACCGGCGTCGCAGGCATCACTGTCACCGCAGGCGCCACAACTCTCTGTTCGCTGGCCGGAACGGCCACCTCATGCTCCTGGAATACGACTCTTGTTCCAAATGGCAGCTACACCATCACCGTTACGGCGCGCGATGCGGCCGGCAATACCCAGACCGCCAGCGTCGGCGTTTCGGTGAACAACGCCGATACCACTCCGCCCGTGCTGACAGTGACCACGCCTGCCGCCGGCGCAACCGTCAGCGGAACCACCACGGTCTCCTTCTCCGCCAAGGACAACGTGGGCGTGACCGCCATCACGGTCTCCGCCAACGGCGTCACAATCTGCTCAGTGACAGGCTCTGCGACTTCCTGCGCCTGGAATACCACCAACCTCGCCAACGGCTCCTATACCGTGACCGTGACCGCGCGCGACGCAGCCGGAAACAATCAGGCTGTCTCCCGCGGCGTTACCGTGAGCAACGCCGACAAGACGGCGCCGACCGTGACAATCAGTTCACCCGCTTCGGGCGCCAAGGTCTCCGGAACCGTGACGGTGACCTTCTCGGCCGCCGACAGCGTCGGCGTCACGAGCATTACCGTCGCCGCCGGGGGGACGGCCATATGCAGTCTTGCTGGCACGGCAACCTCCTGCGCCTGGGATTCAACCAAGTTTCCCAATGGGACGATCACTCTGTCGGTGACCGCGAAGGACAAGGCCGGCAACAGCCAGTCCGTCGCCAGGAGCGTTACCGTCAATAACCCTGTCGCTGACGCGACGAAACCCACCGTATCCTTCACTACGGCCCTCGCCGGGACGATTGCGAAGGGGAGCGTCCTGGTGGGCGTGACCAGCAGCGATAACGTGAAGGTCACAAAAGTTGTGCTTGCCGCTAACGGCAATACGTTCTGCACGTTGACCACTCCAACGGGTTCCTGCACGTGGAACACGCTGACGTCTCCCAATGGGAGCGTTACGGTCACAGCCACCGCTTATGACGCGGCCGGAAATACGGCCATCGCCCAGGCGGTGGTCACCGTCGCCAATGGCGACGCCATCAGTCCGACCGCCGCATTTTTAGCTCCCATGGGCTCCACCCTGTCTGGAAACGTGATCATCCAGGCCTCGGCGAGCGACAATATCGGCGTCGTCAGTCTGATGGTCACCGCCAACGGGAAGCCGATCTGCAATCTGGGCGGGGGACTCAACTCCTGTACATGGGCCACTCCGGCGTTTCCCAACGGCACATACTCCCTGGTTGTCACCGCTGTCGACGCCGCCGGCAACTCCGGATCCGCTTCGAAGATTGTGACGGTCGACAATCCCGTCCAGACATCGACCACCACCGACCGGATCAGGCCGATGTCAGTCATCACGACTCCCGCTGCCGGCTCCGTCCTCCGCGGCCTCGTTCCCGTATCCTTTATCGGCTATGACAACAAGGCCGTGACCAAGGCGATCATCCGCGTCAACATCTCCACGCAGTGCACAGTTTCGGTTCCAACCGGAAGCTGTCTGGTCGACACCACGAAGTTCGCCGACGGGCTCTACAATCTGGTCGCCGTTGTGTATGACGCCGCCGGCAACGGCGCCATAAGTTACATTCCGGTCCAGATTGCAAATAAGTCCCTGCCAAACGAAGCTCCGCAAACGCTCGAGCCGCCAACTCTAGACGACCTCGATGAGAGCGCAGACGAGAACGCAGGCTCCGGGAGCGAAGATGAGACCGCCCCGGCGCCGGAGGATCCGGAGACTCCCGGGATCCCCGAAGGCCCTGGTGGCGGCGGAGAGCCTGCCACGGAGCCCTGAGGCCGCATTCAACGCGCGATCCGTTTTCATGGGGCCAGCCGCGAGGCCGGCCCCATGGCCTCATTCGGGACTGACCGGCCCCTATACTGGGAAACGCGATGCGCATCCCGGTTCCAATCAGCCTGCCACTGCCCAAGCCCGGGTTTAAGGGACCCGTCGGCCGCTGGCTTGAGCGGGGTGAGCCGTTGGACGATTCCGCCCACGCCGATCTCCAAACGCACCCCTGGCACAAGGTTCTCTGGCTCACCGGCGTGGACTACTTCTCCACTCTGGGATACCAGCCAGGCATCGCGCTGCTCGCCGCTGGAGCCCTTGCCCCCATCGCCACACTCTTTCTGGTGGCTGTCACCGTTTTCGGCGCCTTACCCGTTTACTCCCTGGTGGCCAGCCGCAGCTTCGCGGGTCACGGCTCCATCGCCATGCTCGAGTCGCTCATCTCCGGATGGAAGGGCAAGCTATTCGTGTTGGTTCTGCTCGGCTTTGCGGCCACCGACTTTGTCGTGACGATGACGCTCTCCGCCGCGGACGCCGCCGAGCATGCCGTCCACAATCCGATCCTTCACCCCATTCTCGGCGACCATCAGATGACGGTCACGCTCTTCCTGCTCGCCTGCCTGGCGGCAGTCTTTCTCCGTGGATTCAAGGAGGCCATGGGCGTCGCGGCTCTGGCGGCCGTCCCGTTCCTCTTGCTCAATCTTGCTGTCCTCGTCCGCGGCCTGATCGAAATTTCACGCCATCCCGAGTCTATCGAGCGCTGGAAACTCGCCCTGGCCGCCCAGGGCGACTGGGGCGCCATCGCGCTGGCTTCGCTCATCGTCTTCCCGAAACTCGCGCTCGGCCTAAGCGGGTTCGAAACCGGCGTCAGCGTCATGCCCCTGGTCGACGGCGGTCCGGCGGACGCCGGATACAGCCCCCGGCGCCCCGGCGCGCGGCCCTACGGACGCATCGCCAACACCCGGAAACTGCTCGCCTCCGCCGCCCTCATCATGAGCGTCATGCTCGCTCTGTCCAGTTTCGTGACCACCCTGCTCATCCCGCCTGAGGCCTACCGCTCAGGCGGTCCGGCCGCCGGCCGAGCGATCGCATATCTTGCCCATCACTACATGGGCCCCGTGGCCGGCTCCATCTACGATTTCACAACGATCCTGATTCTCAGCCTGGCCGGGGCCAGCGCCATGGCCGGCCTTCTGCATCTCATTCCGCGCTACCTTCCGAGGTTTGGCATGGCCCCCATGTGGATCTCCATGTCACGGCCCCTCGTCCTTGTTCTCTTCCTCGCCAATGTCATCGTGACCCTCGTCTTCCATGCGGACGTAGAGAAACAGAGCGGCGCCTACGCCACCGGCGTTCTCGTCCTGATCCTCTCCGCAGCCTTCGCCGCCACTCTCGACCTTTGGTCTACGGGCCGCCGGCTCCCTTCCGCCGCCGCCGGCCTGATCACGCTCGTCTTCCTGTTCACGCTCGGCGACAACATCGTCGAACGGCCCGACGGAATCATTATCGGTTCCATCTTCATCCTGTTGCTCACTACCATCAGCGGCATCAGCCGCTCAGCCCGCTCTATCGAGTTCCGCGTCTCCAAGCTCTTCTTCACCAACGCAGAATCCGCCGAACTCGGCCGTCAACTCGTGGGCAAAAAGGTCCACCTCGTCCCTATCCGCACCGGCACGCTCGCCGCCCGGAAGCGCAAGAAGTCCGAGATCTCGAAGCACTACAAGATCAGCGGCCCTATCCTCTTCGTTCACGTCCATCTGCTTGACAACCGCAGCGAGTTCTCCGCGCCCGTCGAGATCTCCGTTCAGCGCGAGGGCGACGACTTCGTCGCCCACGTTCATGGCGCTATCGCCATCGCCAACACGCTCGCCTTCCTCAGCGAACTCATCGACCCCATCAGCATCTTCATCGGCCTCACCCGGCGCAACCTCATGAACCAGGCCTTCCGCTACCTGCTGTTTGGCGAGGGAGAGACCGGGCTCATGCTCTATACCATCCTGCTCAACTACTGGGAATGGACCCCTGAAGAAGATGTCCGGCCTCTCATCTTCCTCATGTCGGATTGACGGCCTCCAAGGAAAACTAATATTCTCGATAGAGAATATACAAATGGCCGTCCCCACACTGATGAACGTCTCCGTGAAGTGCGAGTACGCGCTTCGAGCCGTGCTCGACCTAAGCCTTGCCGCCTCCGCGCAGCCTATTCGCATCGCCGACATAGCCGCTCGCCAGCAGGTGCCTCAGAAATTCCTGGAAACGATTCTGGCCGAACTCAAACGGCACGGTTTTCTTGAGTCCCGGCGTGGAGCCGACGGCGGATATATGCTCGCGAGGCACGCTGAGACGATCACAGTCGGTCAGGTCCTCCGGGCTGTGGAAGGCGGCCGGACCGGCCGGGCTGCCCTCGACGACCCTGGGCCGCTCGCCGCGTTCTGGGACCGCGTGGACGCCTCAGTCTCTTCCGTCATCGACCGGACAACTTTCGCCGAACTCGCCCGGGAATGGCTGGAACGGCAGTCGCAATTCGCACCCAACTGGGATATTTGAGAGGAAACAATGCCCGTCTACGACGACAACTCGCTGAGCATCGGCAGGACTCCGCTGGTCCGCCTCAACCGTGTTACCAAGGGCCTCAAGGCCACCGTGCTTGCCAAGATCGAAGGCCGCAATCCGGCGTACTCCGTCAAATGCCGAATTGGAGCTTCCATGATCTGGGACGCTGAGAAACGCGGCATCCTCAAGCCGGGCAAGGAATTGGTGGAGCCTACCTCAGGCAACACCGGCATCGCGCTCGCCTTCGTCGCCGCCGCCCGCGGCTACCCCATCACGCTGACGATGCCCGAGACGATGTCGCTGGAGCGCCGGAAGGTTCTCAAGGTCTTCGGCGCAAACCTCGTTCTGACGGAAGGGCCGAAAGGCATGAAAGGGGCCGTCGCCAAAGCCGAGGAGATTCAGGCGTCCGACTCCGCCCGTTACGTGCTGCTCCAGCAATTCCAGAATCCCGCGAACCCGCAGATTCACTTTGAAACCACTGGTCCCGAGATTTGGGACGACACGAACGGATCCGTAGACGTTCTCGTTTCGGGCGTTGGAACCGGTGGGACGATTACCGGCGTTTCCCGGTTCATTAAGCAGGCCAAAGGGAAAGCGATCACCTCGATCGCGGTCGAACCGGCGGCGAGTCCCGTGATGACTCAAACCTTGAAGGGCGACCCCCTCCAGCCCGGCCCACACAAGATCCAGGGAATTGGCGCCGGCTTCATTCCGGGAACGCTGGACCTTTCCATGGTCGACCGTGTGGAACAGGTCACCAACGAGGAATCCATGGAGATGGCGCGGCGCCTCGCCAGGGAGGAGGGAATCCTCTGCGGAATCTCTTGCGGCGCCGCCGCTGCGGCGGCTGTCCGCGTCGCAGCCGAACCCGCCATGGAGGGCAAGACGATCGTGGTGGTTTTGCCGGACGCCGGCGAGCGCTACCTGACGAGCGCGCTTTTTGAGGGGATGTTCGAAAACTGATTCTGCCGGCCGGAAAGAGCGGGCGCCGGGTTGGGTGTTGGGGTGAGTGGCGCCCGCTTCTCGTAACGGGGATTACCTTGATAAGCGTAAGTCCGATCAGCGAAGTTACCAACTACTAGCAACTTTCGCGAAAATTTTTCTGCTTGCCTTTCTTCGCCATTTGTTCTAGCCTGATCTTAGCAGCTAGCAAATAAAAAGCGAAGGAGGCGTTATGGCGCTCTCACCCAACATCCACCTCGGCGCGTCCGGCTGGGATCGCCAGGATTGGCAAACCTCGGTTTTCGCCCGTAGGACTCGGCCCCTGCACGCCCTTGCGCGCTTGGCCGAGTATGTGAACCTCGCCGAAATCGACGAAACATTTCGCCATCCCCTCAAGCCAGAGATCGCTTCGCTGTTCGTCCGGATGGTCTCCGCCCGGCGCGACTTCCTGTTTACCGCCCTGCTTGGCAGGCAATTCACATTCGATCGGGATCTGGATCCGCTCGCTGTATCCAATTGGAAGCAAGGGATTTTTCCACTGCTTCGCGCCCGCCGGCTGGGCGCCGTGATCCTTCAGTTCCCGTGGGCGTTCCGTTTAAAT
>CAYWST010000077.1:0-17224 GCA_964461075.1 uncultured Solibacteraceae bacterium | reverse complement strand
CGCCGCCACCCTGAACTCCGCGGATTTCCAGGATCTCGGGCATCGTAATGGGCTGCTTGTAGGCGATCACAGCCAGCGTTTCCAGCGCCGCTTGCGAAAGCTTCAGCGGCTGCTTGAGATTCTTGACGAACTGCCGGATCTGCTCGTGATGTTCGGGCTTGGTGGCTAATTGATAGCCGCCGGCGACTTCGCGGACAAAGACGCCGCGGTCGTTCTTCGAGGTGTCCTCGGCCAGCTCGTTGAGTAACTCGGTGACCAGTTCGGCCGGGCGGCCCAGCGCCTCGGCGATCTGCCCGGCCGGCATCGGCTCGTTCAGGACGTAAACGATGGCCTCCAGGATGGCCTTGATCTGGGCGCGATCGACCTCCTCCTGCGCCTGTGGCTGCTCGAACTCGCCGAGCAGGGATTCGGCCGTGACAGTCTCGACAGCTTCAACGGTTTCGACCGTTTCAACGGCCTCCTGCCCGGAGGCCTGAACTTCTTTCTCTTCCATTGCTCTAATCTTTGTACTCTTCTTCCAGCCGCGCGGCTTCCTCGCCTGTCACCTCGGCGGACTCAAAGGCGGCGCCGCGGCCCACCAGAATCTCGCCGAAATTCTCGTCCTGCGTCAGGCGGATCGATTGCTGCTTGACCATTTCGAGAACCGCGAGAAACAGGCAGATCATGGCGCGGCGCGTCTTCTGCTGTTCGAACAGCGGCACAAGGCCGACCGTCGCGTCCCCATCCAGCTCCTGCAGGCGCCGCCGGAGGAACCGGATCATGTCCGGGATGGACACCTCATCGGGCGTAACTTCATATTGCGGCCGGCTCTTGGCCCGTTCGAGAATCTGCTCGAAGGTCTTCACCAGATCGAACAGCGTGACTGCAAGCCCCGGATGGTCGTCTTCGCCGACAAAGTTCTGGATCTGCGGGTTCGTCCAGATGGCCTCTTCGATCATGCGCTTTTCCTGCAGCATGGCCGCAGCGCTCTTGAAGCGCTCGTATTCGAGGAGCCGCTCGACCAGTTCCCTGCGCGGATCTTCTTCCGGATCGAGCTTCTCCAGCTCGGGATCCCGGGGCAGCAGCATCTTCGACTTGATGTGGATGAGCGTCGCCGCCATGTAAACGAACTCGGCGCTCAGTTCCATATCGACTTCCGCCGCCCGCTCGATGTATGCCAGATACTGTTGCGTGATGCTGGCGATCGGAATGTCGTAGATGTTGATCTGCTGCTTGCGAATGAGATCCAGCAGCAGGTCCAGCGGCCCTTCGTAGTGTTCCAGTTGGACGTTGAGAGGGCTTGACACCTCCTTTCAGAATAGCAGCCCCTTCAAGGCCGGCAATTGGCGACAATAGAAGCTGATGGAGTCCGCCTGGTTTGAGTCCTCGATGCGGCGCGCGGCGCGCCGGACACAGGCCGCCGTGTCGACGCGGCAGGCTCTTGCCGAAGCATGTTCAACCGGCCTCCGGCAGGCGCAGCACGCTCTGCTCGAATTGCAGAAGCCGGAGGGCTACTGGTGCGGCGACCTGCTGGCTGACTCGACCCTGGAATCCGACTATATCCTCCTGCAGCTTTGGCTCCATCCGCCCTCAGGCGGCGGATGGAATCCGCCTTCGTGGGGACGCATCCGGAAGGCGGCGCGCTCGATCCTCAGGCGGCAGTTGCCCGGCGGCGGATTCAACATCTATCCGGGCGGACCGCCCGACCCCAGCGCCAGCGTCAAGGCCTACACCGCCCTGAAGCTCGCCGGCGAAGATCCGCTGTCGGACCCCATGCGGCTGCTCCGGGACAAGATCCTCGAGATCGGCGGGATTCAGGAGGCCAACAGCTACGTCAAGATCAACCTGAGCCTCTTTGGGCTCTACCCCAGACAGCATGTCCCCACGATTCCCCCCGAACTCGTCCTGCTGCCCGGAGGCGTGCTGTACGAGATGTCCTCGTGGACGCGCGCCATCGTCGTCCCCCTGTCGATCGTCCAGTCGCGGGGCGGCATCCGCCCCGTCCCGCCAGGGTTCAATCTCGCCGAACTCGAAGCTCCCGGACGAAGCTACCGCCTGCCCCGGCGCGACCGGCTTTCGCTCATCTTTCACGGAATCGACCGGGGCCTGAGGATCTGGCACTACCGCGGCAACCAGAAGCTCAAGAACGCCGCCATTCGCGCCGCCGAAAAGTGGATGCTCGACCACACGCGCTACAGCCACGGCCTGGGCGCCATTTACCCGTCCATGATGTACCTCATCATGGCGCTCGAATCTCTCGGCTACCCGGAGGATCATCCCGATTACGTGGAGGCCGTGCAGCGGTTCGAGGATCTGATGACTGAGACGGAAGACTCCCTCTTCTTCCAGCCGTGCTTCTCCCCGGTTTGGGACACCGCTTATGCCATGTTCGCCATGGGCGAAGCCGGCGATGTCGCCGCGGAGCCGATGCGGAGAGCCGCGGATTGGCTCATCGCCCGCGAAGTCCGGAGGAAAGGCGACTGGAGCGTGAAACGCCCCGACCTCGAGCCCTCCGGATGGGCCTTCGAGTTTGAAAACGAGCACTATCCGGATATCGACGACACGGCGATGGTGCTTCTGGCCCTGATGCATGCGAAGGCGAGCGACCCGGCGGCGCAGGCCCGCTGTGAAAAGCGGGCCGTCAACTGGCTGCTTGGAATGCAGTCGAAGGACGGAGGGTGGGCGGCGTTCGATGTGGATAACGACTGGCAGCTCCTCAACAAGGTCCCCTTCGCCGACCACAATGCAATGCTCGACCCCACCTGCCCCGACATCACGGGCCGGGTGCTCGAGTCGCTGCTCCGGCGCCAACTGACCGAAGACCATCCCTCGATCGCAAAAGGCATCGATTACCTGTTGAGGAACCAGGAGGCGACCGGAAGCTGGTACGGACGATGGGGCGTTGATTATATCTACGGCGCCTTCCTCGCGGTGCGCGCGCTGGCGTACTCGAACTCCAGCCGGGCGCGCGAGAGCGTCGGGCGCGCCTCGCACTGGCTGGCGCAGGTACAGAACGCCGATGGCGGCTGGGGCGAAAGCTGCGAAAGCTATGCCCATAACCGCTTCGTAGCGGCGCCCAGCACGGCCTCGCAGACCGCTTGGGCGTTAATCGGCCTGCTGGCGGGCGATCACGAAAGCCGCCCCGAGGCCGTCCGCCGTGGCATCGACTACTTGCTGCAGACTCAGCGGCCCGATGGAACCTGGGACGAAGACCTGGCGACCGGGACCGGCTTCCCGAACGTGTTCTACCTTCGGTACACCCTCTACCGGAACTATTTCCCGATGATCGCGCTCACCATGGCGCGCAACGTCTTCGCGAACGGCTCGCCAACCGCGCTGGCCGCATCGGCGCTCCGCGGACTGCCTTAACGGCCGCCCAGCGGCGGAGGAACAGGAGAAACCGGAAAGACCATGGAGAGACGGCTGTTCCTCAACATGGCGGCCGCGATGCTGCCGCCGGCCGCGGACACTCCGATGCCCAAGGCGGCAATTCGCGTCATGACGCCTCCCCCAAAGCACCACTTCTTCGGCTACTATGGCATCCCGCCCTGGAATCACTCGCAGACCCGGCTGGTCTGCCTCGAAACCGGCTTCCAGGACCGCTTGCCGAAGCCTGGCGAGAAGGCGCGGATCGGCTTCGTTGACGCCATCAAGGGCGGCTTCCAGCCTCTGACTGAAACCGCCACCTGGAACCTGCAGCAGGGCTGCATGCTGCACTGGAACCCTCTGGCTGGAGACAGGGAGATCCTTTTCAATGACCGCGCCGGAGGCGATGTCATCACAGTCGTGATGGATGTCGAAACCGGGAAAAGACGCGAACTGCCGCGAGCCATCGCCGCCGTCGGACACAAAGGCCGGCATGCGCTCTGCATCGACTATGGACGCCAGGGCCGGATGCGCCGCGTCGTCGGCTACGCGGCCGCGGCGGACCCCAACCCGAACGACCCCGCGCCGAAAAACGACGGCATCTGGCTGATGGATCTCGCGACAGGAGCGTCCAGACTCCTCGTCTCCATCGCCGAGGTCTATGAGCGGCTGCGCGGCCACCCGCTCGTCGACGGCAGGCGCCACATGTTCTTCCAGCACGCCGTGTTCAACCGCAGCGATTCGCGGTTCTTCTTCCTCGCGCGCGTCTTCACCGATCCGCCCGGAGCGGAACTCGAGTCCGCCATGTTCACCGCCGCCGCCGACGGCTCGGACCTGCGCGAAGCGATCCCGTTCGGCAGCGCGGTCTCTCACTTCGAGTGGAAAAACGACACCGGGATTATCGCCACGTTCCGTATCGGCGAAGGTCGCGAAAAAATGCACGTCCTGTTTCACGACGGCCAGCGCGACTACCGCGTGCTCGGCCGAGGCTTCCTTTCGAGCGACGGCCATTGTAGCGTCAGCCCCGACGAGCAGTGGATGGTGACCGACCAGAACGTTGGCTCCACCCTTGAAAAGCGGCTCCTCCTCTATCACCTCCCAACGGACCGCGGCGTGGAACTCGCCCGTATGCCCATGAAGGAATCGCGCTACCTCGCCGGCGACCTGCGCTGCGACCTCCACCCCCGTTGGGACCGCCGAGGCCGGCAGATCTGTTTCGACGCGCTCGAAGGCGGCGGATGGACGCGCCAGGTCCACGTGGCGGTGTTACAGACCTGATCGGGTTTGCCCCTGGGATCCCCAATGGGCCTTCCACTCAGGAAGAACGGCGTGACGCCGCTGGGGAAGGGGGCGATGGCCGCGGGCGCTTCCAGCGGGCGCTGGCGGCATGATCCGGCGTTGTAGCCTTGTCTCATGCCGACTCGAAGGGAGTTCGTCGCCGGCGCGGCGGGCGTCATAGCTGCCGCGCGCGAGATCTGGACCGGCGTACAAGTTGGCCCTCACAGCTTTTACGACGAAGGCTTCGAGCGTTGCCTGGATCTTCTGCAGAAGACCGCCAACGTCAACGCGGTGGTCGTGTACAGCCACTCCTACTATTCAGCGGCCGGAGTGGACGGCCGGCGGGATGCGCAGACTCTGGCGGGGGATCACGGCGTACCGCCAAAGGGACGGAGCGGCAGAAGACTCCCCTTCGTGTGGGTGCGGACGGATGACTCGCGGTACAAGGGCACGTTCCTGCGTCATTCGAAAGCCGGCCCCGGCAGAGAGGAGTACGCAGGCCGCGACGTGTTCGACGATCTGGCGCCCTATGCCGCGAAGCGCAAGATCAAAGTGTACGCGCGGATTCTCGAACCGTTCTCGCCCGCCTACGAGAAGGTGATTCCTGGCTGGAGCAGGATCCTCAACGTGGACGCGGCGGGCGCCCCCGGCCCCGGCACTTGCTACAATCACCCCGCCTACAGGGCCTTTTGGCAGGCGACAGTCGAAGACTTGATGACCTCGCATGACCTCGACGGCCTCCAGTGGGGCAGCGAGCGGAACGGACCGCTCTCCAGGCTTCTGCTGCACGGCGAAACCCCGTACTGCTTCTGCGAGCACTGCATGGCCGAGGCGTGGAAGCGCAACATCGACGGCTCCCGGGCGAGGCAGGGATTTCTGGAACTGCATGAATTCCTGAAGGCCGCCCGGCGTGGCGGCAACAAGCCGCCCGACGGCGTCTTCGTGACCTTCATGCGGTATCTGTTCGAATATCCCGAAATCCTCGCGTGGGAATCGATGTGGCGGCAGACGCACGAACAATTCTGCCAGCAGATCTATCAGCGCGCAAAAAAGGCCCGGCCGCAGGCGGAAATCGGCAGGCACATCGACCATCAATGCTCATCGTGGGACCCGTTCTATCGGGCCGAGTTCTCCTACGCGAAAATGGCCGCCCATTCGGACTTTCTCAAGCCCATCCTCTATCACGACGTGATGGGGCCGCGATTCCGCAACTGGGCCGTCGAACGCTACAGGCAGAGCTGGCTTGGGGATTTCTCCGGACCGGAAGCGCTCGCGTTCCTTTACACGGTGCTTGGCTATGACCCTCGAACGGAGCCGGCCTGGGAAGAGCTCGACGGCAAGGGCTTCAGCGCTGCGTATGTTTATTCAGAAACCAAACGCTGCGTCGACGACGCCGCCGGGCGGTGCAAAGTCTACACCGGCATCGGGATCGACGTCCCCTGGGAGGGGCGGACCCTTGCGGCGAACCTTGAGGTGACCGGACAGGCTGCCGTGAAGGCGCTCGAGGCCGGCGCCGCCGGCATCCTCATCTCGCGCGAGTATGACGAAATGCGCGTGCCGAGTCTGCGCGCCGTGGGGCGCGGCATCGCGGAGTTCGCCAGAAGGACGGCCCTTTAGCGCAGGTGCTTGTTGAAGAAGTCGAGAGTGCGCTGCCAGGAGAGCTTGGCCGCGGCTTCGTCGTAACGTGGCGTGGTGTCGTTGTGGAAGCCGTGGTTGGTGTTCTCGTACATGTACATGGTGTACGTCTTGTTGTTGGCCTTGAGAGCCTCTTCGTAGGCCGGCCAGCCGTCGTTGACTCGCTTGTCCAGGCCGGCGTATTGCAGCATCAGCGGAGCCTGGATCTTGGGCGTTTCGGCGGCAGGCGGCTGGCTGCCGTAATACGAAACGCCTGCGTTCAGATCGGCGCCGAGGCGGACCGCCAGCATGTTCACCACGCCTCCGCCGAAGCAGAAGCCGACCGCCCCGAGTTTGCCGGTGCAGTCGGGTCGCGCCTTCAGCCAGCGCGCGGCGGCGATGAAGTCCTCCGACATTTTTTGCCGGTCCACTTGCGTAAAGAGCTGCCGCCCCTTATCCTCATCGCCCGGGTATCCTCCAACGGAAGAGAGGCCGTCCGGCGCAAAGGCCAGGAAGCCCGACGTCCCCAGGCGGCGGGCGACGTCCTCAATGTACGGATTCAACCCGCGATTCTCGTGCACCACAAGCACCGCCGGAGCCTTGCCCGCAAGCTTCGCCGGTTTGACGAACAGCCCCTTGATGCTGCCGTTGCCCTGCGGTGAAGCAACGGTGGCCTGTTCCGTGACAATTCGCGCATCGTCCTTTGGAACCTGCTGCGCCCAGGCGTAGTTCGGGCGCAGGCTTTCAAGCATCGCAGCCGCCGTCACCGCGCCGGTTGCATACCTCTGTGCGCCGTCCAGGAAGCCGCGGCGGTCGATGTCGCCGTGAACGTACTTGTCGAAAAGGTTCAGCACCTCTTGCGGGAAATCGGATGCTTTCTTGCGTTCCATGGCAATACCCCTCAGGTTATTGCTGTTGAGAATACCACACGGCCGCCTTCGCGGTTCCTTCGAGTGTGGAAGCGAGAGACTCGCGGGGGAGGCTGGTGACCATCGGCTTGATCGCCCACGCAAGGCCTGCGGGAATATCACGCGTCAGGGAGATGGAACGCAGTTCCATGTAGAGCCCGCCATCGCGCTCCTCCAGTAGCCAGTAAGAGTTCTGCCGCCACAGGAAGCCAAAACCGGTGTCGGGCGGCTTCACGTATTCCGACTGCTCCCCATGATTGGCCACCTCCGAAATCCTCGTGCTCTTCGAGATGATCTGGTGCCTGCCGGGGCCGGACGGCGCCTGCGTGATGTCGTAATAGGTGTCGAGCACCACCGTGATGATCTTCCTCTTCAGAAGCCGCATGAATACCTTGGACTTCACCCCATTCCGTTCCACCGTCTTGTAGGCGATCACCTGCGGGTAATACTGCTTGTACTTCTCCAGATCCTGGAGAACCGCGGTGGCGTGCTCGAGCCTGGCGTTTTTCACGAAAATGGCGCCCACCCAGTCGTGAATCATGCCGTCGGTGACAGAGTGGTCGTGCTTGCCGTTCCAGCCCTGGATGACAGGAAGGCCGTCCGTCTTCACAGGAAGCCGGGAGTTGCCTTCAGGCCGCGACTGCATCACGCGGTCGGCCTCCTGCATGTAAGCCTGGAATTCTTTCAGCGTCTTTGGCGACAACTCCGCGCCGGCCGCTGCCGTGGCGATAAAGGCGATCAGGATGAGGCGCCGCACCCTTCCAGATTACAGTTCCGATAAAATCCCCGCTGTGCGACTCTCCCGGCGTACTCTGCTCACTACTTTCGCCGCCTGCGGCAGTTTTCCACGATTCAACCTGATGGCCGCCCCGGAACGGGGGCGCGTCAAGATCACCGCGATCAAGGCGATGCAGATCAAGAACATCGCCAGCAACTGTCTGATCCGGATTGAAACCGACGCCGGCCTGGCCGGCTACGGCGAGGCCGGCTCGTCGGGCCCGATGGCGCGGGCGCGGATCGAAACCATGAAGGGCATGCTGCTCGGACAGGACCCGCTGGCCATCGAGAAGCACTTCCATAACATGTCGTCGCTCATGCACACCTATATGGCCCACATTCCCACGGTGAGCGGAATCGACATCGCGCTGTGGGACCTCGCGGGCAAGATTCTGGGGCAGCCTGTCTCGGTGCTGATGGGCGGGCCCTTCCGTGACTCGATTCCCATGTACTCGCATGGCATCGGCGTGAATCTCCTCGACAAAGCATCCTGCGCCGAGTGGGCTGCGCGCATCAAGGCGATGCCGGAGGGATTCAACGCGTTCAAGATAGGCATCGATTCGATCCTCGGCGTCCCGCCGGCCAAATACGCCGGCACGCTGACCCGCGAACAGATTCGGAAGATGGGCAGGGCGTTCATGAACGCTCGCGAGGCGGCCGGCTCGGAGATCGATATCGCGGTTCACGGCCACAACGAACTGGACACTCCGAGTTCGATCGCGGTAGCGAAGGCCGTCGAGCCGATGGACCCGCTGTTTCTCGAGGATCCCCTGAATGTGACGTTCCATGAGGGATGGGCGGCCTTGAAGCGCTCCACGCGAATCCACATCCTCACGGGCGAGAAGCTGGAACTGGTGCGCGGCTTCAAGCCGTTCCTTGACACGCAATCCTGCGACATCATCCACCCCGATCTCGCGTTCGCCGGAGGCTTCACCGGAACCAAAAAAATCGCCGATTACGCGGCGCTGACCCGCACCCCGGTGGCGCTGCACAATGTCGGCAGCCTCATCCTCTGTTATGCAAGCGCGCATTTCGGCGCGGCCATCCAGAACTTCTACCGGTCCGAGAGCGCCCTCGGGCGGCCTGCGCGCCACGCCGAGAGAATGACGGCTTCGAATCCGCCCGAGGTGAAGAACAGCCGGCTCAAAGTGCCCACCGCGCCCGGCTTGGGCTTCGAGCCCGACATGGATTACATCCGTTCTCAGATCATGCCCGGCGAGCCGTGGTGGGGGTGAGGCGGCGAGAGCCTTGCCGGTGGGGAGATCAGCCTCAGCCTGTCAGCCTTCCCGCCTATCGCTCATCATCGTCCCCGATGGAGCGGAGAAAGGCGCCCCGCACCGGCGGCGGAGGCTCCGTGCCGCGCAGGGCTCTCCAGAGAATCCGGTTGAGTTCAAGATCGTCGATTCTATCCGGCACGGACCAATCAAAGGCCGCGCTGGCCTGGGCGGTTTCCGAGCGTCTCGGATTCAGATCCGTGAGACTGATGTTGGCCGCGAGAGCGGTGTAGGGACGGAGATCGGGGCGCGTCTGGAACGCCGCGATGATCGGGGGCGCGCCGGCATCGTATTGCGTCATCGGCGGCAGACCTAGAAGGAGTTCGATGGTTCGCAACATGGACGTGGTGTTGTAGAAACTGGAGTCGGCGAATCCGCGGCGTGTGTAAGGCGAGATCACGTAGGCGGGGGCGCGGTGCGAGTCGACGTGATCCGGGCCGTTCTGGGCATCGTCTTCCAGAACGAAGATGGCGAGGCTTGGCCAAAACCGCGACTTGCTGAGGGCTTCGACGACCATGCCAAGCGCGAGGTCGTTGTCGGCCATCGAGGAGTAGGGAGTGAGTTTGCCGGGGGCCGTCCCGAACGTGTGGTCGTTCGGAAGAACCATGGTGATCAGAGCCGGCAGTTCGCCCTTCTTCTCGAATTCGGCGAGGTCATTCAGGAAAACCTTGGCTCGTTCGACATCGGGGAAGCCGGGATCGTAGCCGGCATAGTAGCGGTTGCTGTATGGTTCGAGGGCGGGGTCCGATGTGGAGTCAAGGACCTCCGAGCCTGGACGCAGATCTTTCCTGTTAATCACGAAGTAGCCATAGTTGCGGAAGGTCAGCTTCTTTTTGAGGGCCTGGGTCCAGAGGTAGCCGGCGGTGGGAACGAGAGTGGGGTCTGCGCCCTGCGCGCCCTGAGGACGGGCGCGGCCGGCATAGGCGGCTGGCCACTGGCGCATGTTGAAGTGAGGCACGATGGCGGCGGAGGTCCACAGCCATCCCTCGGAACTCACGTCGGCGTTGACGTAGAAGTTGTCGAAGAGAGTGAACTCGCGGGCGAGCTTGTGGTGGTTCGGTGTGATGCGTTCGGGAAAGAGACACAATGAGGGATCGCCATTGCCTTGGGGCAGATCGCCGAGAACCTGATCGTAGGTGCGGTTCTCCTTCATGATGAAGACCACATGGCGGATGGGCGGCTTCTTCCAGGAACCCGCCCCGCGCTCGATCGCCGGCTTCGGGCTGAGCCGCACCACGGTCCGCGTCAGTTCTTTCGCGGTTTCCGGGGTCCACCGCAACAGGTTGGCGGCGCCTGTCTGCACGAGCGGAATGTACTCGATGTCGCTGGGGGGTTGCGGCGTCATCGTTCTGTGGATGGTTGGATTAGGCCCGCCGGGATTCGGAAAGGAGCCGCGGCCCTTGCCGTTCAACACGAGGATGCGGTCGGGAGCGATGGGCAGCGTCGAAGTCGGATACCATCCCGTGGGGATATATCCGACAGCCTCGGGAACCTTCGCGCCCAGGTCAACAACGGCTACCGCGTTGGCATCGGAACAGGAGACGAAGAGAAGTCCGCGTTCCGCGTGCGCGGAAAGGTGGCTGGGCGTCATCTGATAAGGCAGCCTTGGCCAGAGCGAAAGATTGAGGCGATGAAGCGGCTTCAGCGAGCGGGCATCCAGAACATCGACGTAGTTCGAGCCTGCGCCGGCCGCAAACAGCCGGCCGCCGAGCAGAAGGAGATCGGCCGGATTGCGTGCGACACTGGCTTCGCCGAGCGGCCGCCCCGAAGCAAGGTCGAGCGCGAGGACGCGATGGTCCCCAGCCGAAGCGACAAGAATGCGTGCCCCGTCCACCAGGATGCGCGCGGGGCGCAGACCGGCGGGGAATCGCCGGAGCAGGCGGCCGGAGGATCGTTCGAGGATCGCGATGGAGTCCTGCATTTGCTCCGTGACGGCGAGCTCCTCGCCCGGCGCGGACAGGGCGACGTCGCTGACATAGCTCCGCGGATATCTGCCATCCGGCCAGGCGACCGGCATGGTATCGACGCGGCTCAAGGCAAGATCGACGGCAAACACAGCGGAAGCATGGCCTCCCGCGATGTAGAGGCGGTCGCCGTGGAGCGCCCAGCCCTGTCCCGCATCCGGGAGCTTGATCGAACTCTCCACCTGCCGGGTCTTGATGTTCACGAGAGCGACGGAAGGCGGGCGGAAGCCGGAGTGCAGGATGTAGATTCGGTCCTCGCGGCCGGGCGCTGCAATGGCCCGGAACGGGAACGTGTCGAGAGGAATGGCTTCGCCTGCCGGGGCGATGCTCACACCGGAAGGAAGCCTCGTGGCCTCTTGCGGCTTGGCCGGTTGCGGCCGCTGTGCCGCAAGTGGCAAGGCCAGCCCCAGAAGAACTGCGAGTTCACGCTTCCTCATCAGAATCCATAGCGTACCCCGAGTTGGATGACGCGTGCGGACTTCTGGCCGTTGATGCGCCCGAATGCGGGATTGGTCAGGTCGGTGACCGGCGCGGTCAACTGAGAGCGGTTCGGGAGGTTGAACCAATCGGTGCGGAACTCGATGAATTGGCTCTCGCCGAAGGAATTGCGCTTGGACAGAGAGATGTCCTCGTTGCTGTAACCGAAGGCGCGGACTGTGGGAAGGTAGGGAGCGAGGTTGCCGAAAGTGTTGGCGGGCGGGGTGGCGAACGCGGCGCGATTCAACATGATGTCGCCCTGTTCGCCCGTGAGGCTGTTCTGCGGGCGGAAGTCGCCGTGGCTGCTGTTCAGGAAGGGGTTCACCCCCGCGGCGAGGTTGGGCCGCAACTGTCCGTTAAAGATCGGCAGGCCGTTGGGGATGGTGATGCGGAGAGGCGCTCCGCTCTCGTAACTGAGAATCGCGGAGAGCGCGAAGCCGCCGAATAAGTGACTCTTCCAGCCTTTCGCGAGCCAGCGCTTGCCTTTCCCGAATGGGAGTTCGTAGGCGGCGCTGGTCACAAGGCGGTGAGGGATGTCGATGTTGGTCACTGCGCGCTCTGAACGCCGGTCGAACGCGTTCTGCAGTTGAGACGTTCCGCCCTGCACCATTTCGACGTCGGAGATGAACTTGGAGAATGTGTATGAGGCGAGCACCGCCAGGCCGTTGGTGAAGCGCTGCTCGTACTTTGCCAGTAGGGCGTGATAGTTCGAGTTACCGCTGGGGGAATCGATATAACTGATGCCCTGGAACTGAGGATAGGGGCGCAAGGACTGAGCCAGAGTGCCGCTGAACCCAGGGTAAGGGGGACGGAATCCCAGCGCTTGGACTGCGGGATCGTTGATGTTGCGTCGAAGGAGGTCTCCGAGCGCGAGATACTTCGGGTCAACCTGATTCAGGTTCTCGAGGGTGCTGTTCGCGATATGGCGGCCCTGCGTGCTGACCCATCCGAGTTCAACGACTGCGGAGCGGACTCGCTGCTGCAGCGAGACCTGCATCTGCACAGTCCTCGGCAGGCGGCCCGAGCCTGCCGAGGAGTCCGGGTTCACCCAGGAGGCCGCGCGTCCATTGACAAGTGTGGGATTGATGAAGGGCGGCATCACGGCGACACCCTGCGGCCAGCCCTGGTCGATCGTGAAGGCGGGCGTATAGCCGCCATCGGGACTCGCGAGCGTGATGTTGGAGCTGAAGCCCTCCGTGTAGACCCCGGCGTAGCGGCGCGGCGCGTAGAAGAGGCCCGCTCCCGCGCGGACCACCGTGGATGGCGTTACCTGGTAGGCGAAACCCAGCCGCGGACCCCATCCATTCAGGTAGTTATCGACAAGCTTGGTGACGCCGAGGCGGCCGGCCCCTTCGCCGGCGAACACCATCGCGCCGGGCAACCCGCCCGCCGCGGAGTTCGGCAGCGTGAAATCGAGATTGCTCATGTTGCCGTCGCGGTCAAACCAGGGCTGCTGCATCTCCCAGCGAAGACCGTAGTTCACCGTGAGCGCACGACTCACTTTCCAATCGTCCTGAATGAAGAAGCCGAGAGCCTGCGAGCGCCCGAGGAAGGGGAGACCGAATTGCATATTGGCGGTATTGGGGGCGCCGAGCAGCATGCTGGCAAAGGCGTGGCCGGTGTTATTCGCACCCAGTAGACCGGTGGCGAACTGCGAAAAAGTATATGTTCCATTGCGGTTCCCCAGCGTCTGAGTGTTGTCTTCCATGAAGTCATAGCGGAAGCCGAACTTGAAGCTGTGGCGGCCGGTAATCCAGGAGACTGCGTCCTGCAGGTTGATAGTGTTCGAACCGACGGTGCGATCGACGTTCTCGCCGATCATCGAAAGCCCCTGGCCGCTGAATCGTAGCGCCGGGAAACCGCTGCCGTATGCGCCGGGGACCTGATACTGAATCTGGGGAGTCTGCAGGAAGAGGCTGAACCAATTGGTGTAGCCGAAGGTGAACTTGTTGAGCAGGTTCGGCTTCAGAATGAGGTCGTCCTGCAGGTTGATGTGCGGCGCGTAAGGCAAATCATAGTAGCCTTCGAGCCGCGCAAAGCCCCACGGCCCGTTGTAGTTGTTGCGCTCGTTCCAGGTTGGCCGGCCGAGGAGCATCACTGAGTGGCGATCGCTGAAACGGTGGTCGATCCGCAGCATCAGCGAGCGCATATTCTCGATGTTGATCTGCGGGCCGGTGAAGTTGTTGGCGCTGCCGGCAAGGTTTGGCGGGGGGATGACCTCAAGCATGGCGCGGCCGAACGCGGAGATGCGGCTCGCCGGGATCGTGTTGCCAGGGAACTGGACGCGGTTCGCGGCGGAACTCCCTGTGCGGGGATCGTACACGGCGAGGCCGGTGGAACTGAAGTCCCCGCCGCGCATGGCGTTGGTGGCCACGGTTCGAACCACGCCCTGCGGTTCGTTGATCCGGCGGAAGACCATGAAGTCCGCGAAGAAAAAGGTGCGATTGCGGCCGTCGTAGAGTCTGCCCAGCCGGACCGGGCCGCCGATCGAGATCGAGCCCTCGCCCTGCCGGGTGATGTCGGCGATGCGGGCGTTGTATCGCCGCGCGTCGAAGACGTTGTTCCTGAGCAGGAACTCGAGGTTGCCGTGGTATTCGTTGGTGCCGGACTTGGTGGTGATGAGAACGACGCCGGATGAAGTCCGGCCATACTCGGCGCCGGGCACGGCGGTTTCAACCCGGAACTCCGAGACGCTGGTCATGCTGGGCCGGATTGAAAAAGGGGTATTGACGGCGCCTCGGTACGTGTTGGTGACGCCGTCGATCAGAACCTCTCCGGCATGCTGCCGCCCTCCTGTGATGTTGATGCCGAAGTTGCCCGCGTTGCTGACTCCCGGAACCAGCCGCATGAAGCTGGTGACATCGCGATTGGTGCCAGTGAGCTGGAAGGGCACGCGGTCAAGAAGGGAGCGGTTTACGAGCGTTCCAACCGAGCTGTTGTCCGTCTGCAGCAGCGGCAGATCGGCCACCACCGAAACGGTCTCGGCCGCAGTCCCGATCTGGAGCGTGATGTCGCGCTGCGTGGCGATGCCGGTTTCCACGCGCAGGCCTTCCACCTTGCTGGTCTGAAACCCCGCTGCTTCAACCAGCAGGTCATAGACCCCGATGCGCACGCTCGGAAATCGAAACAGGCCCGATTCGGTTGCCGCCGTGGCTTGCTTCAGCCCCGTATCGCGGTTTGTCAGAGTGACCGCAGCCTGCGGAACCGACGCGCCCGAGGGATCGGTGACGAGGCCGGTGACCGAGCCTGTCGCCCCCTGTGGATAGGCGGGTGAGCTAAGCAACAGAAGAACAATGAGCGAAAGCCCCTGATAGGCCGAAGTATGCTTTTGCATCCTTACATAGTCTAGTGATCCATCGTTAACGTCTTGTGAGCGGCTTGTCGCTTGCGGATGAAAAGTAGCCGGGCGGACCCGCGAGCGGGACTTGGATTACGTCCGCTCTCAACTCATGCCCAACGCGCCATGGTGAGGCTAGTAGAATCACAGACGTGAAACTCACCCGCCGCAGCTTCGCCGCCAAACTCGCCGCCCCCGCCGTCCTGCGGGCCCAATCCCAAAGAAAACTCAACATCGTCCTCGCCATCGCCGACG
Source organism: uncultured Solibacteraceae bacterium (assembly GCA_964461075.1). Lineage (GTDB taxonomy): Bacteria > Acidobacteriota > Terriglobia > Bryobacterales > Bryobacteraceae > JACADU01. The sequence continues at coordinate 1,995 of CAYWST010000077.1, read as the reverse complement.
ATCTCGGGCGCACGACCGGCGCCTACGGCGATACCTATGCTAAGACGCCGAACCTCGACGCGCTGGCGCGCGAAGGCGTGCGGTTCACTCATGCCTTCTGCACCACGGCTTCCTGCAGCGCGTCGCGCAGCGTCATGCTCACCGGCCTCCACAATCACGCCAACGGGCAGTTCGGTCACGCGCACGACTACCACCACTTCAGCCTGCACTCCAGGATCAGGACCCTCCCCTCGCTGCTGAAGCCCGCGGGCTATAAGACAGGGCTCATTGGGAAATTCCACGTCGCGCCGCCCGCCCAGTTCGGGTGGGACATGCTCGCCGAGGGGGCGGACCGCAACGTGCAGGCGATGGCGCAAAAGGCGAGGCGATTCGTCGACGAGTGCGCTGGCGCCCCTTTTTATCTCCACGTCGGTTATGGCGACCCGCACCGCGCCGAGGTCGGCTTCGGGAACAACCGCTCCTATCCCGGCGTCACGAAAACGCCCTTCGATCCGGCCACTGCGCCCGTTCCCTCCTGGCTGCCCGATAACCCCGGAACGCGCCGCGAGTTGGCCGGGTATTATGAGGCCGCAAACCGGCTCGATCAAGGCCTCGGCTACCTGATTGACGCCCTGAAATCAGCCGGCCAACTGGACAACACGCTCTTCGTCTTCATCAGCGACAACGGGCCGGCTTTTCCGAACGCCAAGACGAACGTGTATGACGCAGGCTCACATCTGCCGATGATCGTCCGGGCGCCCGCGCTGGCTAAGCCCGGCTCCGTCAACAACGCGATGGTCAGTTGGACCGACCTCGCCCCCACCTTCCTCGAAGCGGCCGGCGCCCAGGGCCCGGAGTATCCGCTGCATGGAAAAAGCTGGCTGCCCATCCTGGCGAGAGAGAACCCCGCGGGCTGGGATCAGATCTTTTACTCGCACACCTTCCACGAAGTCACGATGCACTATCCGGTTCGCGGAACGCGCACCCGCCGGTGGAAGTACCTCCGGAATCTCGACTGGCAGAAGGAGTTTCCCCACGCCAGCGATCTCTTCGAGAGCGAAACATGGCAGGAAATGTTGAAACAGGGCGATTCCGCGAGGCTCGGCAAGCGCGCCGTGAAGGACTACCTCTTCCGCGCGCATGAAGAACTCTATGACCTCAACCAGGACCCCGACGAGGTGAACAATCTGGCCGCGAATCCAAAACATCAGGCGGAGCTCCTGCAACTCCGCCGTGACGTGATTCAGTTCCGCAAGCGCACGGGCGACCCTTGGCTGATCAACGATCAGAACCGGCCTGGCTTCACCGCCGGCGGGTCAAAAGCGTAGCCGCAGCGAGAGACTGATGTTCCTCGGCTCGAAGAAACTGGTGCTCATCGTGCCGTGGTTCACGTTGGAGTTCTGTCCGACCTTGGTGTTCGTAGCCGCGTTGGCCACGAGCACCGCTCCCACGCCGCCGTTCACGGCATTCGGATTGATGTTCGTCCGGTTGAGGAAGTTTGTAGCCTCGGCAAGGAATTCGAGACGCATCCCTTCCGTCACCCTGAACTGGCGGTTCACTGTCAGGTTGGCGTGATAGAAACCTGGCGAGCGGAGACCGTTCACGTACTTCGAGGTCGCGCCCCAGTAATACTGGTCGACCTGATAGGTGCCGTTGGGCATTTGCACGATCGGCACGCTGAAGCGGTCGGGATTCCACTTCAGATAAGTGAAAGCGCCGGGAGTGATGGTGCGCCCGTCGGGCAGCGTCACGGAAGTTCTTCCGTCATACCAGCGCTGAAGCTCCTTGGGAACTTCCACAGGCTGGCCGTCGGCGACATTGCAGCGCCCGTTCATGCCGCCGCAACTCGGGCCCCAAGGCTGCCCGCCTTGAAGCGTTACAGCGGTGGCCATCTGCCAATCGCTAGCGATGAAGCGCAACACCGCATTGGGCGGATTGAACTTCTTACCCTTGCCAAAGGGGAGGTCATATGTAGCGGCTGCGACGAAGCGGTTAGCGATGTCGTAGCCCAAGTAA
>CAYWST010000076.1:0-17253 GCA_964461075.1 uncultured Solibacteraceae bacterium | reverse complement strand
ACGCTGGAGAACCCACGCCTGGTCATTTCGCTCATGAACGGCCTCCGGAAAGAGAATCATACCGGAGCGACGGCCGGAGTGGGGCGTCAGCGGTTTCCGGCGCTCAGTAGAACGATACCCGTCAGGATCAACGCCAGGCCCGCCACCTTTTTCCGCGAGATCGGCTCGTGGAAGAAAAGCTTGGACCACAGCATTGTCCAAATGTAGCCGAGGCTCACCATCGGGTAAAGGACGCTCAGTTCGCCTTCACGGATTCCGGCCATGTAGAAGACCAGGGAGAGCACATACATTCCGATACCGGCCGCGAGGCGCCAGTTGAGCAGGAGAGTATGAAGTTCGCGATGGAGCCTTCCCGCGCCGGCCTTGAGAAAAACAGCGCCGAAACTGCCGATGAAGCTGGCCAGCAGCACCAGCAGGATCGACCTCAGCGGCGTCGTCACTTCTCTTCCTTCCGTCCGAGAAAGGCCACGCCAAAACAGATCAGAGCGATACCGGCGATTTTCGTCAAAGTCAACGTTTCGCCGAGGACGGAGACGCTCATGATGGTCACCCAGACGTAAGTGAGCGAGATGACCGGATAGAGCAGCGACAGTTCGCCATCGCGGAGCGCCAGGATCAGCAATCCGGTGTTAATGCCGTAGAGGACGAGCCCGGCCCACAAGCCCGGGCTGGAGAGCGCAACGAGAATATGTCCGGCCTGCAGGGAGGCGGCGCTGGTTTTCAGAAAATACTGCGCGGCCACCCCGAAGATGGTGCAAAGGAAAACGAGGCCGATTTGCTGCCGGTGGGAAAACCGAAAGGACTGTTGCGACAAGCCTTTCTATTTTACCTTTCCGAAGCCGCCGCCGCCGGGCGTTTCGATGCGCAGGACATCGCCCGGCGACAGCTCGAAACGGGTCTTGCCCGGCAGCTTCGTTTCGCGGCCCCGGCTGACGATCGAATTTTTCCCCACCTGCCCTGGCGACCCTCCATGAAGCCCGTATGGAGGGGTAATGCGGCGGTCGCTCAGCAGGGTCACCTCGACCGGCGCCATGAACGCGAACTCGCGGACAATCCCGTCTCCGCCGCGATTCCGTCCCGCGCCGCCAGAACCGCGGCGGATCCGGTAGGCGTTGAGCCGCACCGGGTAGACGGTTTCAAAAGCCTCCACCGGCGTATTCCAGGAGTTCGTCATGTGCGTATGGACGCCGCTCTGGCCAGGCCAACGGGCGCTTGCGCCCATTCCGCCGGCGACGGTCTCATACCAGGCGAACGGCTCGCCCGTGCGGGGGTCGGTTCCGCCGAAGCTGATGTTGTTCATCGTGCCCTGGCTGGCGGCGGGGATCATTTCCGGGGCGGCTTGCGCCAGCGCGCCCAGCAGCGCGTCCGTGATGCGCTGGGATGTTTCGACGTTGCCCGCCGCCATCGCGGCGGGCGGCAGTGCATTGACGAGCGTCCCGGCGGGCGCGATCACCTGAACCGGGGCCATCAGTCCCGAGTTCGCCGGCGCCTCATCGTCCAACAGGCAGCGGAGCACGTAGAAGACGGCGGAGTGCGTGATCGCCAGATTCGCGTTGACCGGCAGCACGGACTGCGGATCGGTCCCGGTGAAGTCTGCCACAGCGCGGCCTCCGCCGAGCGTCAGCCGGACCCGGACGCGATGGCCTTCGTCCAATCTGTCTTCGAACTCGTAACCGCCTTCCGGCAGCGCGCGGAGCGCCGCCTCCATGCGTTTTCGAGCGTATTGCTCCAAGGCCCGCGCGCTGGCCGTCACGCGCCCGGCGCCATAGCGCGAAACCAGATCAAGAAGCCGGGCCTCGCCTCTTCGCATCGACGCGACTTGCGCCAGCAGGTCGCCTTCTCTTTCCCCGGGCGTACGAACGTTGGCGAGGATGAGGTTCATCAGCCCTTCGTCCATCCGTCCGCCCCGGACAAGCAGCAGAGGCGGAATGCGGAGCCCCTCCTGATAGATCTCCTTCGCCAGCGGCATCGATCCCGGACTCATTCCGCCCACATCGGCGTGATGGGCCCGCGCGGCGGTGTAGAAGAGCGGCTTCTTCGCTCCGGCGGGAAAGACGCCCGCGACGGAAGTGATGTCGGGCAGATGAGTGCCGCCGGCGAACGGATCGTTGACGATCGCCACATCGCCGGGCCTCAGGCTGATGCGGCGCAGGACGCCCTCCACAGACATCGGCATGGCGCCCAGGTGGACGGGCATGTGATCGCCCATGGCGATGGTGCGTCCGCTCGCGTCGTAGATGGCGCAGGAGTAATCGCGGCGCTCCTTGATGTTGACCGAATAGGCGGTCTTGCGGAGGACGGCGCCCATCTCTTCCGGGATGGACTGGAACAACTGCCGGAACAGCTCGAGTTCGATACGGTCAGCCGCCATCGGGCTTCTTCTCCCCCGCGGGCTTGGCCGGTTCGGGCGGCGGCGGGGGCGGCGCAGGCTTGCAGGCCCCGCCGTCATAGGAGAACAACGCCGCCAGACTCCACTTGCCCGCGGCGCGCTTCTCCACCCGGAACGCCTTGGCCGCCGCATCGGTCCGGATCCGCCAGTCTGGATTGAGCGACATCCCTAGCCTCGCGCGTTTTGGCGGCGGAAGCTTCGCCGTCGATTCTTTGGGAATCCAGTTCTCTCCGCCGTTCAACGTTTCCATGCGCTGAAACCGCGCCGTGCCCTGCCCGCGCCGGTTCAACACCATCAAACCGTTCGTCTTCGATTCAAACCAGAAATGCTCGATGGTAGCGTACTCGGTGTCTTCAAAGACCGTCTGCCGCTTCCATGTCTTCCCTCCGTCGGAGGTGTGAAGGAAGAAGGGGTCTTTCGCGATGCTGCCTGCAAACAGCCCGCTGATCCAGCCCGACTCGGCGTCGGCAAACTGAATCTGCTCGAGCGTCGCGCCCTTGATCCGCGGGTGCGGCTCCGTCCATGTGGCGCCGCCGTCTTCGCTCGCCAGCAGGATGCTCTCGATGGTGTAGGTCTCGGTATGGAAATTGCCCGAGAGGAAGAGCCGGAGGCCTGAGCTTTCGATGCCGGTAATCTCGAAGTAAACCTTGCAGGGCTCCTCGATCGAGCACTCCAGGCCGAGTTCCTGAATCTCCCTGTCCGCGCACCTGGTTTCAACCCGCTGCGGTTTGAGCGCGGCCTGGCCCATCGCGAGAGCTGAGCAGCACAACACTGCCCACGGAAATCTCATGTCGTTCTGACAAGCATGATAGCGGGTGCGCCGGCGGGCGCGCCCGCCCGCCAGCGCTCGCGCCACACGAGAGCGTCACGGCACAACCTCGCAGTGTCCACGCCTGCATGTTCAGGCAGATAGCCCGCCAGCTTCGGGATTCCCTTGCCCGCCTGTCGCAGCGCGCCCGTCAGGTTGCCCTGCGCAGCGTGATGCCAGGCCACCGCCATATGAATGACGCCCTGCAGAAAAAAGCGTTCGCGGCGTGGCGCATTCGTCCAGGCCGCTTCCAGAACTTCGTGCGCCTCAAAGTACTCGCCCCGGTTGAACAACTCGATCCCTTCGGCCAGATGCGTCATCATGAGGAGGTGTTCGATTTCCTGAAGAAGCTCCGCCGGCCCGCTCCAGAGCCGCTGCGGGGGACCCCCGCCGTCCGCCGCATGAAGCACTACGCGGCCGCCAGCGGATACGCCTACGAATACTTCTTTGAAGGTTATCGCGACGAGCCCGGAGCGCGCGGCTATTATTTCACCCTCAGTGCGGACCGCAAGACCTGGCGGCCGTTCTCACTGACGCTTCCCGCTGCTTCCGTCGAAGCGTGGGAACAGGCGCACGGCCGCGCTCTGGCCTCCAACGAGCGTTACGCCATCGCCAAGACAGCGCTGTTCGAGACTCTCGACCGGATGGAATCGCCGGCCCTGATCCCCGCGACTCTTGCCATCGATCCGCCGCAGGTCGAGTCCCATGCCGCGAGCCTGGGGCTGGATTGAGCTACCGCGGGATCTCCACCATCGCGGTCCTGGCTTCGAGCGCCTGCGCTTCGACGACCGCCAGCGCCGCCATGTTGACGATGTCGTTCACCTCGCAGCCGCGCTGCAGCACGTGAACCGGCTGCGCGAAGCCCATCAGAACGGGCCCGATGGCCTCGCAGTTACCCAGCCGCATCAGAAGCTTGTAGGCGATATTGCCCGCTTCGAGGCTGGGAGCGATGAGCACGTTGGCCGCCCCGCCAAGCCGGCAGAATGGATAGTCGGCCTGCAACTCCTCCACCACCGCGGCGTCCGCCATCATCTCGCCTTCCACGCAGATATCGGGCCTGCGCTGACGCACAATCTCGGTGGCCTCGGCCACTTTTGCGGCGAGAGGATGCCGGCTCGATCCGAAGTTCGAGAACGAGAGCATTGCGATTTTGGGTTCGACATCGAAGCTGCGAACGGTATCGGCCACGGTCACCGCGACCTCGGCCAGATCCTCGGCGCTGGGCTCGATGTTCACGGTGGTGTCGGCCAGGAAGAAGACCTGCCCGCGCGGGGTGATCAGCATGTACATGCCGCTCACCTTCTCGATGCCGTCTTTCTTGGAGATCACTTCAAGCGCGGGCCGGATGGTGTCCGGATAGTGTTGCGTGATTCCCCCGATCAGGGCGTCCGCGTCGCCGCAATGCACCATCATCGCGCCGAATCGAGTCGGGTTCATGAGGAGATGGGGCGCTTCGGTGTGCGTCACGCCCTTGCGCTGCCTCAGGCGCATGAACTCCGGAAGATAGCGGTCCACAAGCGCGCTTTCCCCGGGCTCGATGATCTCCACTTCTCCCTTCAAATGGAGGTGCAGCGCCTCGGCCCGGGCCAGGATCTTCGACTCCGCGCCTAGCAGGATCGGTTTGGCGATCTTCTCGTCAACGAGAATACGCGCAGCGCGGAGGATCTTGTCCTGATCGCCTTCCGGAAAGACCACCCGCTTGGGCGCGCGTTGCGCCTTGTGGATGATCATCCGCATCAGTTCCTGACTCTTGCCCAGGCGGCGCTCCAGCCGCTCCCTGTACTCAGCCAGGTCGACGGGGCGCTGGGCGACGCCGGTCTCCATCGCCGCGCGCGCGACCGCCGGGGCGACGTAGGTCAGGACTCGCGAATCGAACGGCTTGGGGATGATGTAATCCGGGCCAAACTCCATCTGCTCCACGTTGTAAGCGCGGCGCACGGAATCCGGTACGTCCATCCGCGCCAGTTCAGCCAGAGCGTAGGTAGCGGCGAGTTTCATCTCGTCGTTGATCGCTGTCGCGCGGACATCGAGCGCGCCCCGGAAGATGAACGGGAATCCGAGAACGTTGTTCACCTGGTTGGGATAGTCGCTCCGGCCGGTCGCCATCAGAACATCGGCTCTCGCCGCTTTCGCGGTCTCGTATGGAATCTCGGGATCGGGGTTGGCCAGCGCGAAGACGATCGGCCGCGGCCCCATTTTCTGGAGCATTTCGGGCGTGACGCAGTTGGCCTGCGACAGTCCGACGAACACGTCGGCCCCTTCCATGGCCTCCTCGAGCGTGCGAGCCTTTGTTTCACGGGCGAACTTGTCTTTATACTGATTCATCCCAGCGGTGCGGCCGGCGTAAATCACGCCCTTGCTGTCGCTCATCAGGATGTTTTCGAGCTTCGCGCCCATCCGGATATAGTGGTTGGCGCAGGAGATGGCGCTCGCGCCGGCGCCGCTGAACACGATTTTCACTTCCCCAATACGCTTTCCCACCAGTTCGAGCGCATTCAGTAACGCCGCCCCGGAAATGATCGCCGTTCCATGTTGATCGTCGTGAAAGACGGGAATCTTCATCGTGCGCTTGAGTTCCTCTTCGATTTCGAAGCACTCCGGCGCCTTGATGTCTTCAAGGTTGATGCCTCCAAAGGTCGGCTCCAGAAGCTGGCAAGCGCGGATCACCTCGGCGGGATCCTCGGTCGCCAGTTCGATGTCGAAAACGTCGATGTCGGCGAACCTCTTGAACAAAACGCCCTTGCCCTCCATGACGGGCTTGCCGGCCGCCGGGCCGATATTGCCAAGCCCCAGGACGGCCGTGCCGTTGGTCACCACCGCGACCAGATTTCCTTTGGAGGTGTACTGGTACACCAGCGACGGGTCGTCATGAATCGCCCGGCAGGGCACGGCGACTCCGGGCGTATAAGCGAGACTGAGATCCCGCTGCGTGCGGCAGGGCTTGGTGGGAACCACCGACACTTTGCCCGCCGACTCGATCGAATGATATTGAAGCGCTTCCTGGTCTCTGATCGACATGGAAGGTATCCTTTCCCATTACTTCTATACACCCGCGCCACTTCGATTACCATGAGGCAGAGAGCATGAGCACCCCTCCGGCGCCCCCGCAAGCCGAACTTTCAGGCCGCCCGTTCGCCTTTTTCCCGGCCATCGCGGGCGTTCCCGGCAACGAGTGGACTCTTGTGGAAGCCACCTGGAGCGACATGCTGGTGCGAAACGTCGACGGCGGTTTCGAGGTCTCCATTCCCCGCGGTTTCATCGGCCAGATTTCGGAAACCGACAAACCCGTGCGCATCGTCGGCCTGACGCAGGAGCTCGAATACAAGACCGGCGCCGTCTGGCCGGTTCGCCGCCGGGTTGTCGAGATGAAGCCGTCGCCGCTGATGCGCGCGCCGGTTTCCACCGCGGCGGAGCCCGGCCCCTCGGGTATGTCGGCCATCGCCGGCGTCTCCTCGGACAGCACCGAGTCCAAAGTCGGCAAGCTGATCGGCGTCACCTTCATTTCGCTGGCCGTCCTGCTCGGGGCCATCTGGGCGCTGGTCCGCTTTACTCCCGAAACCAAACCGACTTTTATTGCAAAAGACCAAAGTTATCTCGAACTCACCCGCGAAGACGATTACGGCAGCATAGTCCGGAAACTGGGCGCTCCTTCCGCTGACCGCTGGAAGTCGGACTCCGGCGAACTGCAATACCGCGGGCTCTTCTACAAGGACCGCGGCTACGCCGTCATCCTCATGGGCGAAAAACGCGATTCCGCCCGCTACATCGGCGCCATGGGACTCGGCAAAGACGGGCGGGGCTGGTCGCCGCTTCACTCCATCGAGTTCGCGCGCGGGGCGTCAACTTTCCCCCTGTTGAAATCGCTACCGAAGTTCTGACCGCTTCGGGCGCAATTCCACGCCAACCCGCCGCAAAGCCTCCACCACCTCGGCCTCCAAATCGGGAAGCGCGGACTGAACCCGATCGCTGAGCCCCTCTCCCATTCCGAACGATTCGCCGGCGACGCCAAACAAAACCAGCGACTCCAGCCTGCCCCCCATCGCCTCGGCTGCATGCAGAGTCTCGCCGAACGAAGGCTGGTGCGGGGAGAGGCGATTGAGTCCCTGCGCCTCCAGTTGATCCCGATGAAAGCTTCGCAACTCCCCGGGTTGACAGCCTTCCAGTTGCAGAGCATCCACCAGCACGGCGGCCCGGCGGCCCGCCAGCAGGTCCATCAGCATGAACCCGGCAGTGCCCGTATCAGCAAGTTCCAGTTCCCGAGGAATCTCGTACGCCGCCTCGATCCGCCGGAGAATCTGCGGACCCGCGCCATCGTCTCCCATCAGGTCGTTTCCGATCGCCGCCAAAAGCACGGGTGCACGCTGAGCCATTCGAAGTCCGACTCCAGCATGACACGCCTGCGCGTCCGCGATAAGCTGGCGATCGATGAAGACTGCAGTCCTGCTTTCGCTGGCGGTGTCCGTTTGCGCGCAACCCGTCTCCAACAAGGCGCCTCTCGCCCCGAATGCGTTCGAATTCCTCCCTCTGGGCTCGGTCAAGCCGAAGGGCTGGCTGCTTCGCCAACTCCGTATCCAGGCGGAGGGCCAGTCCGGCCATCTCGACGAATTCTGGCCCTCGCTCAGCGCAAGGGACTCCGCCTGGCGCGGCGGAACCGGAGAAGGATGGGAGCGAGGCCCTTACTACTTGGACGGTCTCGTTCCTCTCGCTTACCTGCTCGACGACCCTCGCCTGATCGAGAAGGCGAAATCCTGGGTCGAGTGGACTCTCTCCAACCAGCGCCCGGACGGCGCCATCGGCCCTCCCAAGAACGACGACTGGTGGCCCAATATGATCATGCTGAAGGTCCTCATCGAATATCAGGAGGCCACCGGCGACAGGCGCGTCGTCCCCTTCATGGAGCGGTATCTGCTTTATCATCTGGCCAACGCTCAAGCGCGCCCTCTCCGCGCCTGGGCCATCTACCGCTGGGCCGACGAGGTCGTCCCCATCATCTGGACCTACAACCGGACTGGCAACCTCAAGCTCCTCGAACTCGCCCGCATTCTCCAGAAGCAGGGCTACGATTGGGGCCACCACTTCGAGCACTTCATCTACCCGTTCAAGGTCAACCGCACCGAGTCGGGTCTCCCGTCGCACGTCGTCAACAATGCCATGGCCATCAAGACCTCCACGGTCTGGAGCGTGATCTCGAAATCACCGCGGGATCGCGCGGCGGTGGATCGTCTTTTCGAGGTCATGGACCGCTCTCACCTGATGCCGCAGGGCGTCCACGGCGGCGACGAGCACTATGCCGGCAACTCGCCCAACCAGGGCACCGAACTGTGCGCCGTCGTCGAGGCCATGTACTCGCTCGAACACGTCATCGCCATCACGGGACGCCCCGCCTTCGCCGACCGATTGGAGCGGATAACCTACAACGCCCTGCCAGCCACGTTCTCCGCGGACATGTGGACCCACCAGTACGACCAGCAGCCCAACCAGGTCCTCTGCACACGAGACAAGCGCGAATGGACCACCAACGGTCCGGACTCCAACCTCTTCGGCCTGGAGCCCAACTTCGGCTGCTGCACCGCCAACTTCCATCAGGGCTGGCCCAAGTTCATCAAGAGCCTCTGGATGGCGGCCCCTGCTGGCGGACTGGCCGCCGTGGCGTATGGACCTTCCGAGGTGAAGACCACCGTCGCGGGCGGCGTCAGGATCGTCATCCAAGAAGAAACCGAATACCCTTTCCGCGAGACCATCCGGCTCGCCCTCTCGCCTGAGAAGCCGGCCGCATTCCCGCTGCTCGTCAGGATTCCCGCGTGGGCCAACGGCGCCACCGTTCTCGTCAACGGCAAGCCCGCCGCGGCGCCAGTCAGGCCCGGCGATTTCCTCACGCTCAGCCGGATCTGGAAAGCGGGCGACACCGTCGCGCTCAAGTTCCCCATGCCGCTGCGCTCCAGCCGGTGGTTCAACAACTCGATGGCCGTCGAGCGCGGCCCGCTCGTCTTCTCGCTCAAGATCGGTGAAGATTGGCGGAAGTTGAAGGACTACGGATACAAAGGCGCGGCTGACTATGAGGTCTACCCGAGCACCCCCTGGAACTACGCGCTTGCCGGGCTGGACGGAGCGGAAGTCTCCGAACACGCGCTCTCCGATTACCCCTTCTCGCCGGATTCCGCGCCCGTCTCGGTGAAGTTGAAGGCCCGCCGGCATCCGGCATGGGGCATGGCGAACGGTTCGGCGGCCCCTCCGCCGCAAAGTCCCGTTTCCAGTTCCTCGCCGCTCGAAACCGTGGAACTCATCCCTTACGGCGCGGCCAAGCTCCGAATTACCGCATTCCCGGTTCTGGCGCCCTGATTGTCTCCGGCCGCGGCGGCCGGTACGATACAAGGCAGATCTCATCTCTGGGCCTGGAGCCGCCATGAAGCCTCACGGCGCATCCGAACGCGAATTGTTTGACGCCTGCCTCGACTTGTCTCCGGTCGAACGCGGCGAATATTTGAGCCGGAACTGCACCGACACCGCGGTCCGCGAGCGTGTATTGCGGCTGCTGAGCGCGCACGAGAACGCGGCGCCTCTTCTGGACACCCCGCTCGGTGTCGCCGCCGACGTTGGCCGGGCGCGCATCGGCCCATACGAGATTCTTAGGCCGATCGGCGAGGGCGGCATGGGGGTCGTCTACGAGGCGCTCCAGACGGAGCCCGTTCGACGAAAGGTGGCGCTCAAGATCATCCGGCTTGGAATGGATAGCCAGCAGGTCGTGGCGCGGTTCGAAGCCGAGCGGCAAGCCCTGGCCGTCATGGATCACCCTTACATCGCCAGAGTTCTCGACGCCGGAGATGACGCCACCGGCCGCCCGTACTTCGTGATGGAACTGGTTGAAGGCCGGCCGTTGGTCACCTTCTGCGATGAGAACCGGCTCACCGTTCGACAGCGGCTTGCCTTGTTCATCTTGATCTGCCAGGCCGTCCAACACGCCCATCAGAAAGGCGTCGTCCATCGCGACCTGAAGCCATCGAACATCCTCGTCGCCTCCGACGGGACTTCTCCGCTTCCTCGCATCATCGATTTCGGCATCGCCAAGGCGCTCGGTTCCTCCCTTCAGGGAGAAACGGCCCTCACCTTGCACGGCCAGACTGTCGGCACCCCGGCGTATATGAGCCCCGAACAGGCAGGGCTGGACCGTCTCGATGTCGACACGCGCGCCGACATCTACTCGCTGGGCGTGATTCTGTTCCAACTTCTTTCGGGGACGCTCCCGGGAGATCCCGCCGAGATCGGCCTGCCCAGGTTCCTGTCCGAACTGGTCAATACCCGCCAGGGTTTTCCCTATGCAAGCCAGCGCTATCTGGCCCTCTCACCGCGGGAGCGGTTGACGATCGCCAAGGACCGCTCCACCACCCCTCAAGCACTCGTCCGCGCATTGAAGGGCGATCTCGATTGGATCGCCTTCAAAGCCATCGAGAAGGAGCGCGCGCACAGATACCCTACCGCATCGGCGCTCGCAGAGGACATCGAGCGGCACCTCGATGACCGTCCGGTTCACGCCCGCCCGCCAAGCACGGGGTACCGCCTCCGAAAATTCGTCCTGCGGAACACCGCCGGCGTCGCCGCGGCGACGGTCGCCCTCGCCGCTGTCCTCGCTGGTACGGCTGGCGTGACAGCGGCCTACCTCCGCGCTCAGAAGGCCGAACAGTCCGCCCTCCGCGAGGCCGAGGCCGCACGCCGGGTGACGGCCTTCCTGATCAGCTTGTTCGAGACGGCCGACCCCAACGAATCCCGCGGCGCGACGATCACCGCCAAGGAGTTGCTCGACCGCGGGGCCGCGCGCATCTCCTCGGAGGCGAGGCTCGACCCTTTCATCGAAGCCCGGCTCTCGCAGTCTCTGGCAAAGGTGAACGGCTCGCTTGGCTTCTATGCGCGTTCGCTGGAACTCGCCCGCCGCTCCGTTGCTCGCGCTGAAGAAAGCGGTGACCAACCCCTGCTTGCATCCTCGTTGCTCGCCCTTGGCCAGGCGCAGCAGCGTTCGGCCGCTTATCCCGACGCTCTGGCCTCCTTCACCCGAGCCCTTCAAATCCGTGAGCGCCTTCTTGGACCTAACCACCCCGACGTCGCCGAAGCGGCCGGCGCCGTCGGCTCCGTTCAGTGGCTACTTGAGAATTCCGCCGAGGCCCTGCGCCTCCATCAACGCGCGCTTGCCATCTACGAGGCGCATCACGGACCGGATCATCCCGATATCGGCCACGCGCTTCGCGCAATCTCAATGGACTACGAGCAGGCGGGCCGGAATCGGGAAGCGCTCGATGCCGCTCTTCGCGCGGTTAAGGTGCTCGACTTCACACTCGGCGGCGAGCACACCGCCGTCGCCGACGCGCTCGACAGCGCCGGCATCCTCTATCGCAACCTGAATCAGCCATCTAACGCCAGGCCGCTTCACCAGCGGGCTTTCGAAATCCGCCTCCGCGTTCTCGGACCCGACCACCCCGTGCTTGCCTACAGCTACCTGAATCTCGGCCGCCTCGCCGCCGAGGAGAAGGACCTCGATGCCGCACAGGGGTTTTACCAGAAGGGCCTCGCCCTCCGGGAACGCACACTCGGCCCTGGACACCCGCGCACCGCCGACCTTGCGGAAAGCTACGCCATCCTCGAAGCCCGCCGTGGCAAGCACGCTAACTCCCAGCGACTCTTCGAGCGCTCTCTTGCGTCCTATATGGCCGCCTATGGCCCATCCCACCCGGAAACCCTCGAAAGCCGCAGAAACCTCGCCATTCTGCTCACCATGCGCGGCGACGCGCGCGGCGCCATCGGTCAGCTTCGTGAAGCCGCCCTCAACGGCGATGCCGCCAAACTCCACCTCGAAGAGAACGTCTTCGCGCCGCTTCGACGGCATCCTGATTTCGCCTTGCTGGAAGCTGCTATCAAGAACAGTCAAGGGCCGGCGCGCCCGTGACGGGCGCCCGGCCCTTGCCTTCGGCCACTACCGTACAGCGGGCAGCGGCGCGGCCACCGTCTCTTCCTTCACCGCTCCTTTATAAGGCAGTAGCATCGGAACGTTCGCCTTGTAGGCCCGGTACTTCTCGCCGTGCTCATGCTCCAGATCCCGCTCCTCGAACTGAATTCCCACCAGGATGTAACAGGTCGTGAGTCCGGAGAACAGGAAGTGCCCCAGCGTCATCTCGGGAGCTGACCACATGACGATGAGAAAGCCGAGCATCAGCGGGTGGCGCACGAATTTGTAGAGGATCGTCATCCGGAACGGAATCTGCGTGTACGGCTTGTTCAAAAACGCGAGCGTCACCTGCCTCAGACCGAACAGATCGAAGTGGTTGATCAGGAAACTGCTGCCGAACACGAGCATCCATCCGATGAAGTAACTGCAGTGCAGCGCCATGACGGCGATCGGGTTCTCCACGGTCCACATGACCGCGGGAATCGGCTCCCACACGTAGAACGTACCGGCCAGGATCAGGCTTGCCGCCATGACGAAGGTGCTTCGCTCCACCGCCTTCGGGATGTACTGCGTCACCCATTTTTTGAACGCTGGCCGGGCCATGATCGTGTGCTGAATCGCAAACATTCCCAGCATGGCGGCGTTCAACAGCACGGCTGTCTGAATGTCGCCAGGCACGCCGGTGTCGATCGATTTCGGCACCCAGTAGTTGCCGATAAACCCGATTGCGTAGCAGATTGTTGCAAAGAACGCGACGTACGCCAGCACGCCGTAAACCATAATCATCATCCGTTTCATCGTTGTGTCTCCTCTGGAATGCCTTCCACTCCCTCATGCGCCGGCTCTTGCGAAATCCGCTCACGGAAGTCAAACTTTTTCGAGGGGGCGCTGATGCAGCAGCCAAATGATGATCTTGCGCGACTTCTGTACATCGAACTTCGCCAGCTTGCGGGCGGCTTTCTAAGGGGCGAGAGGCCGGGCCACACGCTCCAACCGACCGCACTCGTTAACGAGGCGTGGCTCCGCCTGCACGAGAGCCCTTCGGAGTGGGAGAACCGTTCACACTTTCTTGGCTCGGCCGCCCGGGCCATGCGCCGCATTCTGGTGGAGCACGCCCGAAAGCGGGCCGCGCTTAAACGGGGCGGCGAATTCGCCCACATCACCTTCGACGATCTGGCGGTTCAAACGCCGGATCCCGGCGTCGACGTACTCATCCTCAATGACGCCCTCGACGCGCTCGCCGGGTATGACGAGCGGCTCGCCCGTGTGGTCGAATTGCACTTCTTCGCCGGCTGCACGTTCCCGGAGATCGCTGAAGCGCTCGGGCTCTCGGAAGCGACGGTGCGCCGCGATTGGGCCTACGCGCGCGCGTGGCTCCATGATCGCATCACCGGCTCAGCGGCTTGAGATCCGGCGCAACGCCGCCGGATGGTTCCACGCCTCGTCCTTGATCGTCATCCCGAAGCCCGGCGTGTCCGGCGCCTCGATGGAACCCTGCGAAGGCTTCAAAGGATTCTCAAGCATCAGCGGCCAGTCCCGTTCGTAGAACCGTTGGCAGCTCTCCTGAATCCAAAGATTCGGCATCGCCGTCGACAGATGCGTCGAAGCGTAGAACAGCAGCGGACCGCCCGCGGTGTGCGGCGCGAACGGCAATTGCGCGGCGTCCGCCATCGCCGTGATCTTCCGCGCCTCCGTCAAACCGCCGCACCAGCAGACGTCGAACATGACGTACTTCGCCGCCTTCGACTCCAGCAGTTGTTCGAATTGCAGCTTCCCTGCCATCCTCTCGCCGATCGTCAGCGGCAGCGAAGTCGACTCTGCCAGCTCGCGGTATTGCCCATAATTGCCCGGCATCAGCATATCTTCGAGCCACATCGGCTTGTACGGCTCGAGCGCCTTTGCGATCCGCGCCGCCGCCGTCACATTCCAGAACGAGTGGAATTCCACCAGGATTTCGATCGCATCGCCGAACTTGTCGCGCAGAATCTTCACCGGCTGCAGCGCCGTCTCGATCTGCTCCCTGGTGATGTACTGGCCCTTGTTCTGCCGCGCCGCGCCGTCGAACGGCCAGATCTTGATCGCGCGGACGCCATAGCCGTCGATGATCTCCTGCATGATCTTGTCCGGCTCTTTGAGGAAGTCGTACTTGTGCGGGAAGCAGGTGTTGTAGAGCCGTACCCTCGGATTCGCTCTCCCGCCGATGAGCCGCCACACCGGCGCGTTCAGGCTCTTGCCCAGCAGATCCCAGAGGGCCAGATCGATCGCGCTCAGGCAGCGGATCTCGGTTCCCCCCGCGATCTGGAAGTCGATCGTGTGGTAAACGTCGTGCCAAAGCCGCTCAATGTCGCGCGGATCCTTCCCCAGCAGCATTTGGCCCAGATGCGAGTGGATCATCTCCGCCTCGGCGGCGTTGCGTGGATAGGTCTCCCCGATGCCGCTCACCCCGGAGTCGGTTGTGATCTTGACCCATGTCCAATGCGGCCAGAAAGGCGCCGCGTCGCGGCTCTTCCAGTAGACGGTCTCCAGCCGCGTGATCCGCATCGATCCGGCCTGAGCGGCCCAGGCGGCCCAGGGGGCGAGTAGGGTTGAAACGAAGCGCCGTCGGTCCATGGTCCAAAGCTTATTCCAACCAAGCCTCGATTGGGAGAAACTGGAAGCCAGCCATGCCGCCGATCGCTTTCCTTCTGCTCGCCGCCGCCCAAGCCGGCGCCGACGCTCCTTCCGCCGAGATCAGGAACGCCGCCGTCACCGCGAAAATCCTGTTGCCCGATCCTGAAAAGGGCTATTACCGGGGCACCCGCTTCGATTGGTCCGGCGTCACCGCCAGCCTCAAGACGAAGAATCACGAGTACTTCGGCGTGTGGTTCCCGCGCTACGACCCCAAGCTCCACGACGCCATCATGGGCCCCGTGGAGGAGTTCCGCGGCCTCGACGGCGGACTCGGGTACGCGGAAGCCCCCGCCGGCGGCAAGTTCATTCGGATCGGCGTGGGCGTCTGCATCAAGCCAGACGATAAGCCCTTCCAGCCGTTCAGAACCTATGAAATCGCCGACACCGGCAAATGGCAGGTGAAGGCGGAAGCCAATCGCATCCGCTTCGTTCATGAACTGAACGGCCCCAACGGCTATGCCTACCGGTACACCAAGACCATGTCGCTCGTGAAGGACGAGCCGCGGCTCCTCATCGAGCACGAGCTCGAAAACACCGGCACGCGCCGCATCGCAAGCCAGCAGTACAACCACAATTTCTTCGTCATCGACGGCCAGCCCACCGGGCCCGGCGTGGTCGTGAAATTCCCGTTCGAACTGAAAGCCGTCCGCCCGTTCACGGGAGATCTCGGCGAGGTCCGGGGCAACGAGGTCCACTACCTCAAGGAGCTGTCGCCGGGGCAGAGCGTCTTCGGCGAATTCGAAGGATTCGGCGCCACCGCAGCGGATTATCACATCGTCGCCGAGCACCGAAAAGCCGGCGCAGGCGTTCGCATCACCAGCGACAAACCGATTGTGCGCCTCGTCTATTGGTCCATCCGAACCGTCTTCTCCCCCGAGGCCTATGTCTCCATCGAGGCCGATCCCGGCAAGTCCACCCGCTGGACCTACACGTATCACTTCTACGATCTACCGCCCTCGACCCAATAGCGGAAATGGTGACAGGCACCATTTGAAATTGTGGCAGGCACAATTAAGTCTCCGTAGCAGAGCGGTGGGATGCAGAGCCGCCGGCGATCTCGGTGCAGCGGGGCGACGCCAGTCGAATTCGCTTGACATATGCAATCAAAGTGATATCATTTCAATAGCGAAGGGATTCCACCCTAGTCATCCCTCTCGCGGAGGACACCATGCTCAAGGAGAAAGTCGTCCAGGCAATGAACGGGATCCCCGTTCTTCTGCTTACCCTGGCCATGCTCGTCATTCCGATCTGGATGATCGTGCAGGCTGTTAAAACCGCGCCCTATGGCGAAAAGCCTGTTGGGGCCATCGCGCTCTGGATCGTTGTCTGGGTCGCCGATATCGTCTGCCTCGCCGGGTTCTTCACCGTCGCCCCAAACATGGGTCAGGTGATGACCCTGTTCGGCAAGTACGTCGGAACGGTCACCGAGCCCGGATTGAAGTTCGCCAACCCCTTCTACGCCAAGCGTGCCATCAGCCTGCGTGTTCGGAACTTCGAAACCTCGAAGCTCAAGGTCAACGACAAGGACGGCAACCCCATCGAAATCGCGGCTGTCGTTGTCTGGAAAGTGGTCGACACGGCGGAGGCTGTTTTCCAAGTCGATAATTACGAGAACTACGTCCACGTCCAGAGCGAGGCCGCTGTCCGGAACTTGGCTACTGCATACCCCTATGACACCCACGAGGAGCACGAAATCTCCCTCCGCGGCCACACCGCTTCGGTGGCCACGCACCTAAAAACCGAAATCCAGGACCGCCTCGCCGTCGTCGGCGTCGAGGTCATCGAGGCTCGAATCTCCTACCTCGCCTACGCGTCGGAGATCGCCGCCGCCATGCTCCGGCGGCAACAGGCCTCGGCGGTCATCGCCGCGCGGCAGAAGATCGTCGAAGGCGCGGTCGGCATGGTCGAGATGGCTCTCGAGCAGCTTGCCCTCAAGAAAGTCGTGAACCTTGACGGAGAACAGAAAGCCGCCATGGTCTCGAATCTCCTCGTCGTTCTTTGCAGCGAGACCACGGCCCAACCCGTGCTCAACGCCGGAACCATCCATCAGTAAGAAGAAAGGAACACTCGCGAGAGGGCGTCATGGCTGAACGAAAGACTTTCCTGTTGCGCATCGACGGGAATGTCCTGGACGCCCTCCGCAAGTGGGCCGACGACGATCTCCGCTCCCTCAACGGGCAGATCGAATTCGTCCTCCGCAAGAGCCTCCGAGATCACCGCCGCCTCAAGGAGCCCACCGAAAAGATCAGTCCAGAGCCGCCCCCGCCCACTGACCCCTACAATCAATAGAGTCATGGATTACGAAAAGCTCGGCGTCTTCTACCTTGGGAAGCGCAAGGATACGGGAGACCTCCTTCTCTACGACTCGAAGGACCTCGTCACCCACGCTGTCTGTGTCGGCATGACCGGTTCAGGTAAAACGGGACTCTGCATCGGACTGCTCGAGGAAGCGGC
>CAYWST010000075.1:0-17367 GCA_964461075.1 uncultured Solibacteraceae bacterium | reverse complement strand
ATCATGCGGCCGTGGGGTTCGGCGGCGTCGAGCGCGTCGCCGATTTCGACGAATTCACGGAAGATCTCTTCCGGCACGGCGCCATCGCGCGTGCGGATTTCGCCATGCCATTCTCCGGAGACGAGGAAGTAGACGTCATAGGCGCTGTAGCGCGCGGCTGCGTAGGCGGCGTAGCGCTTTCGCGCTTCGATGTCCGGGAACCGCCTCCATGGGAAGAGTTCCTTGCGGCCCTTGTCGCCCCAGGCCACGGCGAGGCCAACCGTGAGCCCCTGCGCGTTGGCGAACGCGAGGCGCCGGTCGACCTCCTGCCAGTAGCCGGGGTTGATTTCTTCCCGTTCCATCGATTTGAAGGGCGGTCCCTGATCGTTGCCCACGCCCTGCTCGCTGAGCATCATGCAGTGGATGGCGTTGAATCCCTGAGAGGCGCGGGTTTTGGCGTAGTGCTCGGCCTGCGCGCGATGGTGATTGTCTTCCGGGCTGTCGGTAAAGTAGCCCCAGGCGGTGTCGGCGAGAAACCAGACGCGTTCGCCGGTCTGCCGCTGAAAATGAGCCGGGGCGGAAGGCATCGCAATGACGCCGCCTTTCCGCGTGGAGGCGGTCACTTCAAAGGAGCCTTTGCCCTTGGCCAGACCGGCGTCGCGCGATTCTACGCGAAACGACCATCGGCCAATGGCATCCGGGCTCACGCGGAACTTCCAGGTATTGCCGCCGTCCCAGAACAGCGGAATCCGCCACTCACCCCCGCCGGGTTTCGTGAGGATCGCCGTGGCGGCGATAGCCTTGTAAGGATTGGCGGGGGTATCCGCCGCGGAGAAGTGCGCCTCGAAGATCCCGTATCGCTCCACCGGCGCGCTCATCAGAGCGCTTGCGGCCAGGAGCCCCGCTAACAACGTCTTCATGTTCACTGCCCGTCCTTCTTCGTGAGAATCCGCCGGACTCTTTTGAATCCGGTTTCGCCGCTGGTCAGGACCGGAACGCCGAATTCGCTTTCCGAGTCCGGGTACGACAAGCAAAACACCGACATGGAAAGTTGAGCAAGCACCACCGTGCGGAGAGTCTCGCTGGCCGCAGCCTCGCGGATGGCGTCCGCGATGAGCCGGTTGTGCTCTTCGATTTCGCCCGCCCCCAGCCGGTGGAACGCTTCTTCGACCGTCGCGCCGGCGAAGCTTACCTCTTTGCCCATGCGGGCGGCGGTTTCGCGCAGGAGCTCCTGGGTGTTCGCCACCGTCGGTCCGTGGGTCGCCACAACGAGAATGCGTCCGCCCCGTTCGACGGCCTCCTCCATCATGGCCTCGTCGATCTGCACGACCGGCACGCCATGGCGCGCCATCGCTTTGCGGACGGTTCCCGCGGCGCGGTTCATGGTCGAGCACGTGATGAGGATGGCGTCCACTCCGAAGAGGTTGACCAGGTCTTCGGAGTAGCGGGCGAAGAGGTCGATGTTGATTTGCGGCGGGCATGGCTCGCCACGGCGGTGCGCGGCCATGAAGTTCAACTGAACCGCCTCATTGCCCACCCCGATGAGCTTGACGCCCGGCAGGATCTTGCGGCCGAAATAGGTGGCGAACAGCGTGACCCAGCTTGATCCATGCACCATGCCGAGCCGCTTGCCTTCGAGCCCTGGCGCGGGGCGCGGTTCGGGATCGATGTTGGGCGTTCCCGTCAGCGCCATATAGCGGCTGAACAGCGCAATATCATCCTTCAGGCTCGCGCTCATGCCGTCACCTGCTTCGCCTTCAGGACCTCGAAGACCTTCTCCACGACGTCGTCGGAGGTCATGCGGTAGCGGTGGAGAAGGTCGTTGACATGGCCGGTGTGGATGAAGTCGTCCGGGTCCGTGCCGATGGCCCCCACGGGGACGCCCGCGCCGCGCGCGGCCAGCGTTTCGGCCACAAGCGAAAACAGTCCGCCGCTCACGCAATGGTTTTCGAGCGTCACGATGCCGGAAACGCGCTGCGCCATCTGCACGAGCAGATCGCGGTCAAACGGCTTCAGCGACGGATGATGGTCGAGCCGCACCCTGACGCCGCGGGCGCGGAGCTTCTCCGCCGCGAGCTTCGCCGTCTTGATCATGTAGCCCGTGGTGACGAGCCCGATATCGGCGCCGGGATCGTCCTGAACGGTGACTCCCTTGCCGAGATGGAATCTGTAGCCATCGCCGATTTCGTTGGCGCCCACTTCGCAGCGCACAATGCGGAGATAAAACGGCCCCGGCGTCTCCACGGCGCATCGCAGCGCCTGCTCCATCTCCCCGTTGCAGCCCGGCTCCACTACGCGCAGGTTTGGAATCCGGAGCAGAAGGCCAAGCTCCTTGTCGCTCTGGTGAGTCGCGCCCGCCTTGCCGGTGAACAGCCCGACATAGGCGCCCAGCACCTTCACGTTGAGGTTTCCATAGGCCACCGAAACGTAGAGCTGATCCATGAACCGCCGGCAGAAGGCGTCGAACGTGCAGGGAAACGGGGTGTAGCCTTCCTGCGAGAGGCCGGCCGCAATCGCCATCAGGTTCTGCTCGGCAATGCCTACCTTGATGAGCTTGTCCGGGTGGTGATGTTCGAAGATGTGCAGCCCCGAGGAGCTTCGCAGGTCTCCATCGAGAGCGACGATCTTCGGGTATTCGCGCGCGAGATCCGCGAGCGCGTAGCCCATCTGATAACGCATCTCTCCGTCGCCGGAGCGTTCGGGAATCGTGAATTGCGCCATGCTTGTTCCTCGCGCTTAGGCCTGTTTATCGGTGATGTGATCCGGGTTGCCGTGGACGGGCGGGACAATTTCGATGGCCGCCGCCAGAGTTTTCGCGAACTCGAACGGGACGCCCAGCCGCTTCCCATCGGCCTCCCAGATCTCCTCGATCCAGCGGCCCGCCGCGGCCGCATTTCTCGGAGCCGAGGTGTGCCAGTTCGGGTTGTACTGGCACTCGCCCACTTTTTTCCCCTTCACCGTATTGACCACCACAGCCAGCGGCTTGCCGCGCCGTTGCTGCCTCAGCACAGTGAACAGACCGATCAACTCGGCCACGTTGTGGCCGTTGGCCACTTCGTGAACATCCAGCCGGAAGGCGCGGAGCTTGTCGCAGACCGGCTCCAGGCCCATATCCTGATTGACGAAGCCCTTGGCCTGGACCTTGTTGTAGTCGATGAGAAAGATGAGGTTGTCGAGGCCGTAGTGGCCCGCGGCCATGAAGGCCTCCCACACTGAGCCTTCATTGCACTCGCCGTCGCCGATAAGGACATACACCATGCGGTCGGAGTGGTCGGGACCGTTCCGCCGAATGGCCATCGCGCGGCCGACGGCCACGCCCGGGATCTGACCCAGCGAGCCGCCGCTGATTTCCACGCCGGGCGTCCGCAGCCAGTCGGGATGCGACTCCAGGATGGAATCCCAGCAGCCGTAAGTCTTGAGCGTCGACAGCGGGAAGTAGCCGGTCAGCGCCAGGGCGGTATAAAGGGCCGGGCACGCGTGGCATTTGGAGAGATAAAACACGTCGCGCATCGGCCACTTCGGGTCCTTTGCGTCGTACCTCAGCACGTAGTTGTAAAGGACCGCGAGCAATTCCGCTTCCGAGAAGCTGCCGCCGGGATGGCCGAGCGCGGCGCAGGTCATGCTGTAGGTGGTGTAGCTGCGGATCAGATAGGCGAACATCTCCGTGTTTCGCAGCAGCGAGGCGTACTCTGCGTGAAACGGGAGGACGTCCTCAAGCCGGGCGGTTCTCTCCCGGAACGGCCGCCACAGGTTGTCGTAGCCGGGCGGGTCCGCGGTCTTCGCGGCGCTGCTGATCGTCTCGAGCATGCAGGCTCCTAAGCGTTTAGTAGGCTGGTAACATGATACACGAATCGGGAACGGATTCCAGGTTCCCGAGTCTTTTTCTTTACGCCAGTCTGTTACGCTGTCGCTGAAAGGACCGCCCCGCCGCATGAGCCCGCTCCGCTACGCCATGTGCAGTGTCACCTACAAAGGCCGCGACTTCACGGCCATGTGCCGCGACCTCAAAGGCGCCGGCTACGAAGGCGTCGAAATCACTCCCGGCTCGCTGGCCGAGGATCCTTGCTCCATCCAGCCCGCCGTCCGCAGGGAGTACGCCCGCATCATCGCGGGAGAAGGTCTCACGTTCGCCGGTCTGCACTGGATTCTCGTCGCGCCGGCCGGTCTGCACGTCACCACTCCGGACGCGGCTGTGCGCCGCCGAAGCTGGGAGCACGTGGCCGGCCTGATCGATCTCTGCGCCGACCTGGGCGAAGGCGGCGTTCTCGTTTTCGGCTCGCCCCTTCAGCGCGGATCCACCGGCGGCTCAAGCGCGGCGGAGGCGCGAGCCAGGCTGGTCGAAGGGCTCGTCCGGAGCGCTCCCCGCGCGGTCGAGCGTGGCGTCCGCATCCTGGTCGAGCCGATCCCCTCCAGCCAGACCGACGTGGTCAACACGCTGGCTGAAGCCGTCGCCGTCGCGCGGGAAGTTGGTTGCCCGAACGTGCTGAGCATGTTCGATACGCACAACAGCGCCGACGAAACCGAGCCCGTGCCTGCGCTGCTTGAAAGGTACTTCGACTGGATCGCCCACGTCCACGTCAACGAGATGGACGGCGCTCATTGCGGGGCGGGGAACTACGACTATGCGCCGCTGCTCTCAACTCTCGCTCGCCTCGGCTATCGCGGCTGGGTCTCGGTGGAGCCGTTCGATTTCACGCCCGGCGCGGAGCGCATCGCGAGGGAATCGATCGGCACGCTTCGCCGCCATGCGGGGCGGGCAAGTTAGGGGAATTGCGCCAGAATCTGATACTTTGTGAGCAGAGATGCTGATGCGGTCCGTCCTTTCCATCTGTCTGTTTCTTGCTGCGAGCCTGGAGGTCGCCGCCCAGGCGCCCGCCGCTCCGCTGGAGGTCCACGACCTTGCCGCCCGCGCTACGCCCTCCGACTACGTCGCACATACCAAGGTGGGCAAGTATACGATCGCCGCCGATTTCACCGGTCACGGGATTCCAAACGCCGAGTCCGCGTTGAACTCGGAGGATCATGTCGCCGTTGAAGTCGCGATCTTTGGGCCGGCCAACGAGCGGCTGGTTATCACGGCGTCGGACTTCTCGCTCAGAATCAATGGCAAGAAAGAGGCTCTCCCCAGCCAGCCTTGGGGGCTTGTCGCCAAGACCATCAGGGACCCTGAATGGGCGCCGCCCGATGCGGGCGAGAAATCCAAAGGCGGCGGCAGCGGGCTGAGCACCGGCGGCGCCGGCAACCGGGACTCCGGCAATCTTCCTCCGGTCACCCCGAAGCCGCCCATTGAACTGCTCCGGAACTGGCAGCAGCGCGTGCGCCGCGCCGCGATCGCAGAGGGCGAGCGCGCGCTGCCTCAGGCCGGCCTCCTCTTCTTCCAATACCGCGGCAAGGCCGAGGGGATTCGTACCGTCGAGCTGTTGTATGACGGGCCCGCCGGTAAGGCCTCGCTCATGCTCCAGCAGTAGCGTTCATTTCGGCTCCTGCTGCGTCAGGCAGTGCAGCGAGCCGAAGCCAAGCACCAGATCCACGGCGTGAATGCCCACCACGGGCCTGTCTTTGAACAGTTCCCCCAGAATTCCAAGGGCTACGCGATCGTTCACGTCGTTGAAGGTCGGCACGATCACGGCGGCGTTCGAGATGTAAAAATTCGCATAGCTCGCCGGCAGCCGCTCGCCTTCGAAATACAGCGGCGCGGGCATGGGGAGTTCCACCACCTCCGGCTTGCTTCCGTCTTCCAATCGAAGGCCGGGGATCCGTTCCCAGTTCTCTTCGAGCGGCTTGTAGTTCACGTCATTCGGGTTCTTTTCGCGGATCAGCACGAGGGTTGAGGGGTTGACGAATCTGCAGATGTCGTCGATGTGACCGTGCGTGTCGTCGCCCGCCGGGCCCGCCGCGAGCCAGAGGACGTTGGTCGCGCCGAGATACTCGCGCAACGCGCCTTCGAAATCCTCGCGGCCTACGCCCGGGTTTCTCACCTGATTGACCGGATCGAGGTAGCACTCTTCGGTGGTCAGCAGCGTCCCGCGGCCGTTGACCTCGATTCCGCCGCCTTCGAGCACGAACGGCTTGCCATTGAGTCGCGCGTCAAACAGGCGCTTGTTCAGCACGCGCGCGGCGGTTTCCGGCACGCGCCGGTCCTTCTGCCAGTCCGGGTATTTCGCCCAGGCGTTGAAGTGGAAATGGACGATGGCCTTCTCCCGGCGGCCGCCCTTTTCGCGAGTCACCCAGATGGGCCCGGTGTCGCGCGTCCATCCGCGATTGGTCGGATGGACGATGAACTCGACGCGCCGGAGCGAGGCCCCCGCCTTGGAGAGATAACCCCGCGCGAGCTTCTCCTCGCTCTTCGAGCCCACCAGGATCCGGACCTTTTCCTGCGCCTCGATCTTGCGAACCATCTCGCCGTAGACCCAGCGGATGGTGTCGAGTTTTCCGGGCCAATCCGTCTCGTTGTGCGGCCAGCCGAGCCATGTCGCTTCATGCCGTTCCCACTCCGCCGGCATCGTGTAGCCGAGCTGTGACGGAGTCTTCTCCATGCGTTCTGCCATAATCGTATTTTCGACCATGGCCAAGCACCCAAAACCAACGCGCCGTTACCGCGAAGACATGACGGAGATGCCGGACTGGCTCAAGAAGAAGAAATGTCCCCACCGAGACAAGTTCCTCTCGGGCCAGCGCATCCTGCCCAAGAACCTCACGGGCAGGGAACGTCTCACCGAAATCATCGACAACACCTTTCTCGCGTATAACTCCGCCCGCCTCAGAGAGGGCGCGCGGCTGTTCACCGAGAAGATGCTTGAGCCCGACGTTACCGTCGGCATGAGCTTTTCCGGGGCGTTGACGCCGGCCGGGCTCGGCTGCTCGTCCATCGTGCCGCTCATCAAGGCTGGCTTCGTGGATTGGATCGTCTCGACGGGCGCCATCCTCTATCACGACCTCCACTTCGCCCTGAACTACCCCGTTCACATGGGCGACTTCCGCATGGACGACACCGAGCTTCGCAACAACGACATCGTCCGCGTGTACGACGTCCTGCTCGGTTATAGCGATTGCCTGATGGCTACGGACGAGATCCTTCGGGATATCCTTGTCCAGCCGGAGTTCCAGAGGGAGATGGGCACGGCGGAGCTTCACTACCTGCTCGGCAAGTACGCCGCGGAGTGGGAACGCAAGGCCGGCCTGAAAGATGTCTCCGTGCTCGCCGCCGCCTATCGCGCCGGCGTGCCCTGCTACACGTCTTCTCCAGGCGACTCGACCATCGGCATGAACGTCGCCGGAGTCGAGCTTCGCGGCAACAAGCTCCGCATCAATCCCTCGATCGATGTGAACGAAACCACCGCATTCGTGCTCGCCGCCAAGCGCTCCGGGGGCAAGAGCGGCGTCGTACTGTGGGGCGGCGGCAGTCCCAAGAACTTCATGCTTCAGACCGAGCCGCAAATCCAGGAAGTCCTGCGCATCAAGGAATACGGCCAGGATTACTTCCTGCAATTCACCGACGCGCGCCCGGATACGGGCGGACTCAGCGGCGCTACGCCGAGCGAAGCCGTCAGTTGGGGCAAGGTCGATCCCGACCGCCTGCCCGACGCCGTCGTCTGCTACACCGACACCACCATCGCCATGCCGCTGATGACCTCCTACGCGCTCGCCAAGCATCCCAAGCGCAAGTACCGCCGGCTTTACGATCAGCGCGGCGCCATGATGAAGGCTCTCACCCGGGAGTACTTCAAACACAACAAGGTCAAAATGCTGGACGGCTCCGATCCGGTCCTGGACTAAATGACCACCCGCCAGCTTCAATCGATCGCCCGCGAGCACGGAACGCCGGTCGTTGTCATCGACCACGACATCATCCGGCGGAACTTTCTCAAGTTTCGCCGGTACCTGCCCAAAGTGCAGCCCTACTACGCCGTGAAAGCCAATCCGGCGCCCGAGATCATTGAGACCCTTTACAAGGCCGGCGCGAGTTTCGACGTCGCCAGTTTCCCTGAGTTCCTTCTGGTCTACAAGTACATCCGCCATCTGCCCGCGGCCGAGCGGCAGGACTTTGTCTGGGACAAGATCGTCTACGCCAATCCGATCAAGCCCCGCGAGACGCTCGAGGCCCTCAACAAATACAAGCCGCTGGTCACCTACGACAATCCGGAAGAGCTCAAGAAGATCAAGGCCTACGCGCCGCAGGCCGGCCTTGTGTTGCGGCTGCGCGTTCCCAATACCGGTTCGATGGTCGAGCTTTCCTCCAAGTTCGGCTGCGATCCCGGCGAAGCTCTCGACCTCATTCTCAAGTCGTTTCGCGCCGGGCTCGTTGTCGAGGGGATCTCTTTCCACGTGGGCAGCCAGTGCATCAACGACGACAATTTCGTGCAGGCTTTGAACATCGCCGCCGCGGTTATGGCCGAAGCGCGCTCTCACGGCCACGAGATCAAGATTCTCGACATCGGCGGCGGTTTCCCCGCGCCATACAGCCACCACGTCCCGCGCTTTGAAACGCTCGCTCGCAAGCTGAATGCGGAGATCGACCGCCTATTCCCCGGCGACATCGAAATCCTCGCCGAGCCGGGCCGCTTCATCGTCGCCTCCGCCGCGTCGCTCGTCGCCCGCGTCATTGGGAAGACGGTGCGCGACGGCAAGACCGGCTACTACATCGACGACAGCGTTTACCACACCTTCTCGGGCATTCTCTTCGACCACTGCCAGTACCCGATCAAGAGCTTCAAGCGCGGCCGCAAGCAGGTCTGCTCCGTCTTCGGACAGACCTGCGATGGTCTCGATACGATCTCGCAGTCCGAGGAGCTCCCCAATCTCGAAATCGACGATCTCGTCTACGCGGAGAACATCGGCGCGTACTCGAACGCCTCGTCGACGCACTTCAACGGCTTCCCGCCGGCCAAGGTTGTTCACATCAACCGCTGAGAGTTATCGCTGGGCCGCGCCCGCGCGCCCCATGATGGGCCATGCACCCACGATCCGCTCGCCTCTGGCGAGGTAGTAGCGGTCGTAGACGTTCGTGGTCGAGTCGAGGTGTGTCGGGTAGAGTTCGACTTTCTCGCCGAGCTTGAAGTCCCGGTCTCCGTCCTTCCACATCAGCAGGCCATACTCCGCGCCGCCCGCGCCGACCTCGACCTCCGGCCGCCCCTTCACTACGTCGGTCGGCTTCACCATGCCCTTGATGCCGCAGTCGATCGTGCAGACGCCCGGATGCTGCTTCACCACCACTGTGGTAAGCACGGTGAGCGATTGCGCGAAGTCGTCGTAGACGGCGCTGCCCGACTTGCCGCCGATCTTCGCGTAGCCCGTATCCATGAACATGTACGAGCCCGCCTGCAACTCCGTGAGATGGCCGCCGTCGATGTTGTAAGTTCCCGTCGAACCGCCTGTGCGGAGTTCTACCGGCAGCCCCGATTTCCTGCACAACTCCGCCGTTTCAAGCATGCCGCGGATGTCGTCCATCGAGCGTTTCTTCCGAGTCTCCCACCCCTTTGTGTGCGAAGCCGTCCCTGAATACGCCATCAATCCTCGGAGCCGCAGGTTCGGCTTTTTCGAGATCATCTGCGCCAGTTTGAGCGCCTTCTCTCCCGGCTCGATGCCTGCGCGCTTCATGCCGGCGAAGACGTCCACCACGACGTTCAGCCTCGCGCGCGCCGCGCCGGCCGCGGCGTCGAGTTGATCCACCATTGCGGGGTCGTCGGCCACCGTCATGAAGCTCGGATCGCGTCTGGCGATGGCGGCGACTCGCAACGTCTTCTCGCGACCCGCGGGCTGCCGGGTCAGCAACACCCCGTTGATCCCGGCGCCGCTCATCAGTTCCGCCTCGGCTTCTGTCGCCACAGTCACGCCGATCGCGCCGAGGGTTTGCTGCCGCTTTGCGATGTCCACCGACTTGTGAATCTTCACATGGCCGCGGAAGTCCAATCCGGCGGCCTTGCAGCTCGCGGCCATGTGGTTCAGGTTCTTTTCGAACAGATCGAGGTCGAGCACGAGGCAGGGCGTTGGCAGGTCTTCGCGCGTGACTCCTTCCCAGTTGCCCGTGCGCATGCGACTCTCAACGCCCGCCGCCAGCGCGGAGACGCTCGACAGCGAATGGATGAAGAAACCGCGCCTGGATCTCATAGCCTCATTCCTCCCCGGCGTCAGTCCATCTGCTGGGACGCTTTCATTTTCTCGATCGATTTCAGAAAGTCCTTGATGCGGTCACGCTTCTCAAAGGGCGTCCGGAAGAAGCGGTCCACCGCCGCATTGAACGTTTCCGGATCGTCGAAGGGGATCATGTGCGTTGCATTCGGGAAAATGCAGAGCTGGCTGTTCGGGATGCGGTGAAAGATCTCGAGGGTGTGTTCGTCGGCGATGACGTCGTGGTCTCCGGCCAGAACCAGCACCGGGGCTTGGATGGACTCAAGCAGTTTCGGGTCGATTTGCGGTTCATGGAGCATCATCTCGGTCACTTTCAGTTCGCGGGCGAGCTTTGCGGTTTTAGCCTGCTCCGCTTTCATTGAGTCCACCATTTGTTTGATCAGCGCAACGGTCTCGGGATGCAGCGCCTTGTCCGACGGATTCAGGTTCGCCGCCATGGCCGCCAGTTTCTTCACCTTCGCGGGATAGCGTATGGCCAACAGCAGTCCTTCGATGCCCCCGTCGCTCCATCCCAGGATGTTCACCGGGCCGGTCTTGAGGTGGTCGAGCAGCGCGGCCTGGTCGGCGGTCATCTTGTCGTAGGTGAGTTGTTCGGGACTGTCCGCCGAGCGCCCATGGTCCCGGCTGTCCATTGCGATGACGCGGTACTTCTTCTTGAAGTACTCGATCTGAGCCTTGACGTCGTCTGTGCTGCCGCCGTTGCCGTGAATGATCAGGACCGGCTCGCCGGAGCCATGATCTTCAAAGTAGAGATTCACTCCATCGTGGGTGAAGAACTTGCCCGCGGCCGGCTTGTTCGGTTGCGCATTGGCGGCGACGCCGAGCAAGACGGCGCCGGAAAGGATGGATACCCAGATGCTTCGCATTGGAATCCATCCTAGCGCGGATGGCTGCTAACGGCTCCAGGTCTCGAACGGCGCCTTGGGCATTTTGTGGCCCCAGGCTTCCGGACCCCAGCAGCGCGTGCCCACCAGCGGCTCCGTCTTGCTCTTGTTGACGAGCTTGACGCCGCCGTTGGCCTTCGCGGCCGCGTAGGGGATCACGAACTCGTCGTTCAAGGGCTCGCCCAGACGAATGCCGGACTTCACCTCGACATCGAAATTGCCGAGCTTGCCGTGTCCGTGGCAGAAGTGGATGATGCACAGCGCCGCCGGTCCGGTCAGCACCGTCTCGGCGCCCGGCGCGAGTTCGAACTGCCGCAGGCTGAACAGCTCGTCGCCGTTCGGCTTGCCGTAGACGCGCCACTCATCGTGGAATCCGCCCTGGCTCGCTTCTTTGTCCACCACCGGCATCAGGAGGTGCTTCTCCACGATATAGGGATCTTTATTCCGCGGCAGATCGATATCGGAGACGAGACGCTGCACGCGATCCTCGCCCTCGATGCCCTCGGGCAGATGGCGGAACAGCAGTTCCTGGCCCAGGAAGACTTCGCCCTCGGGCGCCAGCACGTGGCTCTGATAGAAGCGGAAGTCGTCACGGTCGCGCTGCGGCTCTTCCGTGTTCACCGCGGCGGGCCCGTGCAGAATTCTCGTGGGCGTGAAGAATCCCGTGCCCATCTTGATCATGAGATTCCGCGCGTGGTTGCGGATGTAGTTGTTCTTGCCCGCGATGAAGTCGCGCACGAAATCCGCCATCATCTCTTCGGTCACATACTCCATGAGGCCGACCGAGGTGTGGCAGTCGTTGCGGTACCGCTTATTGCGCCACTTGTTGAAGTTGTAGGCCTCCGGCTTGAACGGGTGCATGTGGTGGCCGAGCGGATAGAGGTTGTCGAACTCCTTGTTGTAGAATCCGGTCCCGCCCAAAGTCCGGTACAGCGGCCCCACCATGAAGTCCGGCGCGCCATGCACCGCCGCGTCCATCGGGATCAGGAAGCCGTCCGGGTGATGGAAATGGCACAAGCCTTCGCCGTGGATCCCGTTGCCCGTGTCGGCCAGGATCGCGCTGCCGTTCCACCGCTCGTCAATGGCCCAACCGCCCGGGCCTTCAGGGAAGTAGTCCTCATCAACCAGTTCAAGGTTCTTCCCGGGCAGGCAGAACTTCCGCCCGACGAAACTCGGGAAGCAACGCAGCACGCCGCCGCCGGCTTCGGCCGCTTCCTGCACGCTTGCCGCGGCGCCTTCCTCCACGATCGGCAGGTCCGACCGGTAGAGCTTCACTTTCAGAGCAGTCCTCGATTTCACGCTCATCTTCTTGGTCCCCTTTTAGCGGAGTCAGTTCCAGGCAACCCAACAGCATATCAATCCCGCATTCACCCAAGCGCGGATTGGACCACATGCCTGTGCTCCACGCCATTCGAGGGTTCACCCTGCACGATGGCCGTCTCGAACGCCGGAGTCTCAAACTGTAGCGCCACGGCCGCCGCAGCCAGGCGGACAGGCAGGGCAGGGAGTCGCGGGAATGTCATTTAGCGCGGGCGCGCAAGGGATCTCTCCTCCTGGATGATCCCGCTCATCGCCGCATGGCGCGCTGCGCGCGGCACGTCCGGTCCGCTCAGAAACGCGTACAAGGCCAGTCCCTGATCGCGCTGCCCCGCGGCCAGCATCCGTTCCGCGCAGACGAGCCCGGCGTCCGCCACGGCCATCTTCATCAGGCCGGCCGACTTCGGCAGGGCCGCCTGCAGCGCCTTGGCCGATTCTGCCGTCCCAATGCTGCCGATGGCCGCTGCGGCTGCTCGCGCCACCCCGGCGTCCGGGCTCTGCATCAGCTTCATGAGCGCCGGCAGCGCCTTCGCGTCGCGCCGTTTGTTAATCGAGTTGATCACCCCGATCTGCAGGTTTCCTTTCAACTTCGGCAGGGCGGCGCGCAGCGCGTCGTCCACGCTCGGATCGGCGATCGGCTCCAGTCCGTAGCGCGCGTAAGTATTCATCTTCTCGTCGGCCAGTAGCGCCGCCAGCGCCGGAACGGCTTCCTTCGCCGCGAGCTCGCCGATTCGCATGCAGGCTTTCGCCTTCTGGAACTCCGAAGAGCCGGCGTTTTTCAGGATCGCGATCAGTCCGGCGGCGTCCATCTTCGCAATGGCGCCCTCCTGGAATTCGGGAGGAGGAACCGGATTCCTCGGCTTTGGCTTGGCCGCCTGCGGCGCGGGAGTTGTTGATGTCTGTTGCATGGTCTGGTTCTCCTTCGCTCAGATCCGCCAGGGTTCGCGCAGCGCGCGCGACCGCATGTTGTTCGCCACATCGCTGTTTGTGAACGCGCGCTTTTCGACGTCCCATGTCAGCGTCTTGCCTAACTGGTAAGCGATGAAGGCCGCGTGGCATGTCACGTGAGAATTCGCCGCCGCCGCCGCGCTGGCCGCCGGCATCTGCCGCGTCCGGACGCAGCGGATGAATTCGCGCATGTGATTGTCCACCGCCCAGCGCGCCTCCTCGGTGGGGCGAAGCAGCGGCTTGATGTTGTCCGAGCACGCGATGGTCGTCTTGTCGCCGGTTTCTACCCAGCCGAGATCGCCCTCAATCCGGAAGCTGCAGGAGCCTGTGTTGAGCGCGCCATCCCAGGCGTTGTCGCGCATGATCAGCTTCACGCCATTCGCGTACTTGCAGTTCACCTGGTAGGGGCCCACGTTCGTGCCCACGGGCTCGTACTCCACCGGCTGAATGTCGTCATACTCCGCGGCCCAGTGGCACAGGTCCACCGTGTGCGAGCCCCACTCCAGGATTCCGCCGCCGTGGAAATCGTAGAAGTTGCGCCAGCCGCCGCGCACATAGGAAGAGTGATAGGGACGCCACGGCGCGGGACCCAGCCAGCGGTCCCAGTCCAGAACCTGTTTCGGAGGCAGTTCCTCTCCCTCGAGCCAGTCGCGGCTTGGCAGCGGCGGCCAGTTGACGCTTGGGCCGACGTTTGCATAGAGAGCTTGCAGTTTGCCCAGCGCTCCGGCCTTGAGCAGTTCCTTGCAGAGTTGGAAGTTGGCCCCGTTCCTCCGCTGGCATCCCGCCTGATAGAGACGGTTGTATCGTTTGAATGCTTCAGCCAGCGCCCAGCTCTCCTCGATCGACATCGAGCACGGCTTCTCGCAGTAAACGTCCTTGCCGTCCTGCGCGGCGATGATGGAAAGCGGCGTGTGCCAGCGGTCTCCGGTGGCGATCAGCACCGCGTCGATGTCCGGCCGCGCCAGCAACTCGTACTGGTCGTCGTACATCTTGCAGTCGTTGTTGCCGTAGGTCTTGTCGGCGAGCGACTTCACCGTCTCGCGGCGCTCGTTGCGCACGTCGCAGATGGCGACGAACCGCGCCGCCGGATTGGCGAGGATCTTGCTCAGATCGTGCGCACCGCGCGAACCGATCCCGATGCCGCCCATCACCACCTTGTCGCTCGGGGCCACCGCACCCGCTCTCTGGCCGAGCACGAAACTCGGCACGATCATCGGCGCGGCCGCCGTCTTCAATAGCTGTCGTCTTGTTGTCATCGCGATGCCTGCAAGAATTCTATATCCGATCGGGCGGCCTGTGCGGCCATGGCTTTTCTACTCCGGCTACACTGGTAGTGCCGCATGAGCTCGAAACATCCGATCCATCCAGCCCACTCCCATGTCCACGGCCCCGGCTGCGGACACACCCCCGTCCGCCACGGCGATCACACCGACTATCTCCACGACGGTCACCTTCACAGTCCGCACGGCGACCACATCGACGAACACACCATCGAGATCTCCGCGCAGAATCCCGATGTCTGCACCCCGAACCATGCCGGCGGCGCCCACGACGCCTCGCACGTCCACGGCCCCGGCTGCGGCCATGAAGCCGTCCCCCATGGCGACCACACCGATTATCTCGTCGACGGACACCTCCACCACCCGCACGGGTCGCACTGCGACGACCACGGGGCGCTAACGAAGGCTGAATAGACTACCCCCTCGCGATCTCGTTGCCGCCGTCCGACACGCCGCCCGCTTCGAATGGTGACCGCGCTGACGGTCAGCGTTTCCGGTCCGGCTTGTCCTGCGCCTTCAGATCCCCAGCCGCGTACTGAATCCCCGCCAGGATGTGCTCGAGCACAGCCCCGTTCCAGAAGACCTCTTTGCCGTGCCCCAGCCCGCAATAGAAGACTCGACCCTTTCCGTGCCGCTTCACCCAACTCACCGGGAAGTCCATGTCCGCTTTCCGCGGCGCGAGCAATCTTCGCTTGGGGTCGAGCGGCGTCTTGGCCGCATCGATGCTCAGAAGAACGTGCAGACGGTGGCGGAACTCGGGCTCCTGGAGCTGAAACGCCTGGTCGGCGATCTTGAACTCCCTCTCTCGGAACATCGCCGTCAACGGGCTCTTCGCGTCGTCGGCTTTCAGCGTCATCACCTCGCCGTTCCACGGGTGCCCGCCGTTCTCCGTTCCGCCCAGCATTCGGCCGAACGCGGGCCACTGGTCGTATTTCGGATATTGCACGAACGTGGCGATGGCGTCGTGAATCCCGGCGAGACCTTTGCCGCCCGCCACGAAGTTCAGCAGCGATTCCCTCAACCCGGCGTCCTCGAACAGGACCCCGGCCGTGTTGGCGAAACAGACCGCGTCGAATCCGCTCAGCTTGTCCGGTCTGAACATCTCCACGTCGTTGCTGAACACCGCCTCATAGGCGCCCGTTCGCTTTCCCATCTGCTCCAGCGCGTAACTCATCACCGGAATCGCCGCCGCCGAGGAGCTTTTCCACGGGCGCCCGTCCCGCATCGTCAGTGTGGTCACCAGGATCCTGCGCGGCTTTTTCACTTTCGCCGACGCGCGGGCGGGCAGCGCCTCGTCCACCTTCTTCAAATCCTCCGCGCCAGGCCCCTGCGCGAGCGCGGTCGCCGCCATCAGGCCCGGCAAGAGTCTGAACATCACGCCTTCCCTCGCGTGGCCTTGAGCGGCGGATTGCGCTCTCCACCGAACTTCTGCTGGTGCCAGTGCGGATATGGCAGCGGAATCGCGCTCGCTTCATCCAGCCGCCCTACCTCCTCCGCGGTCAACTTCCACGCGGCCGCCGCCAGGTTGTCCTTGAGCTGCGCTTCGTTCCGCGCTCCGATGATCACCGTGTCAACGCCCGGCTTGCGCATCACCCAGTTCAGCGCCGCCTGCGCCACCGTGACGCCACGCCGCCCGGCGATCTCCTCGAGCACGTCCAGAATGCGGTAGAGCCTCTCTTCGTCCACCCCTCCGGGCGCGTCCAGCGTGTTCAGCCTCGACTCCTCGGGCCGCGGTTTTCCGCGGCTAAATTTGCCGGAAAGATACCCAAAATGCAGCGGGCTCCACGCCATGATGCCGGTCTTCTGATCGAGCCCCGCCGGAATCAGGTCGTGTTCCGCGCCGCGCGCCAGCAGCGAGTAGTTGATCTGCTGCGAGATGTAGCGCCTCACGCCCAGACGGTCCGCCACCATGTGTGACTTCATCAGTTGCCACCCGGCGTAGTTCGAACACCCCGCATAGAGAACCTTCCCTTGCCGCACCAGGTCGTCGAACGCCCGCATCGTTTCCTCGAGCGGCGTCAGCGAATCGAAGCTGTGCGCCTGATAGAGGTCGATATAGTCCGTGCTTAATCGCCGCAGGCTCGCTTCGCAGGCTTCCATGATGTGCTTTCGCGAGAGCCCCGCCTTGTGATGCCCGGCTTCGAGCCTATTGAAGACTTTGGTTGCCAGCACGACGCTCTTTCGCAGCGGGCCCAGCGCCTCGCCCAACACCTCCTCCGATCTGCCGGTCGAGTAGATGTCCGCCGTGTCGATCAGATTGACCCCGGCCTCCAGGCAGATCTCAATGAGCCTCCGCGCCTCTTCCGCCTGTACGTTGCCCATGGCCGCGAATCGCCCTTCGCCGCCCAGGGTCATCGTCCCGAAACTCAAGACGGAAACTTCCAGTCCGCTTGCGCCCAAGAACCGGTACTCCATCCAAACCTCCTCACGACAGAATACTCTCTCTGCGACGGGCGGCCGCCGGGCTTCGATGGTGAAAAAATAGAGGCAACCGCCATTCGACTCGTTCGTATTGGCTTACAGATGGCGACATTGCCCGACTTCACCGAGATCGTCCGGGAACACAAAGGCATGGTGTACAGCATGGCCTTCCACGCTCTCCAGGACCGTGCCGCGGCCGAGGATCTGACACAGGACGTCTTCCTCGCGCTGCACGAGAACCTGGGGCGGCTGGAATCCGCGCAGCACATCAAGCCCTGGCTGGCGCGCGTGACCAGCAACCGCGCCATCGATCACATCCGGAAGCGGCGGTACCGCCGGGGTCCGTCGCTCGAGGAGGCGCCCGAGCCTCGGGCCCGGATTGAGGAGAGCGATCTCATGCTGAGCCGGCG
>CAYWST010000074.1:0-17373 GCA_964461075.1 uncultured Solibacteraceae bacterium | reverse complement strand
GAGCCCGAGTTCCGGCTGCCCGGTTGGTCGTTCAGCGGAGAAATCCCGGTCCGCAGCCCGCTCTCCTTCACCTTCATCTCCCGCTGCGCCGCCTTCGCCATCGCCTGATCGTCGGCGCTCCACGCCGGCATGCCCACGCGCTGGATGTTCGCTGTCAGCGCCTCGGCAACGGGCTTATTAAAGTAGCCTGGCCACGCCGCCCCGAGAACCCGCTCGGAAACCTCGGTGTCCGTCATCATTGCCGCCGCCTTCGCGATCGTCGACCCGATCCGGTGCAGCTCTTTGATCCGCGGATATTCGAGCTCGCGGAAGTAATACCAGACCTTCGCCAGCGGCGGCAC
This sequence comes from uncultured Solibacteraceae bacterium, assembly GCA_964461075.1. Classification (GTDB taxonomy): domain Bacteria; phylum Acidobacteriota; class Terriglobia; order Bryobacterales; family Bryobacteraceae; genus JACADU01. Next base: position 17,032 of record CAYWST010000074.1, on the reverse strand, counting down.
CACGTTCGGCTGATCCCCGCCGTACGTAATGACGTAGTGCGAGCGGTGCTCCAGCCTCAAGTGCTCCCGCCGGTAGTTCCAGCCGGCGTTCATCAGCTCCACCGCGTCCAGCGCGCTCCTTCCCGACCACGGACTCGCCCCGTGTGCGCTCCGCCCCGTAAACGTGTATTCCACCGAAACCAGCCCCGTCCCGACGGGGCCCCAACTCGTCGCGAACTCCGTCGAGATGTGCGACGAAAGCATCACGTCCAGGTCTTTGAAGAGCCCAGCGTTCACCATGTACGTCCGGCTGCCGATCAGCTCCTCCGCCACCCCCGGATAGAGCCGCAGCGTTCCTTGAATCCTGTTGCGCTGCATCAGCTCCTTCACCACCAGCGCCGCCGTGATGTTTACCGCTTGCCCCGCGTTGTGCCCCTCTCCGTGTCCCGGACCGTTCTCGATCAGCGGCCTGTGCCACGGAATCCCGGGCGTCTGAGAAGTCGCGGGCAGCCCGTCGATATCCGCCATCAGCCCGATCACCGGTTTGCCCGAACCCCACTCGGCCACCCACGCCGTCGGCAGTCCTGCAACTCCGCGCGTCACCCGAAAGCCGTTCTTCTCCAGCAGCCCCGTCAGGTAGGCGGACGTGTTGATTTCCTGATAGCCGAGCTCGCCGAACGCGAAAACCGAATCCACAATCTCCTGCGTCAGCTTCGCCCGCCCGGCCACCATCTCCGCGGCCGCCTGCTTCAGACTGTCGAGCGATTGCGGCTGGCCCATCGTCAAAGTGGAGGCGATGATCAAGAAAAACCCGGTTCTCGTGAACATGGGCTTCATGATACCGCTTGGCGCAATCCAGGGAACAAATGGGCGGGCTCAATCGTCTGCTCCAATGGAAGAGAGCAACGAATTCATGTCTGTCAACGGAAAGAAGAGCAAGTCGCGCAAGTGGATCTGGCTGGGAATTGTGGTCATGGTGGTCGCCGGCGCGGGCTTCGCCCTTCGCGCCGCCCTGAAGCCGAATCACAAGATCGACCCCTCCAAGCTCGCGCCGGTTGAGCGCGGCAGCATCGCCCGCAGTGTCGTCGCCACCGGCAAGATCGAGCCTCGCTCCACCGTGGAGGTGAAATCGAAGGCCAGCGGCATCGTCAAGAAGTTGATGGTCGACTACGGCGACATCGTCCGCCAGGGCCAGATCATGGCCGAACTCGACAAGGAAGAGCTCGAAGCTCGCGTCCGCGAGTTGAAGGCCAACCTCCAGGCCGCCGAAGCGGCCGAAGAGGCGGCCCTGGCAGCGCTCGAACGGAACAAGGTGGAAGCCGAGGGCCCCGACATCCCGTTTCTCAAGTCGAACATGGAACGCGCCCGCCTGATGTTCAAGGAAGGCATTGGGGCCAAGAGCATCGTCGAGGATACTGAACGGCTCTACCAGTTGGCCCTCAATAAGCAGTCCGGCGCCGTCCGAAACCTCGCGGTCTCCCGCGCCGAAATCACCCGCGCCAAGGCCCAGGTCGCTCAAGCCAGGGCGATGCTCGAACGCGCCGAAGAAGACCTCCGCAACTCGACCATCGTCAGCCCGATCGACGGGCTCGTGCTCTCCCGCAACGTCGAAATCGGCAACGCTGTCAGCTCCATCCTCGTCATGGGCTCGCAGTCCACTCTACTGTTCACGCTCGGCGATGTCAGCGACGTTTTTGTCCGCGGCAAGGTGGACCAGGCCGATATCGGTAAGGTCTATATGGGCCAGCCCGCCCGCATCGTCGTCGAGAGCTTCCGCGACCGCAAGTTCAACGGCAAGGTCTACAAGATCTCTCCTCTCGGCGTCGAAAAGGAAAACGTCACTACCTTTGAAGTGCAGGTCTCCATCGCCAACCCCGGACGCGAGCTGAAGGCGAATATGAGCGCCAACGCCGAAATCATCCTCGAAGAGAAGCCCAACGTGCTGCTCGTCCCCGAAGCCGCCGTCGTCTACGACAAGCAGCGCAACGCCAGCGTCGAACTGCCCGACGAGAAGGCCGAAAAGGGCCGCAGGAAGGTTGCGGTCAAACTCGGTATCTCCAACGGCGTCAAAACAGAACTCGTCTCCGGGCTCAGCGAGGGCCAGAAAGTGATTCTCCAGTAGCTTCTGGATGAATTTCAGCGACCTCCTCCGGGACACCTTTCAGACCCTTTGGGCCCACAAGGTGCGCGCCGGGCTTACCATGTTCGGCCTCATGTGGGGCGTTGTCTCCATTACACTGATGGCCGCCGCCGGCGACGGACTCCGCATCGGCCAGGCTCAGGTCGCCAAACAGTTCGGCGAGAACATCGTCATCGTCTTCGGCGGCCGCACCTCCATGCAGGCCGGCGGGGAGCGCGCCGGCCGCCGCATCATGTGGTCCGTCAAGGATCACGAACTGCTCGTCCCGCAGGCTCCCTCCTGCGAGGTCATCGCGCCGGAGTTGACCCGCGGCAACATCAGCGCCCGCAGCGACTACAACTCCGGCAGCTTCCTCGTCAGCGGCTCGCTGCCCGCCTATCAGAGGCTGCGCTACCTGCCCGCCGCCGAGGGCCGCTACCACAGCAACGAAGACGAGAGTCAGGCCCGCCGCGTCGCCTTCCTCGGCAGCGAAGTCCGCAAGCAACTCTTCGCCGGACGGAAGGCGCTCGGCGAGACCGTCTACCTCAAAGGCCTGCCCTATCAGGTCATCGGCGTCATGGAGTCCAAGGAGCAGGACTCCAGCTACGACGGCCGCGACGTGAACAAGATCTTCGTCCCCTACCACGCCATGATCCGCGACCTCCCGCAGCCTCCTCCGCTGCCCCGGCAGACCGTCGATCAGATCATCATCAAAGCCCGATCGCTCTCCGTTCACGAGGATTGCCTCAACGAGGTCCGCCGCGGACTCGCCCGCATCCACGGCTTCCATCCCGACGACAAACAGGCCGCCAACATCTGGGATACCGTCCGCGAGGCCCGCGCCTTCGCCACGATGGCTAACGGGATGAAGTACTTCCTTGGCGCCATGGGCGTGGTCACGCTGCTGCTCGGCGGCATCGGCGTCATGAACGTTATGCTCGTCAACGTCCGCGAACGCACTCGCGAAATCGGCCTGCGCAAGGCCGTCGGCGCCACGCGCCGCGAGATCCTCATGATGTTCTTCCTCGAGACCCTCGTCATCGTCGCCTTGAGCGGCGGTATGGGTTTCGCCTTCGCTCACGCCGTCTGCGCCGCGGTCAACACGCTCCCCATGCCGCAGTTCTTCGCCGGGCTCATCGCCACCTGGGAAGTCGCCGCCACCTGCATCGGCCTGCTTGGCCTCATCGCCTTCCTCGCGGCCATGTATCCGGCCACACGCGCCGCGTCGGTCGATCCCATTGAAGCCCTGCGCTTCGAGGCGGGAGGGTAGAGCGCGGTGCTCGCCGAGATCTTCTTCCAGGCATGGGATGCGCTGCGCCGCAACCCGCTTCGCAGCCTGCTCACCATGTTCGGCATCGTCTGGGGCATCGCCGCGGTCACGCTGCTGCTCAGCTACGGCGCCGGTTTCCGCTCGCTGATGGTGATGATCTTCCACAACTTCTCCCAGTCCGCCGTCATCATGTTTCCGGGGCAAACCAGCCAGCAGGCCGGCGGCGAGCGAGCCGGCCGCCGCATCCGCTTCGAACTCCCCGATCTCGCGCAGGCTCAGATCGAGTCGCCGCTTATTCGCAAGATCTGCCCGGAGACCATCCGCAACCTGCCAATGGCCTACCTCGAGCGGACCCAGAACGGCAACGTCCGCGGCGTTTGCCCCGAATACGGGGAGATCAGAACACAGAAGCCGATGGAGGGTCGCTGGCTCAGCAAGGAAGACCACCTCGAGCGCCGCCGCGTCGTCTTCCTCGGCGATTGGCTCAAGCAGAAGCTTTTCAGCGGACGCCCCGCCATCGGCGAAACCATCCTCATCCGAGGCATGAGATTCCAGGTCATCGGCGTCGCCGATAAGAAGCTCCAGGTCGGCAACTACTTCGGTCCCGACGACCGCGCCGCCTTCATCCCTTACTCCGTCGCTGGAGATCTCTGGGACACCCGCTACCCTTCCTGTGCCGTCATCCAGCCCATCGCGCCGCTGTTCGAGGATCAGGCCGAGCAGCAGTTCCGCGAGTCCATGGCGCGCCGCTTCGGATACCCCGCCGCAGACAAACGCGCCGTCACCGGCTTCGGCACTTCCAACATCCGCCCCATCATCGATGGCCTCTCCATCGGCCTCCAGGTGCTGCTACTTTTCATCGGCGCTCTCACTCTCGGCATCGGCGGCGTCGGCCTGATGAACATCCTGCTCGTCTCGGTGACCGAAAGAACCCGCGAGATCGGCCTCCGCCGCGCCCTCGGGGCACGCCGTTGGCACATCGCCTGGCAGTTCCTGGCCGAGGCGCTGATGATCACGCTCGCCGGCGGCGTCCTCGGCGTGGCCCTGAGCTACTTCGTCGTGTGGATCATCCCGCCGCTCCCGCTGCTGAGCGACCTGTTTGAAGCCCCAGGCAAGGGCGATCTCATCCTGAAGATCCAGCCGATGACCTTGGCCATCAGCTTCGCCGTGCTGCTGTTGGTTGGCGTCATCAGCGGGATGGTCCCCGCTGTTCGGGCCGCGCGGCTCGATCCCACCGAGGCGCTCAGAACGGAGTAGCATCATCGCTGTGGCCGGACTCTTGCTCCTCTTCCTGTTCGCGCCGCCGGACGCCTATCTTCGCGGCGTGCAGGCGCTGGGCGCGAACCGGCTCGACGAGGCTATCGCCCTGCTCCAGCAGGCTGTCCAGGAAGCGCCGCAGAGCGCCCAGTGCTGGAAGGCCCTCGGCGTCGCCTACGCCAAGGCCGAAGACTACCGCTCTTCGATCGAGCCGTTTGCCAAGGCGTGCTCGCTCGACGAGAAGCTCACCGACGCCTGCTACTACCACGGCCGCGGCCTCTACGCCGTCGACCGTCACGCCGACGCCATCGTCCCGCTTGAGAAGGCGCTCCGCGTGGACCCGGCCAAGTCGCGGGCCGAAGCCGCCCTTGGGCAGGCGCTTGAGGCTTTGGGGCGGTACCCGGAGGCGGAACAGCGCCTCAAATCGGCCGTCGCAAGGAAGGATGTGTTCGACCGGCAAGCGCGGATCGCATACGCTCAATTCCTGCGGCGTCAGGGCCGGCCCGCGGAATCGGTGGCCGTCCTTCAGGCCGCAAAGGACCCTGCCGGCGACGACTACTACTACGAGTTGGGCCTCTCGCTCTTCCAGGCGGAACGTTACGCCGAAGCGCTCAACGCGCTGGAGCAGGCTGCGGGCCATCCGGACTCGGCGCAACTCCGAGACCGCGCCCGGCGCCGCCTCGCGGCTCAGTGATGGAGTGCACCTTGCCGCCCGCGGGCTTCTCAATTCGCTGCCGCGTTCCCGATGGCCACTCGATTTCCGCCCAGCCGGCCGCCGCCGCTGAGCCGAGCCCAAAATAGAGCGTCTTTGTGTTCGTGCCCAGGTAGCCGCAGAAGGGAGAAACGTGCCCATGCTGGATTCGGCCGCCAGCCGAGAGCCGCACTTTGGCGCCGATGGCGTCGCGGTTGGAGCGCGTGCCCGTTAGAGCGAACCCGATCCAGCCGCGGCCCGCTCCAATCGTGTTGCGCCAGAGTTCGACGGGCCCGTCGAGCGTCGTGACGACGGCGTCGACGCTGCCGTCGCCGTCGAGATCGCCGAACGCCGTTCCGCGATGCTGCTTGAGCGGGCCGAACTTGAAGCTCTCGAACGTGCCGTCTCCCTTGTTTCTGAAGAGCTGATTCTGCTGCTTCGACTGCCGGCTAGAGTAGATCTCCGTGTTGTCCTGAACGTCGCCGTTGGCGGTGAAGATGTCCTTCCAGCCGTCGTTGTCGAAGTCGTAAATGCCGAAGCTCCAGCCGCTCTGCAGCAGCGAAGCCGCGCCGATCCGGCTGCGGTAGGTGAGGTCCTGAAAGAGCCCGTTGCCGAGGTTTCTGAACAGCGGGAAGGTTTCGTTGATCAGCGCAGTGTGGAAGACATCCGGCCGCCCATCGCCGTCGAAGTCGGCGAAGCCCGCGCCCATGGATGAGAGGGCCTTGCCGTCGTCGATCACCGCGACGCCCGCCTCCATGCCCACTTCCGTGAACCGGTTGCCGCCGTCGTTGCGGAACAGGAAGTTCGGCGTCGTGTCGTTGGTCACGAACACGTCCATCCGGCCGTCGTTGTTGTAATCGGCGAGCGCGGCGGCCATGCCTTTGCCGATCTTCGCGCCGATGCCGGACTCGCCGCTGATGTCGGTGAACGCGCCGTCGCCGTTGTTGCGATACAGCGTGTTCGGCAGGCCTTCGTAGTACTTCGGATGGCAGTAGGTCCGGTAGCCTGCGACCTTGTCGCCGCAAAAGGGCTCGGTGAGCGGGTTCCAAACGCAGTAGTTGACGATGAAGAGATCGAGGTCGCCGTCGTTATCGGAGTCGAACCAGGCGCCGCCGATGGACCAGCCGCTCGGCTTGATGCCGGCCTTCGTTGTGACATCCTCGAACGTGCCGTCGCCGCGGTTGCGATAGAGGGTATTGAACCCCACGCCGGTGACGAGCAGGTCGGTGAAGCCGTCGTTGTCAAAGTCGCCCGCTGTTGCTGACATGCCATAGCCTTCGCCGCGGAGCCCGGCCTTTTCGGTGACATCCTCGAACTTCCAGCCGCCGAGGTTCCTGTAGAGCCTGTTCCACCATTCCGCGCCCACTTTCTTGAGAAAGGGCTGGCGGGCCCCGTTGACGAAGAAGAGATCGAGCCTGCCGTCGTTGTCGAAGTCGAGAACCGCGACGCCGCCGGGCATGGTTTCGATCTGATGCTTGTGGGGCGTCCAGGAGTTTTTCAGTTGGTAGGGAATTCCGGGCTGAATGAAGTCAAAGGGATCGGGCGGTCCTGCCGATGCGAGGATCAAGGCGCCCAGAAAAGACATACCCGTTCTCAACTTGCCGTGATAATATACCAGCCCAGAACGTGTTGGGTGTCAGGCCTGGACGTTCAAGCTTGTTGTTCGACCGACAGGGGGTCAATTTGAAACTAAGAAGTGTGTCCATCCTCGTCTTGATGGCGCTTTTGAATCTTTCCGCCGGGGCGCAGGAGTTTCGCGCCACCATCAGCGGCCGCATCCTCGATGCCAGCGGCGCGGCTGTTCCGAGCGCAAAGATTCAAGTCGTCAACACAGCAAACAATGAAACAAGCAACGCAACTTCGGATTCATCCGGCACATACACCGTTCCGTTCCTGCGTCCTGGGCTGTATAAGATGTCAGTTACGGCTTCGGGATTCAAGGTCTTCAACCGCGAGAACATCACGTTGCAAGTCGGCCAGGTCGCCGGCATCGATGTCGCGCTCGAGGTCGGCGCGGTCACCGAGTCGATCAACGTGACGGCGGAGACGGCGCTGCTGGAAACGCAGACGGCGAGCCGCCAGGCGGTCGTCAACCAGCAGGTGGTGACCGAGATGCCGTTGAACGCCCGCAATCCGTTCATGCTGGGCGCGATGATGTCCGGCGTCACGTTTCGCGGGGCGGCCATCTGGCAACGCCCGTTTGACAACGGCGCCATCGCCGAGTGGTCGGTGAACGGCGGACGCCAGTCCAATAATGAGTTTCTGATGGACGGCGCGCCCAATAACGCCCAAGCCGGGACGAACAACATCGCCTATGTGCCGATTGTTGACGCGGTGCAGGAGTTCAGCGTGCAACAGAACTCCTACGACGCGCAGTACGGCAAGACGGGCGGCGGCGTGTTCAACGTCGTGCTCAAGTCCGGCGGCAGTGATTTCCATGCCACCGGCTGGTGGTTCCTCCGCCGGCAGCCGCTGGACGCCAACGCCTTCCAAAACAACGCGGTCGGCGCGAAAAGGCCCGACCACTCGCTAGACCAGTACGGCTTTCAGTTGGACGGGCCAGTCTACATTCCGAAGATTCTGAAGAAGGACTCGCCCGTGAAGCTTTTCTACATGGGCAGCTTCGAGAATTACCGCGAAAAGTGGCCTCAGTTCCTGCGCAGTTCCTTCCCTGAGCCGGAGATGCGCACCGGAGACTTCTCCAAACTGACCAATGCTTCCGGGCAGGCCGTCACCATTTATAACCCGTATGACTTCTCAAACGACGCCAACGGCAATCCCGTCCGCCGGCCTTTCGCCGGCAATCGCATCCCCGCATCGATGATCAGTCCGGTGGCGAAGGCGGTGAGCGGCTATATGCCAGCGCCAAACGCCCCGACACCGGGCGGAAGCCGCTACTCCACGACGAATGTGCAGTTCCCCGAATACGCCGCAAAGGACAAGTTCTATAATCTGATCCTGAAATTCGATTGGAATTTCGGCGATAAGCATCGTGCCTTCTTCCGCCATGCCTCAAATGACCGCACGGAGGACCGCGCCACTAACGGCCTCGATAACAAGATCGGCACCAGCGGGCAGCAGCCCTTCCAGCGAATCAATGACGCTTATGTTCTCGACTGGGTGGGCACGCTGACTCCGACCACCGTCGTCAACGTCCGCGCTTCCTACAACCGATTCATCGCAAAAGGTTTCGGCCGCGCGAATGAGGGATTTGACCTGACCTCGCTCGGTCTGCCTTCCAGCTTGGTCAGCACTCTTCCCAGCCCCACCTACTTCGGCCGGTGGGAGTTCAACGGCTACACCGAGCTCGGGCGCTACCAGGGCATTGACATCACGAACAACTACAACCTCATGGGCAACGTGACGAAGATCGCCGGCAGCCACACCATGAAGTTCGGCATCGATCTCCGGCGCATCCATTACATTACGCAGAATAGCGGCAACATCCTCTACTTCCTCGGCCAGACTCAATGGACGCAGAGGGTCTTCAATCAGGCGGACACGGTTTCCGGCGACGGCTATGCCTCCTTCCTGATCGGCGGAGTGAGCGGCTCGGTGAACTATCCGCTCTACCCGTTCAACCAGCAGTGGTACTTTGCCCCGTACCTCCAGGACGACTGGAAGGTCAGCCGCAGGCTCACGCTGAACCTTGGTTTGCGATGGGACTACAATGGCGCACCGAGTGAGAAGTACGACCGGATCAATCGTGGCTTTAACTCCACCGTGGCAAGCCCGATCATCAGCCAGATTCCGGCCTCGATGATCGCTCTATACCCCCAATTGGCCAACCTGAAAGGCGGCTTCGAGTTCGCCGGCGTCAACGGGAATCCACGGACTGTCGGCAACGACGACCTGAACAACTGGCAACCGCGGATCGGGGCGGCGTACCAGCTCTCCAACCGGCTCGTCCTGCGCGGCGGCTACGGCCTCTACAACATGAATCCCAACAACAACTCATTGCAGTATGCCGGTTTCAGCGAAAACACGCCGCTGGTCAACACGCTCGACGGTGGAAGGACCCTTGCACGGAATGACCTCCTGAGCAACCCCTATCCCACTGGCTTCAACGTCCCGACCGGCTCTTCGCGCGGCTACGCCACTTATGTCGGACGCAATAACAACTGGTACAACCCGAACATGCGCACGCCCTACGTGCATCAGTTTTCCTTCGGCGTCCAGTATCAGCCCACGAGCACCAGCACTTTCGACGTCTCCTATGTCGGAAGCCGCACGGTTGGCGCAAACGACGAAAAGCAGTTCAATATTCCCTCCCTGGAGTTCCGCAAGCAGTGCAACCTCCAGGAGGGCGGTAGCCCGATCTACTGCGATGCGCAGGTCACCAACCCCTTCAAGGGCGTGCCCGCATTCGCCGGAACAGGCTACTTCACCGCAAGCACGATCGCCCGCTCTGCCATGGCGCGCCCCTATCCGCAGTTCAACGGCGTTCTCCTCGAGCAGGGCCGCAACGACTCCAATATTTGGTACAACTCCCTGCAGGTGAACTACAATATGCGCGTCGGCCGCGGCCTGACGCTCATCTCGAATTACACCTGGAGCAAGATGGTTGAGCGCTGGGGGTACAACGATCCCTACGCCAAGGTTCAGCAGCAGGGTCTATACTTCAACGATCGCGCGCACATCTTTAAGTTCTCGACGGTCTATGAACTGCCCTTCGGCAAAGGGAAGCGATTCGGCTCCGGCGTCCGCACATGGGTCGACAAGCTCATCGGCGGCTGGCAGTTCTCCACCTACTACAACAACAGCTCAGGCGAGCCCAACGACCTGCCCGGCAACGTGATCATGCTCAAGGATCCACGCACGCCCGGCGGCGGCTGGGACGGCACGACCGACTGGAAGGCTCACCAGGTTCGAGGCTGGAATCCTTGCGTCCTGCGCCAGCAGAACGACGGCAGTGTGGCGCCTCAACCCTATTCGCTCGCCGCGGGTTGCGGGACGGACCACTCGAATTACGTCTGGTTCCAGACGGCGGGGTACGCCCCGCGCTACACGCCGTCGCGTTCGGGCCAGATCCGGAAACACCATGCGTTCACCATGGACGCTTCGCTGAACAAGACCGTGCAGATCACCGAGCGCCTTCGCGGGCAGTTCCGCATGGAGGCGTTCAACGTGATGAACCACTATTTCTATGGCCGGAACAACGGTTTCGTCACCGATCCGAACAACCCGCAGTTCGGCTCGATGTTCCCGCACCAGGCCTCGGATCAGAACGGAACGCCGCGCTACGTCCAACTCGGCTTCAAAGTCTACTGGTAAACCGCAATCGACCGAACCGGGCAAGAGCCGCCCTCGCGGGCGGTTCTTGCCGCTTATGGGGTTTGGATATAGGCGTCGACCTCGATCTCGACGAGGAGGCGCGGGTCGACGAGGGCGGAGACCTGGATCATGGTGGCGGCGGGGCGGACGGCGCCGAGCGCTTCGAAGTGAGCGCGGCCGACGGCCGCTTCGTCTTCGAGACGGGTGATAAACATCCGCGTGCGGACGACATCATTGAGCGAGGCGCCGGCCTGTTCGAGGGCCGTCGCGATCTTGCGGAAGATGAAGGCGGCCTGAGCGTAGGCGTCGCCTTCGCCCACGACATCGCCCGAGCCGCTCACGGCCGTCGTTCCGGCGACCCAGACGAGCGGGCCGACACGAACGGCGCGCGAGTAGCCGACGATGTCTTCCCACCTGGCGCCGGAGCCGATGTTGCGCCGTTGGCTCATCCTAAAACCTCCTCGGCGAGGACGAAAGCGCCGGTGAGTCCGGGAGACTTGAGTCCGGGCGCGGAGATCTCCGGCAACGGGATGTATCCGTTGTTGAGTTCGGTGAGCCGCGTTCGGACCATTGGGAGGAGGTGTGGCTGATCCATGACGCCGCCGCCGAGCACGATGCGCTCCGGGGAGACGACAACGCTCATGGCGAAACAGGCCTGGGCGAGGTAATCGGCTTCGAGGATCCAAGCCGGGTGACCGGCGGCAAGCTCGAAGGCGGGCGCCCCCCAGCGCGCTTCCATGGCGGGTCCGCTGGCCATGCCCTCGAGGCAGTCGCCGTGATACGGGCAGACGCCTTTGAACGAGGCTGGTTCATCGCGATGGCGGCGCACGGGCAGATGGCCCATTTCCGGATGAAGCAATCCGTGGACGGCCCTGCCGCCGATGACGGCGCCGCCGCCGATGCCGGTGCCAACGGTCACGTAGATCAGGCTCTGTGCTCCGCGGCCGGCGCCGTGGCGGGCCTCCGCGAGCGCGGCGCCGTTCACGTCGGTGTCGAAGCCGACCGGCACGCCCAGCCTGGCGCGAAGGATCTCGCGAAGCGGGAAGTCACGCCAGCCCTTTTTGGGCGTGGTGGAGATGGTCCCTTTCGCGAAATCGACCGGACCGAAGGTCGCCACGCCGACAGCGGCCAGGGGGCCATTCTCCGAGAGGAAGGCGATCACCTCGTCGAGCGTCGCGGCGGCGTCCTCGGAGGTATCAACGCGCCGGGCCGCCTTCGGCGCTGCCTGCGCGCCTTCACCAACGGCCACCATGAACTTCGTCCCGCCAGCTTCAACGGCTCCCAATACTGCCATGCAGCCATTATCCAACCCTGGCGGTACCGAATTGCGTTGTCATTGGGCTGTAATGCTACACTCTCTGTGTTTCGCCCGCTTATCGAGTAAAACGGGGATGTTCATGCAACTCAGTCGATTGCTGCTTCTCTCCACGGCGGCCGCCGCCGCGATGTACGGTCAAGCCCAAAGCAATGCCGGGGACCTCGACGGCAGCGTTCTCGATGCCTCAAACGCGGTGATGGAGAACGTGAAGTTGACACTAATCGATGAGAGCCGCGGCTTTCAGCGGGAAGCCGCCAGCGGAGCGGACGGGCGGTATCACTTTGCGGTTGTGCCGCCGGGCCGCTACAGGTTGAAGGCGGAGAGGCCGGGCTTCAAAACGACTGCGGTGGATGGGATCGAGGTCCGCGTGGGAGACACAGTCACCCTCGATGTCCGCATGGAAGTTGGCGAAGTGGGCCAGCAGATCGAGGTGGCCGCCGGGATGCAAGTCCTCGAGACGGAAAGAATCCAGCAGGCCAACACGATCGAGTTCGGCCGCATCCGCGACCTGCCGATCAACCGGCGGAACTACCTCGATTTCGCGCTGCTGGCGCCGGCGACATCGGACACGTCGGAGATGGTAGACGGCAGCGATTTCCGCGTGGCGCAGACGCCGCAATCGGGCATCAGCTTTGGCGGCGGGAACGGGCGGGGGAATGGGTTTTACGTCGATGGGGTGGAGAGCTACATCACGTCCGGCGGAGTCCGGTTGACGGTGAGCCAGGAGGCGGTGCAGGAGTTTCAGATCAACAGAAACAGCGCATCGGCGGAGTTCGGCTGGGCGTCCGGCGGGACGGTGAACATCGTGACGCGGTCGGGCAGCAATGACTGGCATGGGAACCTGTTCGGATTTCTGCGGCACCGGTCGATTCAGGCGCGCAACTACTTCGATCCGGGCAAGAGTGCATTTACGCGGGCTCAGAGCGGAGCGACGATCGGCGGGCCGCTCAAGCGCGACAAGAGCTTTTTGTTTGCCGCCTACGAAAGGCTGGACCGGCAGGAAACGGGATTTGTGCCGATTTTGCAGGACAAGTCGGCGTTCACGACGCTGACTCCATCGCAGCAGCAGTTGTTCGGGTTCATGGCGGCGTCGGGGAATCCGCAGCTGGCGGGCGTGGCGGCGGCGGGGCGGGCGGCGTTGACGCCGGCGAACTACCCGCGCGTGGTGAGCCTGTTCGACTCCAACAGCGGCACGTTCCCTTTCTCGGAAGATACGCAGAGTCTATCGGTGCGGTTCGACCACAGGTTCTCGGACGCGCACACGCTCTACCTCCGGGCGAGCACGGCTGGGCTGGATCAGCCGGCGTCGCAGTTCGGGGCGCTGGTGGCCTACAATCGCGGCAGGGCGTTCAAGCAGTATGACGGCACTGTGATGCTGAGCGACAGCATCGTGATCGGAAGCCGTTGGGTGGCGGAGACGCGGCTGATGTTCAACTACAACCGGCTGCACGTGCAGCCGACCGACCCGATCGGCCCGGAGCAGAACGTGACCGGATACGGCCTGTTCGGGCGCGACATCTTCCTGCCGTTCTCCAGCTATGAGCGGCACTACCAGGCGATGCAGAACTGGAGCTACAGCGGCGGCAAGCACAACGCGAAGATCGGTTTCGACATCAACCCGGTGCGGGCGACGGTGATTTCGGAGACGTTCTTCAGCGGGCGATTCAGTTTCGGCGAGGCGGTTCCGCTCGGGTCGGTGTTGAACTCGGCGACGAACAATCCGAACTTCGCGCAGCAGCTCGGCCAGATTCTCGTCCAGGCGGGGCGGCCGGATCTCGTGCCGAACATTGCGGCTCCGATCAACGCCCTTCAGGCGTTCTCGCTGGGGTTGCCGACGTTTTATCAACAGGGATTCGGCGATCCGAACTGGATCGGATGGGGGAAGCGGTTTGGCTTCTACGCGCAGGACGCGTATCGCGTGACGCGGAACCTGACGCTGAGCGGAGGGCTCCGGTACGATCTGGAGATCAACGAGGCGGTGGTGGGTTCGGACCTGACGAATTTCTCTCCGCGGGTTGGGTTTGCGTGGTCGCCCGGCAGCGGCACGCAGTGGGCGGTTCGCGGAGCGTACGGCATTTACTACATGCCGACGAACACGCAAATCCCGACGGTGGCGGACACGCTTTCGGGCGATCAGATCAATCAGGTGTTCGTGCCGTTGACGGGCGTTCCGGGGATCAATAACCCGCAGACGGGGCAGCCGACGACATCGGCGGATATCTTTCAGGGGTTGCTGCGTTCGGGGGTGATCGGCGTGCGCCCGATCACGCCGGCCGATCTGGCTCCGTACGGCGTGAGGGTGGGTCCGGGGCTGCCGCTGCGAGTGGAATTCGGCAGCGACAAGCTTCGGCAAGGATACTCGCACCAGGCGAGCTTCGAGATCGAACGCGCAATCGGCAGCTACGCTGTGAGCGCTGGATACAACTTCAACCGCGGGCTCGGGATCGCGAGGATCACGGGCCGGAATCTGTTCTATACGGGGCGGACCAACCCGAACGGCACGCCGCAGTATGGGCGTTTCGATCCGACATTGCTGCAGAAGAACATTTTCACTTACGACGGCAACAGCTTCTATCATGCGGCGATCGTGCAATTGCAGAAGCGGTTCGACCGCGGCTTCTCGATCAACGCGCACTATACGTTCTCGAAGGCGATCGACGACGTGACGGACTACAACAGCGACTTCTCCCCGATGGACCAATTGAACAAGCGGGCGGAGAGGGCGCTCTCGCCGTTTCATCACGCGCACCGGGTGGTGGTGAGCGCGCTCTGCCAGTCGCCATTGAAGACGGGCCGGGGCGAGACGTTCGCCAACAACCTGTTGGGCGGGTGGAACGTGTCGCCGATTTTCACGGCCAACTCGTGGAGGCCGTTCAACGTTTTGACTGGTTCCGACATCAACAATGACGGCTACGTGACCAACGACAGGCCGTTTCCGCTGGGCCGGAACATGGGGCAGGGGCCGGGGTTTGTGTCGGCGGATTTGCGGCTGTCGCGAAGATTCCCGTTGGGGGCCAAGGAGTCGCGGAATCTGGAGTTCATCGCGGAGGGCTTCAATCTGGCCAACCGGACGAACTTTAAGACGGTGAACAACACAGTGGGCACGGTCCCGGCGTCTGCGCTGCCGGCGGAGATCCGAGGGATCGAGGGGTTGCCGGCGACGGCTCCGCTGGCGTACACGTCGGCCTACGACCCGCGGCAGTTTCAGTTCGGGCTGAAGCTCAACTTCTGAAGATCAGATCCAGATCTTTTCGGCGGCGCTTTCAAGGTGGCCCTTGGCCTTGGCCTCTTCGGCGCTGTAATAGTACATTGCGTCGAGTTTGGCCAGGTAGTAGAAGGGGAGATCGTGGAAGCTGGGGGTCTCGGGGTTGGGCTGATAGATGACCACTGCGAGACCGACGACCTTGGCGCCGCGTTCCTCGATCATGCTGCGCAGCTCGGTGAGTTTCTTGCCGGTCCGAAGGATGTCGTCCACGAGCAGGACTTTCTCGCCCGGCGCGGGCTCCAGGTAGGGCCGGAAGCGAAGCGGGCCGCCCTGGTCGGAGCGTTCGGCCCAGTAGACCTGGCGCGCGCGCAGGGCTTCGCAGACGCCGTAGGCGACAGGGAGACCTCCGGTGGCGGGAGCGACGACGGAGAGTTCCGAAAGAATGGCGCGGATCTCGGGATGTGCGCGGAGCTTGCGGCTCAAGGCGACATTGAGGATCTTGGCGGTCTCGTAGTGCCGCATGGCCTGAGCGACCTGGAGATAGCGGTCGGAGTGAAGGCCGTTCGGGTATTCGAAGTGTCCGGTTCGAAGCGCGCCTGTTTCTCGCAGCAATTGGACGACTTCCTCTTCGGTAGGGATCAAGTGCATGATTAATGAGCTCCTTTCCCGGTCAATACGACAGGGACTGTCCGGATCATGATGCTCCAGTCCAGGGGCAGCGACCACTGGTCGATGTAGGCCAGGTCCAGCCTCATGACTTCGTCGACATCCAAATCATCGCGGCCTTCCAGCGCCCAAAGGCAGGTGAGGCCGGGGCGCATTCGGAGCCTGCGGCGCTGCCACCGCTGATATTGTTGCACTTCTTCCGGAATGGCGGGGCGCGGTCCGACGAGGGACATTTCGCCGCGGAGGACGTTCCAGAGTTGGGGCAGCTCGTCGAGAGAGAACTTGCGGAGCCAGCGGCCGATGGGGGTGAGCCTGGGGTCGTTGGGGATCTTAAAGTGGAGGCGCTTTACGTTGAGGTGGCGGAGTTCCTCGAGGCGCAGTTCGGAGCCGGCGCGCATGGTGCGGAGCTTGTAAAGGGTGAAGATGCGGCCGTTGAGGCCGCAGCGGCGCTGGCGGAAGATGGCTCCGCCTGGGGAGGTGAGGGCGACGGCGAGGGCGAGGGCAAGAAGGAGGGGCGAGAGCAGGATGAGGGCTGAGGCGGAAACGAGGATGTCGGCGGCGCGCTTAATAAGGAGGGCGGAGCGGTCGTGCGGCGCGGCGGAAAAGGTGAGGAGGGGTTCGCCTTCGAGACGTTCGAGATCGACGAGGCTGTGGGCATGGGGGAAGATATCGAGGGCGATGCGTGTGCGGACGCCCTCTTCGTCGCAGAGCAGGAGGGTGTCTTCGAGCTTTCCGAGTTCGATGATGTCGACGGCGAAGATAATCTCGTCGACGACCTCGGAGGAGAGCAGGTGAGGCAAGCCGTCCCATGGAATGGATCGGTAGCCCTGGCGAGAGGCAGATGGGGGGCCGGCGCCGATGAAGCCCTCAAGCCAAAGACCGAACTTGCGGTTCTTTTCGAGCTGAGCGGCGATTCTGTTGGCTGCGGGACTGGATCCGGCGATCCAGATGACGCGCCTGGCAATGGGCGCGGAGGAGCGGCTGGATGCGATCATGCGGGCAAATGTTCGGAAGGCCCACAATCCGGCGGCGGAGTAGAGGAAAAGGAAGCCAAAGAAGGGGCGGCTGACGTCGAGGCGTTGAGTGTACTGGAAGAGGATCAGGCTGATGGTGGCGAAAGCAGCTTGGCGGAGGGCGTCGGCTGCGAGCCTGGAGCGGGAAGCGGTCAGGGCGCGGTCGAGGGATCCCGTCCACCACCCGATGGCTGCGCCGAAGCCGACGGCGGCGACCTGGAGGAGGGTATAGATGGGGGG
>CAYWST010000073.1:0-17550 GCA_964461075.1 uncultured Solibacteraceae bacterium | reverse complement strand
GCTAGCGGGCTATCGACGAAGATCGGAATCCGCGGGCAGCGGCCTTCATTGAAGAGCTCGTGGAGCAGAAGCACCACCTGCTGGGTTCTCCCCACAGCAAAGGCCGGCGCGATGATCCTTCCCCCTCGGGCCGCCGTTTTCACAACACACTCGGCCAGCTTCTCCTTCACGCTGCCGGGGTCTTTGTGGAGGCGGTCGCCGTATGTGCTCTCCATGATGACGTAATCGGCCGGCGGCAGCGGGCGGGGGTCGCGAATGATCGGAAGGTTCACCCGGCCCACATCCCCGGAGAAGGCCAATTTCACCCTCCGGCCGTTTTCGTTTAATTCGAGGAACAGAGAGGTGGAACCGAGCATGTGGCCGGCCTCGTAATGCGTCGCCGTCACGCCGGCCCCGGGCTGGTATGGGACCTCACACAGCCGTGAGGAGAACAACTGAAGAGTGGCTTCGGCATCCGCGATTCCGTAAAGCGGCTCGATGATCTCCGATTCGTCCTCAAATCCCAGCGACCGCCGCCTTGACTTCCTCTTGCGTATGAACTCGGCGTCTTTTTCCTGAAGGTAGGCCGAGTCCGGCAGCATGGCGTGACACAGGTCGGTCGTGGCCGGCGTGGCATAGATCGGGCCGCGGTAGCCGTTCCGGACAAGCGTCGGCAGGTTCCCAGTGTGGTCTGTGTGGGCGTGAGACAGCAGGACGGCCTCCACGCTCTCCGGCGGGAAGGGGATGTCGCTGTTGATGGCCCGCGCCTCCTTCCGTTTGCCTTGATAGAGACCGCAGTCGAGCAGATAGCGGCGGCCGGAAACGTTCAGTTCATGCATGGATCCGGTCACGGTCCTGGCAGCGCCCCAAAAAGTGAGTCTCATTCCCCTCAAGTCTGTCACAGACCGCCGGCATACAAGAAACGGACAACAAGCGCGGCGAACAGCAATCCGAAAGCCGCCACGCCCTTCCATTCCTTGTTGGCGCGCCAGAGCGCCCACTCGAATCCCTGGCTGGACGGACTTGCGGGGCGGCGGGGCAGCAGTTGGGGAGTCTGCCGGGCATAGGCCTTGAACTCGGGAAACAGGGAGGCCAAGTGCTGCTCCTCCAACTGCATCACCGGCAGGTAGACGAGAAGAAAGACGCTCGCGACGACCAGAAACAGCGCTGCGGAACCTCCCGCGATGGCGCAGCCTGAAGCCGCAAGCAGGGTCCCCGCATAGAGCGGATTCCGGTGCCAGGCATAGGGGCCCGAGGTGGTCAGACGGCTGTTCTTGCGCAGATGCCCCGCCGCCCAACTGCGCAGAGCAAGGCCGGCGGCGCAGAGCGGCGCGCCTGCCAGCAGACTCAGGCGCGTCGGGCTGGCCAGGACGACGAAAGCGAGGACCAGGAGGAATCCGGAAGGAACGCGCAGCCGTTGAACGAAATCGGCGTAGGGCTTAGGGAAGGTCATCGCTCGGGTTCCCGTCCGGAGCCGCTTTCCGTCAAGTGGCTCCGGAGCGCTTCGAAAACCATGTCCGGATGCAGATCGCGCATGCTGGCGTGGATTTCCGGCTCGCGGGCGTAGGAGGTCTCCGCGGCCGCGGAACGCAGCACAGTGATTCCACCTCCCCAGGGGCCGTTGCGCGCGGGGTCGGTGGGACCGAACAGCGCCACGCCCGGCGTGCCGAGCGCCGCAGCCAGATGAAGCGGACCGCTATCCAGCCCCAGCACCGCGGCCGCCTTTCTGGTGGCGTGAATGAGTCCGGCGATGGAGGAGACGTGGACCTCAGCATCCTCCACGCCACGCAACTCGCTCTCCTGCGAAGGCGCGCCGTTCAACACGAGGGCGGCGCCGGCCTCGTGGCGCAGGCGCCTCGCCAGCAGCGTGTAGTTCTCCAGCGGCCATTGCTTGGAAACCCAGCCCGCCAACGGCGCGGCCAGAACGAACCTGCCGGACGGCAGCCGCCCTTCGCTCCGGCCGGGGGGCAGAGGGAACTTCTCGCACCGCACTGCAGCGCCGGCCAACCGGGCCAGATCGAGATTACGCTCGACGACATGCGCCGCGGCCGTGTTGCAGTGGCGATGGTAGAACAGCGCTGCGGGCGTTTCTCTCACAAGCGAAAAATGAAAGCCGTAACGGACGGGCGCGCGCGCAGCAAGCGACACCAGGGCAGACTTGGTCAGGCCTTGAAAATCGATCACAGCGTCAAACGGCTCCCGCCGGAGCGCCCTCCACGCCCGCAACAGCGAGGACGGCGAAAACCGGTCCAGATAAACCTGCTCGTCCACGGCCGGATTGCCGTCAAGCAGAGCTGCCCACTTGGGATGAGCCGCCCAAACGATGCGGACATCCGGAAAGGTCGCGCGCAGGCTCGCCACTGCAGGAAGCGCGTGCAGGATGTCGCCCATCGCTCCCAGACGAACGATCAGAACCCGGCCAAGCTTCATCGGCTTCAGCTCTGCCGCTCCCGGACACGCTCGATGAAGCGGCCTCGAACGGCAAGATCGGCCTCATCCAGCCGGATCGATGGGAATTCCAACGCCTCAGCCTGCGGGATGAGAACAAGATCGACAGCTCGCAGCGCGGCGACGAGTTCGGCTCGCGCGCGTGCCGGCAGGATCGGATCGGGAGGTTCGAGAATCGTCACGGCGAGCGCTCCCGCTTCTCCCCTCGCTTCCTCGATGCGCTCGGCGTGCCAGGCCAGCAGGGGATCGAAGTAACCCGAGACGAGGCGCAGGCCGGACTTTGCGGCCTTGAGCGCGGCAAGCCTGGACCGGCACTCGCGCCCGGAGACGATTTTTTCGCGGGAATCCACTATTTCAGTTGTATCAACTCACCGGCCGCGGCGACCACCATCGAGGCCGTCACCCCGGTCATGCAGCGATGATCGATCGGGCAGTGCCGAAGTTGGCAGGGAGCGCAGTCCACCGCGACACGGACCACGCGCGCCAGCGGGCCCGTCGGGCCGGTGGTGACATGATTCGTCGCCCCGAAGACCGTCACAGTCGGCACGCCGAGCGCCGAGGCGATGTGCATTGCGCCGCTGTCGTTGGTCAGCATCAGCTCGCACGCGGCCGCCCGCTCAATGAACTCTTCGAGCGTCGTCTCCCCGGCGAAGTTGCGCGCCCGGAGCCTTTCCGCCACAATCGGCTGCAGGACCGATTCGCAGAGCTCTCGCTCCCCTCCGGAGCCGAACAGCGCCACATCGGCGTTCCGCCCGCGCGCCAGTTCAACGGCGGCCGCCGCGAACCGTTCGGGGAGCCAGCGCTTGGCTGTCCCGAAGGCCGCACCCGGACTGAGCCCGATGATGGGCCCACGCCACCCTTCCCTCTTAAAACGCTCCTTGCCGGCCGCGGCCAACCGCTCCGCCCCCGCCAGGCGAATGAGCGGCGCCGCGGGAAGCGGGCCGGCCCATCCCGCCCGGCGCAGCAGCTCAAGGTAGTAGAAACTCTCGTGCGGCGGGATCTCGCCTTTTTCCGGCGCCGCCACCGCCTGCGTCAACAGCAGGCTCCGCCCGTCCCGGGCGTATCCGATCCGCCGGGGGATCCCGGCCATCCACGCGATCAGCGCCGCGTCGAAAGCGTTCTGCAGCAGCAGCGCGCAATCGAACCGCGACTCCCGCAGCTTGCGTGAGATCGCCCATCGGTCCGCCGCGCCTATCAGCCCCGGGCGAGGCTGATAGGGAATGACCTCGTCCACGAAAGGCTCCGCTTTATAAAGGCCGGCTACCCACGGCCTCGCCAGGATCGCGATGTGCGCCGCCGGATACCGCTCCCGCACCGCGGCCAGCGCCGGCAGGCTCATGACGGCGTCTCCGACCCAGTTCGTCGCCCTGACCAGAATGCGCTTCGGAGTGTTCACCCGATTTCAGAGTAGACTACACGCATGACCAGGCCGGAGGAAGTGAGGGCGCTCGATGAGCTTGGGTACGTCGTCCTGGAAGGTCTCATCGACGGGACATGGCTCAGAGACCTGCGGCTGCGTATCGAGGAACTCTTCGAGCAGGAAGGCGAGAACGCAGGCCACGAGTTCCGCACCGAGCCCTTCGCGCGCCGCCTCGCCAACCTGGTGGATAAAGGCGAGGTCTTCGAGCGTGTCGTTGCGCATCCGCGCGTGCTCGCACTCGCCGGGCATGTGCTCAAGGGCGGTTTCAAGCTGAGCAGCCTGAACGCGCGGTCCACCAATCCATTCGCCGCCGAACCGCAGCCGCTGCACGTCGACATGGGTCTGCTGCCGGAC
The DNA here is from genome assembly GCA_964461075.1 of uncultured Solibacteraceae bacterium. Lineage (GTDB taxonomy): Bacteria > Acidobacteriota > Terriglobia > Bryobacterales > Bryobacteraceae > JACADU01. Next base: position 13,349 of record CAYWST010000073.1, on the reverse strand, counting down.
GAGCGCGGGCCCGCGGTCTGCAACTCAGTCTGGCTGCTGGACGACTTCACCCCGGACAACGGCGCGACGCGCCTTGTGCCCGGCTCTCACCTTTGGGGCAGGAATCCGCGCGAAGTCCTCGAGGATCCGCTTGCGCCACACCCCGGCGAAGTCCTCATCGTCGCCCCGGCCGGAACCGTCGTGGTCTACAACGCTCATATCTGGCACGGCGGGACGGCCAACCGCACCGCGATGCACCGCCGCGCGCTGCACTCGTTCTATGTGCGGCGCGATCTGCCGCAGCAGCAGTGGCAGAAGAAACTCCTGCGTCCGGAGACACAGGCTCGAATGAGCCCGTTCATGCGTGAACTGCTCGCGCTGGACGATCCGCTGAACGACAACCTGTCGGCCGCCACCCCGGGCTTGAGCGGCTTCATGCCGCCGCGCTCCTGAGCCGCGCGTCCATGCCGCTACAATCGAAGTGGAACGCATGGGCAGATTCTATGAGCGGGAGGCGCTGATCGCGGAACGGCGCCGCTGGCAGGAGCAGGGCAAGACCGTCGTCTTCACCAACGGTTGTTACGACATTCTCCACCCCGGCCACATCCGCCTGCTGGAAAGCTGCCGGTCGATGGGCGACGAGATGATTCTGGCTCTCAACACCGACTCGAGCGTTCAACGGCTGAAAGGACCGAAGCGCCCGTTGATCGGCGAGCGCGACCGCGCGGCTCTGGCCTGCGCGCTGGAGGCCGTGACCGCCGTGACGCTTTTCGATGAAGACACGCCGCGCGAGCTGATCGCGGCCGTTCTCCCGGACATCCTCGTCAAAGGCTCCGACTGGAGCCACTTCGTCGCCGGAAGGGAGGAAGTGGAAGCCGCCGGAGGGAAGGTCATCCTGCTGCCGCTCGAACCCGGCTATTCGACAACCGCGACCGTGGAGGAGATCATCTCCCGCCGCGGCGGCGCGCCAAGCCAGTGATTCATCCCGCGGTCCGAGAACTGCTCTTACAGTCCGGACGCCACGAGGCGTTTCAGGAACTGCTTCGCCGGTTCAGCGTCGACCGGAACCCGCGGGCCCAGTTGAGCGGCCTCGCGCCCGCGGCCAAGGCGCTCTATCTCACGCTGCTATGGCATTCGCTCGAAGAGCCGGTGCTCGTGATCGCGCCCTCCACCCAATCGGCCGAGAGGTTGTTTGAGCTGATCGAAGCCTTCTTCGAGATCCTCTCCCCGGGCCGGGGCGCGCACCCTCCTCTCTATCTGCCGGCCATGGACGCGCTGCCCGGCCAGGGTTTGTCGCCTCACGGCGATCTCAAGCAGCAGCGCGCCTCGGCGCTGTTCCGCATCGCCGCCAACGCCGTCAGCCTCGTTGTGGCGCCCATCGAAAGCGCGCTGCTGCGCACCGAAAGCGCATCGGCATACCGTCAACTCGCCTTGCGCTTGAAACAGGACGAAGAGATCTCGATGGAAGATCTCGCCGCCCATCTCGACAGCGTCGGGTACGAACGGCGCGAACCGGTCGAGATGGAAGGCGAGTACTCGATCCGCGGGGGCATCTTCGACGTCTTCCCGGCCCAGGCCCAGCAACCCGTCCGGATCGAGTTCTTCGGCGACGCGATCGAGAGCATGCGCCGCTTCGACCCCGAGAGTCAGCGATCCGTCCTGAAGATTCAGGAATGCTCGCTTCTGCCGCTGGAGGAGACGCCGCGCACCGCCGCTCTGATGGCGGAGCTCGCCGCGCGTTCCGGCGCGGCCGGGCAAGCCGATGGCGAGCTATTCCCCGGGTGGGAATTCGCCGTCCCGCTGGCGCGGCCGAGAGCTCACTCGGTCGAAGCTTTGATGGACCGGCCGATCGTGGTTTGGGATGAGCCGGAGTCGATCAAAGCCGCCAACGAGAAGCTTTGGAAACGGCTCGAATCGCTCCGCGAAGCCGCGCCCGCGCCGCCCGAACAGGTCTTCTTCCACCTGGGCGAATTTCTCGCCGCCCAGCCCGAGCGCCGCGAGATCGAGATCCGCGAGCTTGGCCTGGAAGGCGAACTGCATGTCACCGCAAAGCCGCTGGACATCCCCTCGCGGCAGCCGGTCCCCTTCCACAACAACATGAAGAAGGCGGTTGAGGAGGCCAGGCAGCTCGCCGGCCAGGGCTACCGCATCGCCTTCTTCGCCGCCACACAAGGCGAAGTCGAGCGCCTCGCCGACATCTTTGCCGAGTATGCCTTGCCGTACCAGCTTGGCATCGAGATCCACAAGGGCTCGACGCCGGACTATCTGGCCGACCGCGCCTATCTGGCCATGGAACTGGCCAGCGTCTATCTCGTCCAGGGCCGCGTCCGGCGCGGGGTTATTCTGCCTGAATCGCGCCTTGCCCTCATCGGCCACGAGGATCTGTTCGAAGCCGGCGGCCTGGCCGTTGAGCCGCCCAGGCAGCGCTCGCATATTACGGTCTTCACGCCCGAGACCCTCGACCTCAAGCCGGGCGATTACGTCGTTCACGCGCAGCACGGCATTGGCCGGTTCATCGGCCTCCGCCAGATGCCCGCCGGCGACATCACCGAGGACTTCATGCTGGTCGAGTACGCCGGCGAATCCAAGCTCTACGTCCCGTTGACGCGACTCGACCTGATTCAGAAGTACCGCGGCGCCGGCGAGGCGGCGCCCGTCATCGACAAGCTCGGCGGCGTCACCTGGGCCAAGACGAAATCCAAGGTCAAATCCCGGATGCGGGACATGGCCGAAGAGTTACTCAAGCTCTACGCCGCCCGGAAGATGGCCGAAGGCGTCGCGTTCTCCCCCGATTCCAACTGGCAGCGCGAATTCGAGGACTCTTTTGAGTACGCCGCCACGCGCGATCAATTGCAGGCCGTCTCCGAGATCAAGCGCGACCTGGAAACGCCGCACCCGATGGACCGTCTGCTGTGCGGCGACGTCGGTTTCGGCAAAACCGAGGTGGCCATGCGCGCCGCCTTCAAGGTGCTCGGTGACGGCAAGCAGGTGGCCGTGCTTGCGCCCACCACCGTGCTGGCGCTGCAGCACCTGGAGTCCTTCCGGAGGCGGTTTCAGGCCTTCCCCGTTCGCATCGAGATGCTCAGCCGATTCCGGACGCCAAAGGAGATCAAGGCCGTTCTTGAAGATCTCAAGGCCGGCAAGGTCGACATCGTCATCGGCACGCACCGCATTCTCTCGAAAGACGTCGAGTTCCCCGATCTGGGCCTGCTCATCATCGACGAAGAACAACGCTTCGGCGTCCGGCACAAGGAGAGGCTGAAGCAACTGCGGCAGACCGTCGACGTGCTGACGATGAGCGCGACGCCGATTCCGAGGACGCTGCATATGTCGCTGCTCGGCCTCCGCGACATGAGCGTGATCGAGACGCCTCCCAAGGACCGGCTTGCGGTGCAGACCGTGGTGGCCAAATTCAACCCGGACCTCATCCGCAGCGCAATCGAGCTCGAGCTCTCGCGCGGCGGCCAGGTTTACTTTGTGCACAACCGCGTGGAGACGATCTGGAGCCGCGCGGCGATGCTGCAGGAGTTGATTCCTCAGGCGCGAATCGCGGTGGGCCACGGGCAGATGGGCGAGGCGGAACTCGAAAAGGTCCTGCTCGGCTTCATGCACCGCGAGGCCGACGTGTTTGTCTGCACCACCATCGTCGAGAACGGTCTCGACATTCCCCTGGCCAACACGATCATCATCGAAAACGCCGAGCGTTACGGGCTGGGCGAGTTGTACCAGTTGCGCGGACGTGTCGGACGGTCCAACCGGCGCGCTTACGCCTATCTGATGGTTCCACAGGATACGGAGCTGACCGAGATCGCACGCAAGCGGCTGGCCGCTCTCAAAGAGTTCAGCGACCTCGGCGCCGGCTTCAAGATCGCCGCGCTCGATCTCGAGTTGAGGGGGGCGGGCAACCTGCTCGGCGGCGAGCAGCACGGCCACATCGGCAGCGTCGGCTACGAAACCTACCTCAAGCTGCTGGACGAAACCGCTCGCGAACTGCGCGGCGAGCCCGTGGGACCTGAAGTCCATTCAACCCTCAACCTCGGCCTCGACATCCGCATTCCGCGGGAGTACATCGCCGACGAACAGCAGCGGCTGCGGGCGTATAAGCGAATCGCGGATTCGGGCGACGAAGAGAAGGCCTCTTCCCTGCTGGCCGAGATGGCCGATCGCTACGGCCCGCCGCCCGACGTGGTGCGGCACCTGGTGGGCTTCTCGCGGCTGAAGACCATGGCGGCGCGCGCCGGCGTCGAAAGCATGGATCGCCGCGGCGGCGCCGTGAACATCAAGTTCCATCCAGGCGCGAGAGTCGACCCGCAGAAGCTCATGGCTCTGGTCAGCTCGACCGAAGGCGCGCAATTCACGCCGGCCGGGATTCTGCGGCTGCCGCTCCCGCCTCTGGAGCACGGACCGCTGCTCGAAACCCTGCGGGCGCGAATCGCAGCCCTCCTGCCGGATCGCTGAAAACCGCTCCCGCAGCTGCCGTATTGGGTATCGAATGCCACAAACTGCCGTTACTTACCTTCGACCCTGAAGTCCCAGGCCTGGATGTAGCCCTCGCCCTCGGTGTATTGCACCACCGCGTACTCGCCGGGGGCGAGGTCTTTCTGCGGCCAGAACTTGTACAAATCCCCGCGAACCTGCTGCCGGAAGATCTCCACAAGGTCCATCTCGAAGAAGACCTGCTTGGTCACCGGCTCCATCTGCCAAATGGCAAGTTGGCGCGCGGCTTTGAGCGGCTTGGTCCGCACGATGCCGAAGCGCTGGCTCTCGGCCAGGCGGAAATAGAAGTTCGGCAGCGTGCCGGGCGCCACCGTAACGGCGTGCTCCTTGTCGAGTTCCAGGCGCGCCTTGCCCGCGACGATCGGGACCGGCGTGAGGATCTTCAGAATCGAGCGCTTCTTGTCGCTCACCACCTTGATCTCGGCCAGCGGGACGGTGACGAGCTTGTTCTCGTGGACAAAATAGATGCCGGGGTCCTGCGGAATCCTGGCGATTTCGGCGGCCACAGCGCGCTCGAATTTTTCTTCGGCGTCGTCGATCTGCGCGCGGCGCTTCTCCTCCTCGGCGCGCTTGCCGCGTTCGGCTTCGGTCTTCTTGAGATCGACGAGATCGAGAGGCAATTCTTCCCAGTCGCCGCGCTCGATCGAGTAGTAGCGCACGCGGTCCTGCTCCACTTTGTACTCGCGGACCATGTGGAAGGAGCCGTCTGTCAGATAGAGCTTGAAGTTCTCGAAGCCGGCCAGAAACAGCCACAGGAGCGCAAGCCGCCACATGACTTCATGATGCCCTACTATGAAAGCGAAATGGCGAAAACAAGGACTCTCGGCCGGACCGGCTGGCAGATCACCGAAATCGGATACGGAGCGTGGGGCATCGGCGGCAATCAATGGCGCGGCCACTCCGACGAGGACGCGCTCGCCGCGCTGCGGCGCGCGCTCGAGCTCGGCCTCAACTTCATCGACACGGCGCTTGCCTACAACGAAGGCCACAGCGAGCAGTTGATCGCGAAAACGCTCAAGAAGACCGGCGCGAAGGCCTACGTCGCCACCAAGATCCCGCCGAAGAACCGCGTCTGGCCTGCGCAGTCCGGCACGGGCATCGAAGAGGTCTTCCCCTACGAGTACTCGATCGGGTCCACCGAGACGAGCCTGCGCAACCTCGGTGTGGAGACCATCGACCTGCAGCAGTTTCACGTGTGGAATCCGGAGTGGATCGCGCGTGACGAATGGCGCCGCGCCATCGAAGACCTGAAGAAGAGCGGCAAGGTCCGCTATTTCGGCATCTCGATCAACGATCATCAGCCCGCGAGCGCGCTTTCAGCCATCGAGACCGGACTCATCGACACCGTGCAGGTGATTTATAACGTTTTCGATCAGTCGCCGGAGCAGGAGTTGTTCCCGGCGTGCCAGGAGCACAACATCGGCGTGATCGCGCGCGTGCCGTTCGACGAGGGCGCGCTCACCGGGAAGATTACGCCGGAAACCGAGTTCGACCCCGGCGAGTTTCGCGCGTGGTACTTCCGCGGCGGCCGCAAACGGGAAGTCTTTGAAAAGGTGAACGCCCTGACCGCTGCGCTGGCCGCCGCGGGGAGTGAAGAGCCCTTGGCGGTCACAGCTTTACGCTTCTGTTTGTCCCATCCTGCGGTTTCAACCGTGATTCCGGGAATGAGACAGATCCGGAACGTGGAGCAGAACCTCGCCGTCTCGGAATCCGGGGCCCTGACGCCCCAACTCCTGGGCGTATTGAAACAACATGCCTGGAATAAGAACTACTACACGTAGTCATCTCCCGGCAGACCCGGCGGCCGGGTGACTCCTCCTTAACGTTTGGGATAGTTTAGTCTCATGCTGTCCGACCGGCGTCCAATGCGCACCGCGAGGGATACTGCCGAGCCCGATTTGCACTCGTGGAAGGAAGTCGCCGAGTATCTTCGCGTCAGCACGCGAACCGCTCAGGAATGGGAGAAGAAACACGGGCTCCCCGTGAAACGGCTACCCGGCGTCCGCGGCGGCATCATCGCAAGCCCATCGGAACTTGACGCGTGGAAGCGCCGCGGCACGCCCGCGCCGGCCGGCCGCGCGCCCCGCCTTCCCACGGTTCTTATTGCCGCCGTCATTGCCGTCGTCTTCATCTCCGGCGTCGGCTTCTTTGCCTGGCCGCGCCCCAACCCGTCGCTGTCGAGGTTTCCAAGGACTTCCTTGTCGTTCTGGATGGTCAAGGCAGAGAGCTTTGGCGCAAGCAATACACACTGGACGTGGATCATTATCAGGACCCCAGGAAGCCCAAGTCCTGGGTCGGAGACCTGGAAGGCGACGGCGACAACGAAGTCCTTTTCGTCCCTGCTCCTCCCGCTAACTTCTCTGAGACCACGCCGCTGATCTGCTTTGAGCATTCGGGCGAGGAGAGGTGGCGGTTCCTGCCCGGCGCAAGTGTCCGCTTCGGCTCTGAAGAGTATTTACCTCCATTTTTCGTGGACGGCTTCGCGGCCGCCCCCATCGATCCAGGCGGGCTTAACCACATTCTGGTCAACGGACGGCATCACCGCTACTATCCGACGCAAATCAGTCTGCTTTCCGCAAGCAGCCAACCCCTCAGAGAATACTGGCATGCGGGCTATTTCCGGGCCTTCCCAGTCCATGACCTGGACAAAGACGGGAAAAACGAGATCTATCTGGCGGGCATCAACAACGCCCGCAGGACGGCGGAGGTGGTCGTCCTGGACCCCGAGAGGTTTCTTGGCGCGGGCGAGGAACCAACGGCTCCCTCTTACCAAATGGCCGGGGTGGCGCCGGGCGTCGAAATCTAGCGAATCTTCCTCCCCAGAACGTGCGTCAACCGGATCGTTGGCGCGCAGTACGACGCCGCGGACGTTCTACAGATGCAACCGGATGGGCTGATCGCCGGCGTGGATGAGAATCTCCACCCGCCGGGCCAGCACCTGGTGTTTTACCGCCTCGACCGTAACTTGACGATCGTCTCCGCCTCCGTCTCCGACTCATTTCTGGACTTGCACCAGACTCTCTTCGATCAGCGCCGGATCGATCACCCCTGGTCGCGCTTCGAGGAAGAGCGATACGCGCAACTCGCCCGCGACCTGAGCAAGGCGATGCCGACGGAATGGCCCGCCGTGCAATAACCGAGTCCATCTCACACAGGCAATGTTTGAAGAAGTAAACTCCTTGCGCGCGGCGTCCGCTGCCGCAGGAGCAAGGAACCTATAACTCTCAAGGCTTTACGATCATGTTTGTCGAGCTCTACCGGCTCGACCGCGATTCCGGAGATCCGGCTGAGATGGAACGCCGAACAGTTCCTCGCCGTCTGAGAAGAGGGGCACTGACGCCCCAAATTCTGGGTGTATTGAAACAACATGCTTGGAACAAAAACAATTTCTGCCAGCCTGCTGATGGCCGCGTGCGCCTTCGGGCAGACGGATTACTTTCCCCTGGCAACGGGGCATCAATGGGTGTATCGCAGCGTCGACCGATCCTTCTCTTCGGTTTTCGCCGTGGAGGTGAAACAGACGCAGACATTCAACGGACGCGAGTATTTTCTCGTCGAGGGCTTTCAGGAGCAGAATCGCGTTTGGCTTCGCGCCGATGACGCAGGCCGGGTATGGATGTGGAGCGAGCGGGCGCGCGCCGAGGAGATCTGGATCGACTTCGCGGCACAGCCGCCGGCGACTTTCAAGCCGGGCAGCGACTTCTGCGCTTCGAGCGCGGTGGTGGAAAGCAGGGAATGGCCGTACAAAGGCCCGATCGGCGAATTCAAGAACGCGCTCTCGGTGAAGTATGTGCCGGGCTCCTGCGCGGACGCGGGACTGGACCGGGACGTTTTCCTGCCTTCAGTGGGATTGGTTCAACGCACCTCGCTGACCATCGCCGGACCGCGAACCTATGACCTGATCTACGCGCGGCTCGGCTCGACCGTGATCGGCGGAGGCGAGGCGGGATTCTCGTTGACGCTCGACAAGCACACTTACTGGGCGAACATGATGCCGCCAGTCGATCCGGCGCGTTCGATTCCGGTGATGACGGCGCGGCTGACGGTGCGCAATGGGACCGGCGAACCGATGGAGTTGAACTTCAATTCGAGCCAGCGGTTTAACATCGTCATCTACGACTCGCGGGGCGAAGTGGTCTACCACTGGGCCGCGGCGCGGCTGTTCATGCCAGTCACCGGGAAAGAAGTGATTAACGGCGAGAAAAACTGGGTGGAGACGATCCCGCTGGCGCACGGAGACCGTCCATTGCCGGAAGGCCGCTATGCCGTTGTCGCCGAGGTGCTGTCGGAAGGCAGGCCGCTGAGCGCGACGGTAGGATTCGAAGTGCGCTACGCGCAGTAGCGTGCAAGGCTATCCTGGGAGGGCGTGCGAATCGGGATTCACACTTCCTCCTCAGGGGCGCTGGTGAACGCGGCGAAGAAAGCCGTGGAGCTGGGCGCGAACTGCTTTCAGATTTTCTCGGCGAGCCCGCGGATGTGGCGGGCGTCGATGCCTTCGAAGGAAAGCTGCGAACAGATGCGCGGCTACCGCGCGGAGCATGACCTTGCGCCGCTGGTGATTCACGACAGCTACCTGATCAACCTGGCGGCGAAGGACGAAGTGATCCGAGGGAAGAGCATCGAGGCGTTCCGCGGGGAGTTGGAGCGTGCGGCGGCGATCGGGGCCGAATACCTGGTGATGCATCCGGGGTCGGCGAAGGATCACGCATCGCTCGAAGAGGCGCTCGAGACGCTGGCGGCTTCGCTCGAAGCAGCGTCCAAAGGGCTCCGGATGGACGGCTTCACGCTGCTGTTTGAAAACACCGCCGGAGCTGGAGCGACGATCGGGCGCACGCTCGAAGAGCTCAAAGAACTGGACCGGATCGCGGCGCCGCGGCTTCCCTTCCCCACGGGCTTCTGCCTGGACACGTGCCATCTGTATGCGTCGGGTTTCGACGTGGCTTCCGGGGGCGGACTCGAGAAGGCGGTGACGCAGGTGGCTTCGACGCTGGGACTCGAGCGCATTCCGGTGATTCACGCCAACGACAGCAAGGGCGCGTTCAACTCGCGTCTCGACCGTCATGCGAATATTGGAGAAGGCCACATTGGGCTGGACGGCTTTCGAAGGATCTTGAATCATCCGAAGCTTCGGGGCAAGGCGTTCGTGCTGGAGACGCCGATCGACTCGCCCGGCGACGACCGGCGCAATGTGGATGCGCTGAAGTCGTTATGCCAGAAAAGCCCTACAACCATCAGGAAATCGAGCTCAAGTGGTCGGACCGCTGGAAGGAAGACGCCGGGCTCTACAAAGCGCTGAACGACGGCTCGAAGCCGCGCTACTACGTTCTCGAGATGCTGCCCTATCCGAGCGGCAGGCTGCACATGGGCCATGTGCGGAACTACTCGATCGGCGATACGCTGGCCCGCTATCAGTGGATGAAGGGCTACGACGTGATGCACCCGATGGGGTGGGACGCGTTCGGACTGCCGGCGGAGAACGCGGCGATCAAGCGCGGCGAGCACCCGGCGGACTGGACGTTTTCCAACGTAGCGCACATGAAGACGCAGCTTCAGCGGCTGGGCTTCGCCTACGACTGGGAGCGCGAGGTGAACACGTGCACGCCGGAGTATTACCGATGGAATCAATGGCTGTTCCTGCGGATGCTCGAACGGGGGCTGGCCTACCGGAAGAAATCGCTGGTGAACTGGTGCCCGGAGTGCGCGACGGTCCTGGCCAACGAGCAGGTGGTGGACGGCTGCTGCTGGCGCCATGAGACGACCCCGGTGGAGCAGCGCGAACTGGAGCAATGGTTCCTGAAGATCACGGCCTACGCCGAGCAGTTGCTGGACGACATGGCGCAACTGGAAGCCGGGTGGCCGGCGCAGGTGCTGACGATGCAGCGCAACTGGATCGGGCGCAGCGAAGGCGCGGAGATCGACTTCGGGATCAAGGGTTCGAGTGACAAGATCCGCGTCTTCACGACGCGCGTGGATACGATCTACGGCGCGACGTGCGTGATTCTGGCGCCGGAGCATCCGAAGGCGAAGGAGTTCTGTCAGGGCGAGCTGGCAGTGCGGTTGAAGGCGATCATCGACGATCAGAGCCGCAAAGATCCCGAGGCGATCGTGAAGGACGGCTTCTTCACAGGGGCCTACGCAGTGAACCCATATAACGGAGCGGAAGTGCCGGTGTGGGTGGGCAACTTCGTGCTGTGGGGGTATGGAACGGGCGCGATCATGGCCGTGCCCGCGCACGACGAGCGCGACTTCGAGTTCTGCCGGAAGTTCGGGCTGCCGGTCGTACCGGTGATCCGTCCTGTGGATGGGGCGCTGGCGGACGGGCCGGCGATGGAAGCTGCGTTCTGCGATTACGGCGTGGTGGAGAACTCGGGCGAGTGGTCCGGCCTTGCAAGCGAGGAGGCGCGGAAGCGGATGGCGGCGAAGGCCGAGGCGGACGGCTTCGGAAAGGCGTCGATCACGTATCGCCTGAAAGATTGGGGCGTCAGCCGGCAGCGGTATTGGGGCACGCCGATCCCGGTTGTGCACTGCAAGCAGTGCGATGTCGTGCCGGTGCCTGACGATCAGCTTCCGGTGACGCTGCCCTATGAGGCGCAGTTCACGGGCAAGGGTAAGAGCCCGCTGGCGCAACTGGAGAGCTTCGTAAAGACGGCGTGTCCGAAGTGCGGCGGCGAGGCGCATAGAGAGACGGACACGATGGACACGTTTGTGGACTCGTCGTGGTACTTCTTCCGCTACGTCGATCCGAAGAACGGATCGCTGCCGTTCGACCCGAAGGTGGTGGAGCCATGGTTCCCGGTGGACCAGTACATCGGCGGCGTGACGCACGCGATCCTGCACCTGCTGTACTCGCGGTTCTGGTGCAAGGTGATGCGGGACATCGGACTCGTGAAAGTAGACGAACCGTTCCGCAACCTGTTCACGCAGGGCATGGTCCAGTTGAACGGGCAGACGATGTCGAAGTCGAAAGGCAACATCGTCGACCCGGATGAGATGGTGGAGAAGTACGGCGCGGACACGTGCCGGCTGTTCACGTTGTTCGCTGCGCCGCCCGAAAAGAACATGGACTGGAACGAGTCGAGCGTCGAGGGGCAGTATCGCTTTCTGACGCGGCTGTTCAAGTGGGTGACGCGGAATGCGGACGCCGAGGAAGGCTCGGGCGAGACGGACGCGCGCGCGTTGAGGAAGCTGCATCAGACGATCCGGAAGGTGACTGCCGATTTCGACAACCGGTGGCACTTCAACACGTCGGTAGCGGCGTTGATGGAGCTGCTGAACGAGCTTGCGGCGTGCGAAAGCGGAATGAGCGCAGCGGCGCGGCGGGAGTGCGCACGGACATTGACGCTGCTGCTGGCGCCGTTCGCGCCGTTCGCGGCAGAAGAACTGTGGACGCTGATGGGGCTGGAGGGTCCGGTCTTCAAGCAGGCGTGGCCGAAGTATGACGCGGATCTGGCGCGGGAAGAGACGCTGGAGATTCCGGTGCAGGTGAACGGGAAGCTTCGGAGCAAGGTGACGGTTGCAAACGGGGCGTCGCAGGAGGAGCAGCAGGCGGCGGCGATGGCGGACGAGCGCATCCAGCAGTTGCTCGTTGGGAAGGTCGTCGTGAAAACGATCATTGTGCCGGGCAAGTTGATTAACGTGGTGGTGAAAGGCTAACAGGGCTGGGCGCGAAACGGGCGGCAGAAGAAAAGCCGCCCCCGGAGATCCTGCCCGCTGGGGGATCTCTGGGGAGTTTCTTTTTGAAGCGGAGCTGAAGGGGAGGTGGCGCGCTCAAACTCTAAGTATTTGAAAACAGAATAGATCCATGTCAAGAAACCGCTGCGGGGCTCGAAGACGAAAAGCCGTGCCACGCGAATCAGAATTATATTCCATTTGTTTTGTTGTGTTTGCGCAGCATCAAAAGAAACGGGCGAGGAGAGGGAGGGAGAGTCTTGGGCGGAGACGGGGGTTCGCTTCTGTTCGGACCTACCAAACAAACCGCTGGTTGACCTACCTGACACCCTACCGGCCTCCGTAAAGGAAGGCTGCTAACCCACCCCCAGCGAACCCCCGAACGAGATCATGCCGAAAGGCGAGCAAGCTGCAAGCGAGGCGAGCGAACCCGGACCCGGCGGGCCGGCGGGGGGGGGCGGGGTCCGAGAGGGGCATTGCAAATTCGGGCCGACGAAATTGTGGCAGGCACAATTCCCGCTCAGCGAATTGGTGCCTGCCACAATTTCTGGGGCGATGGCGGCTCAAAAAGAAGAAAGGCCGGCAATGGGGGAGGACCCCCATCCGGCCTTGATTTCGAGCAGATTGATCCAGCCGACGCGGGATTAGTTCCCTTCCTGGGCCGAAGTGCTGAGCACGTTGTTGACCTTGCCGAAAATGGTCTTGATCGATTCGGCAACGCCAGGGACGATCGCGCCAGCGGCAACCGCGACGAAACCGGCCATCAGAGCGTACTCGATGAGGTCCTGACCGCGGGTGTCCTTCAGGATCCGCAGTTTCAAGATGAGTGTGTTGAGCTTCTTCATTCTTTGTATTTCTCCTCTCCCTGCAACTTCTCGTCGTTGCTAGTTCAACGGTAACAGTACTTCCCGGCTACTCAAATCAACTGAATACCTAAGATGAGACTTCAGAAACGCCTGAGGACTCGATGCATTTCGAGGGCGCCGGAGCGACGCGGAAGAATCGGGGAAGATGTTTTGTTTCAATCGTTTGAAGTACTACAGGGGAGCCGGCAGGAGGAGTCTAGGTGAGGAGTTTGAACGATGCGCCTGACTTGAGACGGGTCATGACCTCACCTCCATCAGGTTGTCAAAGGGACTTCCGCTCTCAAGCTGTCGAACAAGCTAGGCACACAAACAAAACTGCCGCGGCCCGGGGGGGCGCGG
>CAYWST010000072.1:0-17667 GCA_964461075.1 uncultured Solibacteraceae bacterium | reverse complement strand
CCGCCGGTCGGAAGGCCGAGCAGCGCGGAGGCGAGTCCCTGGCCGATGGGAGCCACCGGGGAGGTGTCGAGGGGGCCGCGGGTCCACGTGCGGGAGAACTCGTACCGCGGAGCCACGTTGCCGAAGTTTCCGGTCGATTCACGGAAGATGCGGAAATCGCCGCCTGCGCGGAAGGAGTGGTTTCCGGCTATCTTCGTGAGAGTTCCCTGGTAAGTCTGATAGTAGCGGGTTTGAGGATTACCGCCGTCGGCGGATAACTGCGTGTATGCGCCCTCGTCGATGTACACCACGGGGAAGGCGAGCCCGGTGGGGTCGGCGTACCTGGTGATTTCGGAGACGAGGGAGGGGCTCAGACCAAGTGTCGTGATATCGAAGCCGCGGGAGATCGGGTAGGTGTTCGGCGAGAAGTAAGTGAATCCGGCACGAACGTTCAGCAGCAATTGCGGATTAAAAACGTACACATCGTCAAGAACGGTGGAGAAGTTTTTCTGCGTTGTCGTCGTTCCCTGCGCAATGGTGGGCAGGGTCTGAACGCCGGTGATGTAATCGGTCCAGTTGACGCGGCCGAAGATGCGGTGTTTCTCGCTGATGGTGTGGTCGAGGCGGGAGACGAAGCCCTTGTAGTCCTTGGGCTCCTTCTGGATGCCGAAGAAGTTCTGGCGGCCGTCGGCGGTTCCGGCGGTGTTCGGCGCGGGGTAGTAAGAGAGCATCTTGGAGGCGACAGGATCGATGCGCGAGGCAGGGACGATGTTGCCGGGCAGGGGCTGGCGCGAGAAGCGGCCACCGGGGGCGGCGGCGATTGTGGCGGGGTCGTAGATCTGATAGACAGGGCCAGCCTTCAGCAGGGCGGAGAAGTCGCCTTTGAGTTGCTCCTGGGCGGGGACGGTGGCGAAGAAGGTGGGCTGGCGGTTGATCTTGAGGCCCTCATAGCCGAAGGTCCAGAAACTGCGGTTGCGTCCGTCGTAGACCTTGGGGATGTGAATGGGGCCGGAGGAGGTGGCGCCCCACCGCTGGTGGAGCCAGCCGGGCGACGCCTGCGCGCGCTTTTCGTCGGTGACGGGCCCGGTGGCGGGGTCGTAAAGCCAGCCCGAGGAGAACCAGGGGACGGAGCGGATTCGTGAGTCGTTCAGATAGGCCGTGCCGTGCAGATCATTGGTCCCGGATTTCATCGACACGTTGACCACGGCGCCGGATGCCCGGCCGACAGTGGCGTCGTAGTTGGTGGTCTGCACCTTGAATTCCTGAACCAGGTCTTGCGGCGGAGAGTAGGCGGAACTGGTTCCCTGCATATTCGGTACGCCGTCGAGGGAGGCTTCGCTGTTGCCGCCGCGGGTCCCGTTCACGATGACGCCTGTTGCGCCGCCCAAGTCCGTCGGATTGCCGGCGGAGTGGCCGCCGCTCGCCATGACCCCCGCAGAGAGCCTCGTGAGATACATCGCGTTGCCGCCCACGAACGGAAGCTCCCTGACGCGCCGTTCGTCCATGAGCAGGCCGGCGCTGGCGGTCGTGGTTTCGAGAATCGGGGTTTCCGCGCTGACGGTGACCGAGTCGGCGATGGCGCCGACCTGAAGCTGGAAGTTGATTGCGAGGCGATCGGCGGTGCGCAGTTCGATCTTCTCCTGAACCGCCCTTGAGAAACCCGCGGCTTCGGCAGTCAGACGGTATTCTCCCGGGAGCAGGTAAGGGATTTCGTAGTTGCCCTCGGTGTTGGTGACGCCGCTGGTCTGGGTGTTCTGGGCCAGGTGCAGAGCAATCACCTTTGCGCCGGCGATGGAGGCGCCGGAGGGATCGGTGACGCGGCCAAGGATCCAACCGCGTGATTCCTGCGCCATGGAACAGGCGGAGAGGAGATGCAGGCAGACGAGAATGCACGAGCGACGCACTTGAACCTCCTAAACCGTGGGCAGTCTATCAAAAGCCGCAGCTGTCAAAGGAGTCCTCACGGGCCCGCAACTGTGATATCGTTCCAATCACGCTAAGGGTATCGCCAACCATGAAACGACTTTGGGTTCTCCTCTTCACTGCGGCGCTGACCGCTCCGGTTTTCGGCCAGGGCCTTACGGGTTCCATTTCAGGCACGGTCACCGATCAATCGGGCGCCGCCGTTCCGGGCGCGGAAGTCACCCTGGTCAACGTGCAGACGAGCCAGACGAGGCAGACCATCGCCGGAGGCAATGGGGATTTCGTCTTCACGCAGATTCTTCCCGGGACTTTTCGGCTTTCAGTGACCGCAAAGGGATTCAAGAAATACGAGCAATCGGACTTTGTCCTCACTTCGACGGAGCGGCTGGTCTTGAAGGCGGCGGTGCTTGAGTTGGGCGAGATCTCGCAGACGGTGGAAGTGCAGGCGGAGGTTGCGCGCCTGCAGACGCAGTCGGCCGAACGAAGCGGGCTGATCTCGACCGAGCAGACGCAGAACGTTCCGCTCAAGGGTCGCGACTATCTTGGACTGCTGAAGCTGCTGCCCGGCATTGTCGATACCCAAAACAGAAACGCCCCGGGGTGGAACAACCTCTCCAGCGTGAGCGTCAACGGCGGCCGGACGGGCACGCTCAACCTGACGCTGGACGGCGTCTCGTCGCTCGACACCGGTTCGATGACCGGCCCCTATCTCGCGCCTTCCATCGACGCCGTCGCCGAAATCAGGGTTCTGCTGTCGAACTATCAAGCGGAATACGGGCGATCCTCCGGCGGCACGATCAATACTGTCATCAAGAGCGGAACCAAAGAGCTTCACGGCGGCGCGTACTATTTCCTCCGCAATGAGGCGCTCAACGCGAATGAGTTCTTCCGCAACCGCGATAAGCTGCCCAAGCCTCAGTACCGCTTCAACTACCCCGGTTACTTCATCGGTGGTCCGATCACGTTGGGCAAGTTCAACAAGGACCGCGACAAGCTGTTCTTCTTCTGGAGCCAGGAATTCCTCCCCAGAAAGTACCCCACAGCCCTTGTCCGGAGGACGTTTCCGACCGCGGCGGAGCGTCAGGGGAATTTTTCCGACTCGCTGGATCAAAACGGCAGACTGATCCCGATCTGGGACCCGATGAATAACCGCACCCCATTCCCGGGCAATATTGTCCCCGCGAACCGGATCGACAAGAACGGTCAGGCGCTGCTGAACATCATGCCGCTGCCGAACGCGGTCGACCCGGCGCGGTCGTACAACGCACTGATCCAATCCACCGTCGATCAGCCGCGGCGGGACTCCGTGCTGCGGATCGATTGGAACATCCGGCCGGGGACGCAGTTCTATTGGCGCGGCATTCAGGATTATGAAGCCTTCAAGGGCGAATTCAATTTCGTGCTCGCCAGTTCCAGTTGGCCGCAACTGCCGATCAAGTACGACATCCGGTCCGTCGGATCGGTGGCTACGCTCATCCACACATTCAGCCCGACAAAGGTGAATGAGTTCACTTTCGGCATCAATCGCGCAAAGCAGCTTGTCGAGCCGCTCAACCAGGAGGGACTCGACCGCAACGTCCGCTCAAAGATCGGGCTGAATCTGCCTCAGTTCTACCCTTCGTCCAATCCGGACAACCTGATCCCCAACGCCAACTTCGGCGGTGTGCCGAATGCGGGAGTTCTCAACATCGAACAGCGCTATCCATTCTTCGGCACAAACAACATTTGGAACTATAACGACAACTTCTCGTGGATTCAGGGCTCGCACAACATGAAGTTCGGGATCTACATCGAGCGCACAACACGGAACGCGGCCCGCGCCTCGGCCTTCAACGGAACGTTCAACTTCAATCGAGACGTGAACAACCCGTTGGAGACGAACTACGCATACTCCAACGCGATTCTGGGCTCGGTTCAGAACTACACCGAAGCGACGAACCATCCATCGGGTCATGCGCGCTACCTCAACGTTGAATGGTACGCCCAGGACACCTGGAAGGTCAGCCGGCGGCTCACACTGGATTACGGGCTGCGGATGTACTTCATCCAGCCGAGTTGGAGCGACGACGATTTCCTGTCATCGTGGGATTCCTCGCTGTACGACCCCGCCAAGCAACCGCCGCTGATCCAGCCCTACCGCAACGCGGCCGGCCAACGGGTTGGCCGGGACCCCGTCACCGGGCAGGAGTTGCCCGCCGCGGTGATCGGGCAGTTCGCCACCAGCCCGCTCCCGCCATTCCAGGGGATGAACGTCGTCTTTGAGCACCTGGCGAACACGCCGGGGATTCAGTTCGCCCCGCGCCTCGGCTTCGCCTACGACGTTTTCGGCAACGGCAGGACGGCGATTCGCGGCGGCGCCGGAGTCTTCTACGACCGGTTCAACGACGACCAGATTCTCATCCACCGCGAACTGCCGCCAAACACGATCACCAACACGGCCACCGTCGGTCAGATTGCGGCCCTCCTACGGAGCCCGTTACGGACGTCGCCTCCCGGCGTCACCGCTTTTCAGAAGGACTACGATCCGCCGCGCGTTTACAACTGGAGTTTCGGCGTACAGCAGAACATCGGGTGGGGCAGCGTTCTCGACGTCGCCTACGTCGGCAGCGTCGCCCGGCATCTGCTTCATCGCCGGAGCCTCAACGCGCTCAACTATGGAACGAAATTCCAGCCGTCAAGTATCGACCCCACGACGGGGAACACGCCGCTGCCGGACAATTTCCTCAGGAGCAAGCCGGGTTATGCGGACATCGTCTACATCGAAATGGCGTCCAACTCCAATTACCATTCGATGCAGACGCAGGTGAACAAGCGGTTCTCCAAAGGATTGATGTTCGGTCTTTCCTGGACCTGGTCGAAGTCGATGAACTTCGTGAACGGGAACAACGACGCGGTCAACCCGTTTCTCGACTTCCGCATGCGGAACTACGGCAAGGGCAATTTCGACCGGACGCACAACTTTGTGTTCAATTACACCTACAACATCCCGAAGCTCAGCAGCGTCTGGGACAACCCCGTGGCCAAGTGGGTCTTCGACAACTGGGACGTCGCGGGCGTCACCTCATTCATCAGCGGCGCGCCGTCCGGCGTGGGATATTCGCTTGTGACGGCCACCGACCTCACCGGCGCGAGCGGAGCGGGCGTCGACAGCCGCATCAATGTGCTTTCGAATCCGATTCTGCCGAAGGGAGAGCGGACGGAGTTGAAGCACTTCCGGACCGACGTTTTCGCGCCTCCGACGCGCGCTGAGCTTGGCATCGGCAACGCCCCGAAGGATGTCTTCCGCGGACCGGGCCAGAACGTCTTTGACGTCTCCTTCTACAAGAACATTCCCTTGTCGAAGGACGAGCGCTACCGGCTGCAATTCCGCTTCGAGTTCTATAACTTCTTTAACCACACAAGTTTCCAAGGTGTGGACACAACTGCGCGGTTCGATGCCGCGGGCCGGCAGGTGAGCGGCACGTTTGGACAATATACGTCCACGCTTGACGCCCGGCGGACTGTCCTCGGCGCGAAGTTCTATTTCTAAGCTTTGCGATAATTGTGCCTGCCACAATTTCGGGGGCGGGAAATGGTGCCTGCCACAATTTCGGGTTAATTGGGGGGAGGGAGGAGGCGGTAGGCGGCGCAGGCGCCGGGCGGGAGCTTTTTCGCGAAACCGGCATGGACTTTGCCTTCGTCCTTGTTGGCGGTGATGTCGAAGACGCGGGCGGATCCGCGGAAGCCGAGTTCGCGCCAGACGACGTCCACATGGGTGGGGCGCAGACCGATGTTGCGGAGGGCCAGATAGAGGAAGCCGTCCGCGCGGGAGTAGCGGATCTCCTCGGGGCCGTGGCGGAGGACATGCCATTTGGAGGTGTCCGCGGCGCAAGGGTCGAGGCCGGAGAACAGCAACAGGCAAACAGTGATCATCGCTGGCGTTTCAGGAGCTTGGCGGTCAACAGGGCGATCTCGAGAGCCTGTTCGTAGTTGAGGCGTGGGTCGACCTCGCTCTCATAGGCGCGCACAAGGTCGTCCTCGGCGAGACCGCGGGCGCCGCCGATGCACTCCGTGACGTTTTCGCCGGTCAACTCGATGTGAATGCCCGCAAGATGCGAGCCCGCCGCGGCATGGATCAGAAAACTCCGCTCCAATTCGGCGGCGATCTCGTCGAAGCGGCGGGTCTTGAAGCCGTTGGCTGTGGTGTGCGTGTTCCCGTGCATCGGGTCGCACATCCAGACTACGGGATGGCCAGTCCTGCGCACGGCGTCGATGAGGCCGGGAAGAGAGTCGGCGACTCGCGAAGCGCCGAAGCGATGAATCAGGGTCAAGCGGCCGGGCTGCGCATGGGGATTGAGCGTTTCAAGCAGCCTGGGGAGGTCGGCGAGCGGCGTGGCGCAGCCGACTTTCACGCCGACGGGGTTTTCGATTCCCCGGGCGTACTCGACGTGGGCGCCGCCTGGCGCCGAAGTGCGGATCCCGATCCAGGGGAAATGCGCGGATAGGTTGAACCAGCCCGGACGATGCGGCACGCGCCGGGTCTGCGCCTGTTCATAGCCAAGATGCAGCGCCTCGTGGCTGGTGAAGAAGTCGATGCGCTCACTGCCGGAGGCGGGGATGCCAAGGACGTTCTCCATGAACTGCAGACTGTCGGTGATGGAGTGAACGAGTCGGCGGTACTCGTCGAACTTGGGTGAAGACCTGGCCCAATCGAGGTCCCAGTATTCGGGGTGGTGAAGATCGGCGAAGCCGCCCTTGACGAGGGCGCGAATGAAATTGAGCGTCAACGCGGCGCGCTCGTACCCTCGCAGGAGGAGCTGCGGGTCGGGTGTGCGCGATTCCGCGGAGAACTCGGGGCGGTTGATGAGGTCGCCGCGATAGGAGGGAAGCGTGACACCGCCGCGGGTTTCAAAGTCCGCCGATCGGGGCTTGGCATACTGGCCGGCGAACCGGCCGATGCGGACGACCGGACGGCCTCCGCCCTGCACGAGCACCAGGCTCATCTGGATGAGGATTTTGAGCTGATTGGTGATGCGGGCGGAAGAGCAATCGGCGAATCGTTCGGCGCAATCACCGGCTTGCAGAACGAAGGCTTTACCCTGGGCGGCGAGCGCAAGCTGCTGTTTGAGGGCGGCGACTTCCCAACTCGTGACCAGCGGGGGGAGCTTTGATAGTTCGGCGAGAGCCGCATCGAGCGCGGCGGGATCCGGATAAGCGGCTTGCTGAAGCGCGGGCAACCGCTGCCACGAGCCGGGGGCCCAAGCTGACTGAATTTCCGGATTTGCTGAGCCGCCCGCCCCACGCGGCTCGACATCGACTGCCATCGAAACTCAGGTTAGCATGGGAGATCCGGGTTGCTTATGCGCATTCTCCTGCTGCTGGCTGCAATCTCTATTCCACTCGCCGCTCAACAACGGCCGCGAATCGGTCTGGCCTTATCTGGCGGCGGCGCTTTGGGCCTCTCGCACGTCGGCGTGATCAAGTGGCTCGAGAAGAACCGCATTCCCATCGACGCCGTGGCGGGCACGAGCATGGGCGCGCTCGTCGGAGGGCTGTATGCGGCCGGATACACATCGGACGAAATCGAACAGTTTCTCGGCGGCGTAGACTGGCAGGCGGTTCTCGCGCAGACGCCGGATTTCCGACAGTCCGCGTTCCGCCGCAAGGAGGATCAGCGTGAATACCCGACCGCATTCGAGTTCGGCCTCAAGAAGGGAATTGGATTGCCCTCCGGGCTCTCCGCGGGCCACGGGGTGGGCCTCACCATCGCCCGCTTCGCCGCTCCCTACCACGAGATGTCCAGCTTCGACGCTCTGCCGACGCCGTTCCGCTGCGTGGCGACGGATCTGGTCAAGGGCAAAGAAGTCGTCTTCGACAAGGGCTCGCTCGGGGAGGCGTTGAGAGCGAGCATGTCGCTGCCGGCCATCTTCGCGCCAGTCAAAAAGGACGGCATGCTGCTGGTGGACGGCGGCGTGCTGAACAACATCCCAGTGGATCTCGTGAAGAAGATGGGCGCCGACGTCGTAATCGCCGTTGTGCTGGACAAACCGCCCGACGTCTCCAAGCTCAACAGCCTGCTGTCGATCGCGGGGCGCAGCATCAGCGTGATGATCGCCGCCAACGAGCGCGCGAGCATCGGCGCGGCGGATCTGCTGGTCATGCCGCTCCTGGAAGGATTGGAGACAGGCGACTATTTGAAGTGGAAGGAGTTTGTCGGCCGGGGCGTTGCTGCCGCGGAGAAGAAGAAGGCGATGCTCGATCGCTTTGCGCTAAGTGAGGGCGACTACGACGCATTCCAGAAGCGGCGGCAGGCCCGGCGCAGGCCTTACGACATCAGACCTGAGGTGATCGAGGTGGATCAGGACATCGCGCCGCGGCGGCGAGAGAGCCTGATCGCCTCCGTGAAGGGCGATCCCGATCAGCCGGCCGACATCCCCCACATCGAAGAAGAGCTCACCAAGCTGACGGGAATGGGACGCTACGAATCGGCGACGTACGGGTTCATCAAGCGCGGCGAATCGCAGGGAATTCGCGTCATGGCCAGAGAGAAGGAGCAGGGCCCGCCATTCCTGCGGATCGGCTTGCTGCTGGACGCGTCCCGGCAGGAGGGGTTCCGCTTCGGGGTCGGCGGCCGGCTCTACTTCCTCGATTTCGGCGGTCCCGCATCGGAGTGGCGCACGGATCTGTCGATCGGTGTATTGAACAAAGCGTCCACGGAGTATTACTACCGGCTGAAGGGCGGCAAATGGTTCGTCGCGCCGCGATTCGCCTATACGGAGGATTCACGGCCGCTCTATCAGAACGAGGAAGTGATCTCCGACTTCATCACGAGGGAGATGGATGGCGCGGTGGACATCGGCTACGCATTCGGCCGGTTTCGCGAGCTCCGCGCAGGTTACACGGTGGGGAACCACCGGATCGGCGTCACCAAGGGGGTGGAAGCGTTTGAAGAAGTGGAGGGCCGGTACAGCGACTTGCACCTTCGCTGGACGCACGAAGGGCAGGACAGCGCGCTGGTACCGAGACGGGGACAGCGCCTTTCTCTTTCGGGCGCGTGGGTGCTCGACCATCCTGGAGTCAATCGGCAGTATCTATCCGCCACGGCGGTGTACAACTACGCCCATCCCTTCAACGACCGGTACTCGCTGCAGCTGAACTTCGTCGGCGGGGCGGGCCCGAACGAGGAAGCTCTGAACGCGCAGTTCACGCTTGGCGGCGTTTACCGGCTCGATGCGCTGGCGCGCAGCCAATTGAACGGCTCGCGCTTCTATTACGGAGGGGCGAGGGTGCTGCGCGCGCTTGGCGAGAATTCGCTTTCGCTGTTCGGCAAGTTCTATCTCACCGGAGGCTACGAGGTTGGCAACGCCTGGGCGAAGCCGGAGTCCGGCAAGCCGCGGCACAGCGTGGCGGCCGGCCTTCTGGGCGAAACCATCATCGGGGTGGTGTATTTTGGCGGCGCTGTGGGCGACCAGGGAGACCGGCGACTGTTCTTGAGGATTGGGCGGGTGTTCTAAGGGGGCTCAAACCACCGATGGGTCTGCAACCGCAAATTCTCAGGTTTCTAGCCTGCCTGTAACTCCCGGCGGGTTAGATTTCAATGGACATGTCGTACATTGGTTTGAAAGAGAGGGGCTGAATATGGAAACGCTTCTTCGTCTCGGCGTCGTGTTGTGTCTGGCGGGTTCGACCGCCGTGGCGCAGTCTTTCACGGGCCGCATCCTCGGCTCGGTCATCGATGCGAGCGGAGGTGTCATCGCCGGCGCTTCGCTTGAATTGACTGAGATCACAACCAACCGCGTGCTGCGCAACTCCGCAAATCAGGATGGGTACTTCTCCTTCAACGAGCTGCCGCGCGGGGAGTACCAACTGCAGGTTTCGGCGACCGGCTTCAAGCAGACTGTCAGGAAGGGGATCCTGCTCTCGGTCGGGCAGCAGGCTCGTATCGATGTGCGGCTGGATGTGGGAGACGTGGCCGAGTCCGTTGAAGTGGTGGCCGACGCGAGCGCGTTGGAAACAGTCGATTCGGTGCTGGGCAAAGTGGTGGACAACCGGCGGATCATTGAGCTGCCGCTGAACTCGCGGAACGTCTATTCGCTGCTGTTTCTGACGCCGGGCGTCACGGGGGGCGTCAGTACGACCTACGGGACGGACTACGGCATCAACGGGGCGCGCAACTCAATGCTTGACGTCCTCGTGGATGGCGTCAGCACCGCCCATCCAACAGTCAACGGGTTTTCCGGCAACTCCACCTTTCCGCCGGTCGAGGCGATCGCCGAATTCAAAGTGATGGGCTCGAATTACTCGGCCGAGTTCGGCCGGAGCAACGGCGGGATCGTGAATGTCGTTTACAAGTCCGGGGGCAACGAGCTGCACGGCAGCCTCTTCTGGTTCCTGCGAAACTCAGTCCTGGACTCGAACAATTTTTTCAGTAACCGGCAGGGCGTCCCGCTCGGCAGCTTCAAGCGAAACCAGTTCGGCGGAATGGCGAACGGGCCGATCGTGAAGAATCGCACCTTCTTCCTTGCAAGCTACGAGGGGCTGCGCCAGCGAAGCCTGGGCAACACGACGACTACCGTGCCGACCGCGCTGCAGCGCGCCGGCGACTTCAGTCAGACGTTCGCCTCCAATGGGCAAATGATTCGGATTTTCGACCCGTTCTCCACCCGCGCCGCGGCCGGCGGCGGGTTCGTCCGCGACCAGTTCCCCGGCAACGTCATCCCCG
This sequence comes from uncultured Solibacteraceae bacterium, assembly GCA_964461075.1. Classification (GTDB taxonomy): domain Bacteria; phylum Acidobacteriota; class Terriglobia; order Bryobacterales; family Bryobacteraceae; genus JACADU01. Next base: position 7,064 of record CAYWST010000072.1, on the reverse strand, counting down.
CCTCGATGATCGACCCGGTCGCCCGGAATGTCATTAAGTACTACCCGCAGCCCAACACCACGACCAACGCCGTGACCAACCTGAACAACTTTTTCAACACCGGATCGCAGTCCTTCGATCAGGATCAGTTTGACGGCCGGCTGGACCAGAACCTGACCGGCACTCAGCGAATCTTCGGACGGTTTTCCTGGCGCAAGAACGAGAACGCTCCGCCCCAATACTTCCCGAGCGATCTAACCATCGCCGAAGGCCGCGTGATTCAGGGCGTCATTCAGCCCTCCGCCTCGGTGGACTACACAAACGCCCTTTCTTCGAGAACGGTCTGGACAACCCGGATGGGGCTTTCGCGCTCCATCTTCGACTACAACAATCAGGGGCTGGGATTCCTTCCCTCCAGTCTTGGTCTTCCCGCCTCGATCGACTCCGCGGTCGACCGGCAGATGTTCCCGCGTTTCGGGGCTTCAGGCTATGTCAACCTCGGAGGAAACGACCACCGGTACAGCACGTTCAACACCTTTACTCTCCTGTCCAACCTGAGCACGGTCCGCGGCAATCACACTTTGAAGTTCGGATGGGAAGGCCGGCTGATCCGGGTGAACGTTTGGGAGGCCCGCTCGGCGGGGACCTTCAACTTCAGCGCCGGGTTCACGCAGGGGCCAAATCCCAACACGGCCAGCGCCACCGCCGGAAACGGGCTTGCGTCGTTATTGCTGGGCACAGGAACGACGGGGAATGTGCTCATTCGCAACTGGAAGAACGTCGCATCCCAGAGCCCCTACCACGGCTTCTATTTCCAGGACGACTGGCGCGTGACTTCGAAGCTGACGCTGAATCTGGGGATCCGCTATGAGATCGACTTTCCCCGAACTGAGCGGTATGACCGCATGAACTGGTTCGACGAGACCGCCCGGTCTCCGCTGGCCGGCGCCGTTCCTGGATATCCGAATCTGAGGGGCGGGGTGAGATTCGTCGGAGTGGATGGCAATCCGAGGACGCAGTTCAACAAGGATCTCAACAATGTCTCGCCGCGAATCGGATTCGCCTATCAGGCCGATTCGAAGACGGTCATTCGGGGCGCATATGGCCATTTCTTCGGCCCGTCGCGGCAGGCGGCGCAGGGGACTGTCGGCCCATTCGGCTTCCGGGTCGAGTATCCGTGGGTGACCACCACCGACGGCATCACGCCGTTCAACGTGCTGAAGAACCCATACCCGGAGGGATTCCGCGAGGCGCCGGGCGCATCGGACGGACTGCTGACCCAGGCCGGAGCGAATCTGCAGGCCTTTTGGCCGGACTCGCCCTCGCCGCTGAACAAGATGTGGAACTTCACCATTCAGCGCGAACTGCCCGGGCAGACGCTGTTGGAACTCGCCTATGTGGGCAACCGGGGGACAAATCTCAGCAGCAGTTCGGAAAGCGGGATGGATTTCAACCAGCTCGACCCGCAGTACCTCTCACTCGGCTCGAGGTTGAACGAGCGGGTGCCCAATCCCTTCTTCGGCATCGTGAACAATGGGGTGCATCTTTCCTCCACCATCGCGCGCGGCCAGTTGTTGCGGCCTTACCCGCAGTTCACCAGTATTGTACCGCTGTACTATCCCGGTTCCAATTCCATCTACCATGCGCTGCAAAACACGTTCAAGCGGCGTTTCGCGCAGGGCTTCATGTTCGAGGGAAGTTATTCATGGGGCAAGATTCTGGATACGGGCAGCAGCCACCAGGACACCTACAATATTGAAGACAGCCGGGCGCTGGCCGGACAGGACATCGCTCACCGCTTCGTCCTCAGCGCCGTCTACGACCTTCCCATCGGGCGCGGCCGCGCGCTGAACACCGGCGACTCGCTGCTGGCCGATCTCCTGTTCGGCGGATGGCAACTGAACAGCATCGTGACCTTCCAGTCGGGCACGCCGGTCTCGATCTCGGCTAACAACACGTCGGGTCTCTTCGCGCCTAGCACGCGGCCGAACAACAACGGGAAGAGCGGAAAGAAGACCGGACCGGTGCAGGAGCGGCTGGACGCCTATTTCGACAAGACGGTTTTCAGCCAGCCCGCAGCGTTTACTCTGGGGAATCTGTCCCCCTACGTGGCGGACATCCGCAACGACAGCGTGCGGAACTTTGACATCTCGATCTTCAAAGAGTTCGGGATCGCCGAGCGCATCACAAGCCAGTTGCGGGCGGAGTTCTTCAACGCCATGAATACCCCGCGGTTTGGGGGGCCCAATACCAGCGTCACGTCCGCCGCCTTCGGCGTGATCACGAGCCAAGCGAATGCGCCGAGGCAGATCCAGTTTGGGTTGAAGTTCCTCTGGTAGCGCCTCAGACGATCTGCTCGTTCACGGGGTCCCACTTCACCTTCTTTTCCTTGAAGTAGGACTCCACGGACATGACGATGGTGACGGCCTCTTCCCAGGCGCGGTCGAGGCCGCAGCGGGTCTTATCGAGGCCGCGGATGGAATCGACGAAGTTGCGCTGGTGGGAGGTGACTTCGTTTTCGCCGCGTTTCCATGTGTAGATGGGGTCGGCGGTCTGGATGATGGTGGGGTCGAAGCCGGCGGCGCCGGCGCGCTTCATGGCCGCGGCCTGCTTCTCGCGGATGCCGGGCTTCCACTCCGCCTCATACAGGCGGCACCACGTGGAGGCGACTTCGATCGAGGCTTCGCGGCCGAGGATGTAGGTATTCGTGCCCTGGTGCTTGTTGGCGAAGGTGCAGGCGAACATCACCTGCAGCTCTTTCTTGGGGTAGTCGAACATGGTGTGCCACTGGTCGGGGACCTCGCGGTCCTGCTTCCAGTAGTAAAGTCCGCCCATGGTCATGACGGCCTCGGGGATGCCCATGCCCATGATGAGGTTGACGCCGTCCCACTGGTGACTCATGAGGTCGCCTGCGATGCCGGTGCCGTATTCCCACCAGCAACGCCAGCGGAAGAAGCGCTCGGCGTCGAACTTGCCTTTGATGCTGGAGCCTTCCTGGAAACGTTCCCAATCGATGGAGTCGGCGGTGGCGTCAGGCGGCAGGATCTGGTTGTCGTAGCGGGTGTAGAACTGCCACTCGGGCCAGGGATTGGTGCGGTCGATATAAGTCCGCGCCATGGGCGTCTTGCCGAGTTTGCCGGATTGGAAGATTTCGCGCGCCTTGAGGAAGGGCGCTTCCGAATTCTGATGGTGGCCGAGCTGGAAGGTGACCTTGGCGTCGCGGACGGCTTTGCGGATGGCCTTGGCCTCGTCGAGGGTGCGGCAGAGGCCCTTCTCGACGTAGATGTGCTTGCCGAGCTGCGCGGCTCGGACGGCCATGGGCGCGTGCCAGAAGTCGGGCGTGGCGATGACGACGGCGTCGACGCCGGGCTGCGCAATGGCTTTCTCCCACTCCTTCATCACGACGGCTTTCTTGTTGAAGGCGGTGTCGGCGGCGCGCTTGAGGTTCGAGTCGTAGAGGTCGCAGATGACGCGGATGTCGGTGTTCGGACACTCCTGCATGCGCTCGAGCAGATAGATGCCGCGCGTGCCGACCCCGACCATGGCGACGCCGAGACGTTCGTTCGGTGAGCCCTGTTGGGAGAAGACGGCCGGCGCGGCGGTCGCGGCGGCGGAAGCTGCTTTGAAGAAACTACGGCGTGTATCGGACATTCTTGCCGGATTCTATCATTGGCGCCCTCGAGATGCCGGAAGGCTGCCGCCGCCGGAGCGGCATTCACTCTTGACTTCGAGCCGGAGACAGCGGCTGCGCTCCCGCGAACCGGAGCGCTTGCCTCCCTACCGGTGAGCCAAGAAGGGTTCAGCCTGACAATCACGCGCGAAGGGGCGCTTTCTCCGGGCCAATGGAGATTCCTGCTGTCACGCAGGCACAGTCTCGAGGAGAGTGCGAATGACGTCGGCGGCCGAGTAGGAGGACTTGCCGGGGGGAACGAAGCGGCCGGCGTGGACGAGGTCGTCGCCGGAGGTGACCACCGGGGGCTCGTGATAGTGCGGTCCGCGCTGCTGTGGCTGGCCGATGGCCGAGAACAGGGCGTTGCAGATGCACTTGCGGCCTTCTGTCTGTTCGTCCCCGCCCTTGGCTTGATAGGTGGCGGGCAGTTCGGCGGCGCAGCGGTAGCCGACGCTGCCGTCTTCGGCGCGGTAGGCTTCGCGGAGATAGCCGAGGTCGCAGACGCGCGGCCGGGCTAAATAGACCTCTTGCTGAGAAATGCTGCCCTCCACCTGGGCGACCTTGAAGGGGAAGCCGGTGGGGGAAGCGTTCGGATCGGTGAAAACCGAGATTTCGTTCCTGAGGACCTGATCGAGAACCCGGCGCTTCAAGGCGGGATCCATGGCGGATTCGTCGCAGAGGGCGACGGCGGTGCCCACCTGAACTCCGGCGGCGCCATTCGCCAGGGCCGACTGCACCGCATCGGCGGAGCCGAAGCCGCCGGCGAGCCAGAAAGGCAAGCCGATCTGCCGCATCTTGGCGAGATCCACGACGTCCCGTTCGCCGTAGACAGGTTCGCCGCGATCGCTCAATTGGAGCTGGCCTCGGGGCGGCGCGTTGTGGCCTCCCGCGGTGGGGCCTTCGATGATGAAGCCGTCGACTTTGCCATTGGCCTTGCGGGCGAGGGTCTGGGCGAGCACGCTGGAGGCGATGATGGCCAGGAACTTCGGCCTTTCGAGGTCTGGCAGGTCGATGGGGATGTAGTCCCTGGGATTGAAGCGCATCAGGACGTCGTCGTCTTCCTTCGCCCCGCTGATGGAGAGAGGATATGTGGCTTCCTCGTGGCGGACGTAGCGGTCGAGGACACCGGGGATCTTCATCGGGATACCGGCGCCCATCAGCACGTAGCTGACGCCGCCGAGCATGGCGCCGTAAATGGACGGCAGGTGGGGCGGCTGGAGTTTCTCCATGAAGTTGACGCCCACGGGGTTGGAGTGGCCCTGACGGGCAAGCCAGACTTCCACGAAGTTGGCCACGACGCAGATTTCGCGGAACTCACGGGGGCCGTCTTTGGCCTGCATCGGCGGCATCTTGTAGGCTTGACCCTCGGGTTTTCCGCCGGGAATGTAATAGTTCTTCCAGACGCGTTCAGCCAGTTCGGGGAAGGGAAACGCGTCCATTCCCTGGCGCATGAAGCCGCCGGGGTCGCCGTCCTGGAGGCGGCGGGTGAAAACCTGGTCGAGCGCGGTCCCCGAGATGACCCCGAGTTGGCCCAGGGAGGAGACAGTCCGGGCGAGCCGCCAGTTCGAGACGCCCACGCCGAGGCCACCTTGAATGATAATCGGGTGCGTTTGACTCATGATAGGCCGCGAACCCCCACAATACGAAAGCGTGAAGATCGGAGTCAAATGACGCTGGATTCATACGAGCCGTGATGCGTGTGATGCTACGATGAAGGCGTCATGAGCATCAGAACGACGGTCACCCTTGAAGACGACGTCGTGGAACGCGTCAGGCAAGAAGCGAAAGCCAAGGGGACCAGTTTCAAAGAGACGTTGAACGAGTTGGTCCGGGAGGGGCTCATCTCCCGGGAGAAGATTAAGACACGGCCGAGGTTCAAGGTCAAAGCGACGCCGGTTGGTCTCAAGCCGGGGCTCAGCTACGACGACGTGGAAGCATTGATCTCGTATGGTGAGGGTTGGGATCATCGATGATCCTGCTGGACGCTAATGTTCTACTCTACGCATACGATTCGACCTCTCCCTTTTATCCGAAGCTGTCCGCCTGGATCGAGGAAATCCTCTCCGGTCCGGAGGAGATTCTCATTCCCTGGGTGACGATCTGGGCCTTTGTTCGAGTCCGGACTAACCCGGTCATGGTGCAGAACCCTGCGACTTCGCCGGACAGTTTTGAGATCATCCGCTCCTGGCTAAGGACAGACCGGGTCAGGGCGGTGCATCCGGGGCCAAGGCACGTGGAAATCCTGGAGCATTTAGTCCTGGAGTATGGAATTCGAGGCGCAAAGCTATCGGATGCCGCGTTGGCGGCGTTGGCGATGGAGTATGGGGCGGCGGTGGCCTCTACAGACCACGATTTCAGCCGGTTTGATCAGATCCGCTGGATCAACCCGCTGAAAGTTGCTTGACGAGTGCGTCAATTTTACGCTGGACTGCGGGCGCCGGCATCCTGTAATCTGGACGAGGAGATCCGAAACGCTGATTTCGGGCCAGTTTTCTAGGAGGTGCGGCACGATGGGCGCCACGAGCACGAGCAGGCGGGTGGAACGGCTGAAGACGTTACCGGGCGACGAGATCCGGCAGATTCTATGGCGATATAGCGACCGGTTCGACCTGCAGATGCTGGTGCAGTCGGTTCGAGCGGTGGCGCGAGGTCCGGTAGCCCGGCTGGTGGCCGAGGGGGCCCGCCACAACCACGACTGGACGGAAGAGAAGAACGCCCTGCTGGCCGAGTATGACGCTGCAGGCATTACCTCCGCCTACATGAATCCGGAGGACGGCGGTTATCTGGAAGGTCCGAAGAATCTGGCGCTTTCGCTGATCGCCTTCGAACTGGCATGGGTGGACGCCGGGGCGGCGACGGGGTCGCTGGCGAGCTGCCTCGCGCTGGCTCCGATTCACGAGCGCGGGACGCCGGAGCAGCGCTCCAAGTACATGGCGATGGCCGCCCCAGGCCAGGCGAAGCCGCCTGCGCGCGGCGCCTTTTGCCTGACCGAACCGATTCCGTTCGTAGGCGTCGAGACTGGGATGCTCTCCGGCCGGGTCCGCATCGTGGAGTGGCCCGAGGGCGGAGAGCCGGTACTGGAAGTGAACAAGCGGGGCCGGTTCATCACCAACATGGGTTTTGCGAACTTCGTGACGGCCGCGGTGCAGAGCGACGATCCGCGGCTGGAAGGCACGATGATGGTGATCCTGGAAGAGAGCGATCCGGGCGTCTTTGACCGCGGCACGCCGACCCGGAAACTGGTGCACCAGCTTTCATCCACGTCGGACCCGGTGTTCCAACTGCGCGTCCCGGCGTCGCGCATCGTCGGCGGCTATGAAGTGGTCGACGGCAGGATCGTGCCGAAGTACTCGCACGGCGAAGTCATTGAAGCCGTTTTCCGGAGGACGCGCGTCGGCGTCGGGCTGATGACGTC
>CAYWST010000071.1:0-17683 GCA_964461075.1 uncultured Solibacteraceae bacterium | reverse complement strand
GATCCAGGAGGCCATCAAGGCCAAACGCGCCGAGATCGGCATGAATAAGGGGCAGGTCAAAATGGCGATGGGCGACCCCCGGGACCGCATCCGGGAAACCGTCGACGGCCTGGAGACTGAAGATTGGGTCTACGGAATGCCGCCCGGCAAGATCAGTTTCGTCACCTTCGCCAACGGCAAGGTCATCAAGGTCAAGGACTCCTACGCCGGCCTCGGCGGCTCGACGGTCCCGATGCCGAAGAACTGACCGCGCAGCTCAGTTGTAGTGCTTCGCCTGCCGCCAGACCTCGGCCAGCGGCGCACGAATGCCGCGCGCCACCCAGATCGTCTTCCGCGCCTCGTACGGCATCGCGTCGCGGCACTCGAAGCGGCCCGCTTCCTCCACCGACTCGAAAGCGCGCGCGTGATCTTCACGCCGCCCCCCGATGACGATCACGACGGATCCGTCGCAGTTTCCCGGCCCCCACATCCAATAGCTGTTGTGGCCCGACATCGCCCGCGGCAATCCAAGCGGGGGGCCGAAATGATCGATCGCGCCGGCCTGCCCGTAGTTCTGTCCGTACACGCAGGCCCTGTCCCGTTCCCGCTCCGGAAGAGCGCGATGCACGTTCGCCACCGCCTGGGCCAGTTCCTCCCACCCGTGCATATCCGCGAAATGCTGCGGCAACCGCCCCATCTCATGCCGCTCGTCGCTTGGGGCCTTGACGCCCAGCCTCTCCGTGTAAGCCACGTAATCTTCCACACTCAACAACGGCTTCGCCAGCGGCGCCAGCGCCGCGCCGGAAACCGCCAGCACCCCGACGCTCGCCGCCCGCAGCCATCCAAGTCCCGCCCTCCGCGAAAGCCTCTCTACCGCCACCCCGCCCGCGGCGTATAACAGCGGATAGATCCCAGCCATGTAGTAAGGCTTGCTGTTCTGCGTGAGCATCGCCGCCAACACGGCGAGATAGGCGAATCCCAGGGTCCTCCACGCTCGCCCTTCGGCGGCGAACAGCAGAGAATACAATCCCGCCAGCCACAATGGCATCGAGAGCGGATTCATCATCAACGCCTGGACCCCGAGAAACGCGGCCGGCGCGAAATCGACGTTCTTGGTCGCGGCCGCGTTTCTCACAAACTCCGCCGTGGGCCAGCCATGCGCCGCCTGCCAAGCGAAATGAGGCGCGATCATCGCAAGGGCAAGACCCGCCCCCGCCCACAGTCTCCAGTTGCGAAGCTGGTCCCACCGGCGCGCCAGCACGAGCCCCGCCGCAAAGCCGAAGCAAAGGACAAGCACCGTCAATTTGTTCTGCAGTCCAAGACCCGCCAACACGCCGAAGAGCAGCCAACCCCGCGCGTCGCCGCTTTTCAGGATCACAACCGCTGTCAGCGACAGCCCGGCCCAGATGGTCAGATCCATTGCGTTCGTCGAGTAGATCGACAGCATCCCCAGATACTGCGGCGCCAGAGCGACTGCCAGGGCCGCCAGCGTCTGCGCGAATCCCCCGCCCCCGAACTGCCGCGCCATGGCCGCCGCCAGCCACACTGCCACACCCGCCAGCGCCGCGGGTACGGCGCGCAGCGCCACCAGAGAGGTCCCGAGCGCCGTCTTCACCCCTGCCAGGATGAGCGCCACCAGCGGGGGATGATCGACGTAGCCCCAATCAAGATGCTCCGCGCAGGCCAGATAGTAGAGTTCGTCGCGAAAGATCCCGTAGCCACGGGCCGTGGCCAGGTGCAGTATCGTCACCGCAAGCGCCGCAATGAGCGGGCTTCGTTCACACCGCAGAGCGTCAGGGAACTTCATCGCGTTCCCTTTAGACTACCCCCGGAAGAGCGAAAACTCGAACTCCATGGGATTGAGGCCACGCCGCTGCAATTCGGCCGCGCACTCAGCCGGGCTGGAACCGACGGCTTCAATGCGCTTGAGTGGCAGGGTGCTTGGCGAGTAGATCTCAAGGGCGATCCAGCGGCCTCGCATCGAGGCGCGCTCGGGAAGACTCAGTTGATCGGGCGCACGGCCCACCACCTTCGAGGAATCCAGCATGTTGAATGGATTCGAGCTTCACCGTGCGGGATTCAACTGCTGGATCACCGCCTCCAGCCCCTTGCGGCGGTACAGCTCCGCCAGGCGGCGTTCTTCGCCCGAGATCGCCGAAGCCGTGGGCCCTTCGCCCGGCCGCGGCGGAATCCACATTTCGCCGTTTTCGAACTCGACAGCGTTGACGAATCCGGTCAGCCCCGCGATGGGCTGCCCGACTCGAAGCGCGCCGCTGCGCGAAACGGTCGACCGCTCTCCCGGCTTCAGGGTGATCTCCGCCGGCAGCGATCCGGCCGGGACCAATTGCCCGTTCTGGCTCTTCAGGAGCCAGTACACTTCAACGAACTTGATGGTCCGCCCGCTCCGGTTCAGCAGGTCGAACCTGGGTGAGCGCGCTTCCACGCCCGCAAGCTTCGCGCTACCGTTCAGCAACTCGACCGGCGCACCCGGCTGCCCGACAAAGGCCAGTTCCACCGCCGTCTCCTGGAGGTTCGTGGCTGGCAGCGAACGGGCGGCTCTCATGTCGCCCTGCGGCTGCCCCGCTCTGGCGAGGATATCGATCAGCTTCGCCCGCAGCGCCTCCGGCCCTCCCGACTTCAACGCCGCCGCAAGAGCCCGCCGGTCGCGCCGGGCCTCGAGGTCCCAGGCGATCAGGACACGCCGCGTCTTCAGGCGGTCGGGGCCGTAGAAAGTCAGATCCTCGAACAGAACCCCATCGAGGCCGATTTCCACCAGCGCTCCATTGGAAGGCGCCGCCAGGGGCCGCATCAACGCCAGATCCACACGCACCGGAAACTGCTCGCCCGGCGCGACGTCGAGAGCGGGAACCGTCACCGACGCCTTTCCGCCAGGCGCCACCTGCTGAGCCAGCACCAGCAGGGAAACGCCTCGCAACCGCTTGGGGCTCGAGTTCCTGAACTGCAGCGTCGAGTGGATTTCCACCTCCACCGCTCCCCCGCGCGCCGTCGCGCGCGAGGAACCCCAGTCGGCCGAAATCAGCGCCAGCGGCGCGTCCTGTGGCAGGTTCACCTTGAATGACCGCCCGGCGTCGGCCGGCTGGCTTCTCGCCAGCGCCGCCGCCAACATGAATAGTGCGGCCGCCTTAGCGCGCATCGCCGTCCTCCCAGGCCACCTGGTGGATCGTCACCTGGCCCGTCTCTCCATCGAAATACTGCGCCCCGGCGCTGCCGTCCCAATTCACGGTTCTGACCGATTCGCTCCCGCGCGGGCCGATGAGTTCCAGCGAAGCGTCCGTCTTGCGTAACGCCAGCCCGCCGCTTCCCGCTTCCACCACCGGTTGCTCCAGCGAGGCCGTCCGGACCGAAGCCGGGAGACCGCCTCGCCGTTCCAGCCACATCCCGGCGCCGAACACAAAGACCAGCGAGGCCGTAACCGTCACCCATCTCCACGCCAACGGCGATGAGTGCGGACCGCGCGGAGCGGAGTCCAGCGCCGCCCCGGCGGCCAACCCCAACCGGATGTTGGCCCGCATCTCGCTCTCCAGATGCGCCCATTGCCCGTCTTCAATTTCAGCGGCCATCGCGGCGGTTTCCGCCCGCAGCCGCCGGTAGCGCTCCAACACGCTTGCACAGCTCGCGCAGCCCTTGACGTGCGCCCTCACACGCCAGCGCTCCAGCAAAGGCAGATCGCCGCCGGCCATCAATGCCAGGATCTCCTCGCCGGGGTGGGCGCCCTTGCGTCTCACGACTGCCTCCTTTCCAGATACTTCCTGAACTTCACCCGCGCATTGGCGATGTGCGATCTTACCGTGGCTTTGCCGCAATTCAGCCGCCGCGCCACTTCTTCCGCCGGCAAATCCTCGATGTCCCGCAGCACCAGAGCCGTTCTTTCCCGTTCCGTCAAACGGCTCAGACCTTCGTCGAGGATGGACTGCCGCTCACCGGCGAGCAGTTGCGCCTCCGGCCCGCGTTCGACCGGATTCCCAAGAACACCAGCCACATCGTCCAACGCCGTCCAATTCTGCCGGTTCCGCTTCCGGATGAAATCGATCGCCGTGTTCGAAGCGATCCGCGAGAGCCAGTGGCCGGCCTTATCCAGATCCTTCAACTGCCCGCTCCGCTGCAGGGCTTTGATGAACGTCTCTTGAGTGAGATCCTGCGCGTCGGCGACGTTGCCGACAATGCGGTAGATGACCGTAAAGACCCGCTTGAGATGGAGTTGAACGAACTCCTCTTCCCGCGCCTCCCTGCCGGGCGCGCGTTGCGATGTGTCCAGGTCGCGGCGTTCTTCCATCGTCGCCGAGGTCCAACGGGTCTCGAAGCCGCGCGCCATGCTCGCCATCATTCGTCTCTAAACGGGAGACGACGCCCGGCGGCTGGGCGTGCAGACGAAATCGAGGCCCGCCTGTATCCCACGGAGTATTCTGTGATTGTACGCGCCCCGGCGTCAACCAGGCATCCCGGCGCGTCGGCTCTTCTTTTCTTTGCGAGGCACATTCATGCGTTTGGCAGCTTCCATGGCCCGGATCGGAACCGAGACCGCGTTTGAGGTTCTTGTCCGGGCGCGCGCCCTCGAAGCCCAGGGCCGCAACGTCATTCATCTGGAGATCGGCGAACCCGATTTCCCAACCCCTCAGCACATCGTCGACGCCGCGAAAACCGCGCTCGACGACGGCTGGACACACTATGGCCCCACGCAGGGCCAGCCAGACCTGCGGGAAGCCATCGCCCAATCCGTCTCGCAATCCCGCGGCATCCAGGTCGACGGCTCGAACGTCGCCGTGGTCCCAGGGGGTAAGCCGATCATTTTCTTCCCCTTGATGGCCTTGCTCGAGCCCGGGGACGAGGTCATCTACCCCAATCCTTCTTTCCCCATCTACGAGTCGATGATCAACTACACGGGGGCCACGCCCGTGCCCATCCCCCTTGTCGAGGATCGCGGCTTCAGCTTCGATCTCGACCTCTTCCGTGCCAAACTCTCCCCCCGCACTAAACTAGTCATCCTCAATTCACCCGCCAATCCCACCGGCGGCGTCATCCCGGAGGAGGACATCCGCGCCCTCGCCGCCATGCTCGCGCCTCTCGACGTCATGGTGCTTTCCGATGAGATCTACTCCCGGATGAGCTACTCGCGCCCGGCCGTCTCCATCGCCTCGATGCCGGGCATGCTCGATAAGACCATCATTCTGGACGGCTTCTCGAAAACGTACGCGATGACGGGCTGGCGCATCGGCTATGGCGTGATGCCGGGTTGGATGGTGGAGGCGGTCAATCAGCTCATGGTGAACTCCAACTCGTGCACGGCGAGCTTCACCCAGCGCGCCGCGCTTGCCGCCATCACCGGCCCCCAGGAGCCAAGCGAGAGGATGATCGCCGAATTCCGCCGCCGCCGCGACGCCTTCGTGGAAGCCTTGAATACCCTGCCGGGTTTCCACTGTCCGGTTCCGGAAGGCGCCTTCTACGCCTTCCCGAATATCACCGGCACCGGATTGAAATCAAAGGACCTAGCCGACAGACTCCTGAGTTCGGCCGGCGTGGCCGCCCTGAGTGGCACCGCTTTTGGCGCCTTCGGCGAGGGGTATCTGCGCTTCAGCTATGCCAATTCGCTGGAGAACCTCCTGGAAGCCGTCGAACGGATCCGCTCCTTCCTCGCGAGCGGATGAGTAAAATTTAACTCATTTGAGTGTCCTCATTCACACGAAGACTGCGCTTTATAGGGCGTGGAACTTGGTGCATTGATCCTTATCAAAAGAACAGGAGAAGTCGTCGCGCTCAACCCCGCCGCCCGCAATCTTTTCACCGACGATGAGCGCACTGAGGCGGTGGAGTTAGCAACTCGTGGCCTGGATTCTTCGCCGCAGGGACGCATGATGAGATGGGCGCCGGCCGGGGGCAAACCCGCGCGCCTGGTGTGGCTCACCCCGATGAACGACGGCGCGCAGGAACCATCCTGCTACGCCCTGGCCATCTGCGACATGGAGAACAGCCCGGAAGTCGTGCCCGAACTTCTGGCTAAGATGTTCCGCCTGACAAAAGCAGAATTGCGGCTGGCGATCCAGATGACGGCCGGGCGCACGCCCGCCGAAGCCGCGCGCGAAATGGAAGTCACCATCCACACCGTGCGCACCTACCTCAAGCGGCTTTACCTGAAAGTGGGCGTCAAGTCCCAGGCGGCGCTGGTGCGGAGGCTTCTTCAGACCACCTCGATGAACTCAACCGCTTCTTGACGCCGGGATCTCATTCCGCCGCGAAACAGAGCACCCTGCCATCCACCGTGGCCGCGATGAGCCTGCCCGCCGCCACGGCCGGAGAGGCGTTCATTGCCGCACCCGCGTCGTGCTCCCACCGCTTGGCCCCTGTCGCCACATCGAGCGCATAGAGCTTGTTGTCCGCGCCCGTCACAAAGACCAAGCCGCCCGCCACCACCGGCGACGATTCGATCCTCGCCTTTGTCATGAAGCTCCACTTTTCCTTGCCCGTGGCCGCGCTCAGCGCGTGCAGCATCTTGTCGCGCCCGCCGATGATCACCAGCCCGCCCGTGACCGCCGGCGAGCTGATGTAGGGGAACTTCCTTTGCGGGTGCTCATACCGCCAGACGATCTTCCTCAATTTCAGATCCACGCCCAGGACTTCGTTGTCCTGCGTTCCGAAAAACGCCTTGCCCCCTGCCAGCGCCGGCGACGACGCCGTATAAGATCCGGTTTGCAGGGTGAACACTTCCCTGCCGTCGCTGATCCGGATTCCTCTCAGATGGCCATCGCATCCGGCGATGTAGGCCACTCCGTTCTCGACCGAAGCGCTCGAATGCACCTGGCCCGCCGTCTTCACCGCCCAGGCGAGCTTGCCCGTCGCCTCCTCCAGCCCATAGAGCACGCCATCGTAGGAGCCGATCAGAACCTTTCCCGCGACGGCAACCGGCGAGGCCTTGATTTCCGAACCCGTCTTATAGGTCCACACTGCTTTGCCGTCGGATGCGCGAACGGCGTGCACAACACCGTCCAGATCGCCGATGAAGACCATCCCGCCGGCCACCGCCGGAGAGCTCTCCCCGATGCTCTCTCCCGCTTTATACTTCCAGCGAAGTTTGCCGGTCGCCAGATCGACTGAATAGAGTTGCCCCTCCTGCGAACCGAAGTACACCGCTCCGCCCGCCACCGACGGACTGGAGTCGATCCCCTCCGCGCCTTCCCAGGTCCATTTCAGCTTCAGGGGAACGTTCAACGGGCTCTGCGCCGCCCCGGTCATCGGGGGATTGCCGCGAAACTGCGGCCAATCCTGCGCGAAAACCAGCGACGCGCTCAAGACCGGAAGCAACATCCTCATGGCCGGCCTCCCCTTGCCTGGGCGACGATCTCCCGAACCTCGCGGGCCAACCTCGGAGCCGAATAGATGAAACCGTCCTTGATGGTCCATTCCACTCCTCCGTGATGAATCGCCAGCCGTTTGAGATTCTCAAGCGGGTTGCCGTTCAAGACGAGCAGGTCCGCCAGCCACCCGGCTCGAACCCGGCCGAGATCGCTCTCCCGCCCGAGGACCGCCGCGCCGTTCGCGGTCGCGTGCTGCAGAATCTTCAGCGGATGGAAGCCCGCCTCCTGGTGCAACTCGAGCTCCCTGGAATAGCCGAATCCGTAGACGCGGTAGATGAAGCCGGCGTCCTCGCCCGTGGTGATCGTCCCGCCCAACTCCCCGAAACGCCGCAGCGCGGCCATCCATAAGCGGTAGTTCTCCTTCCACGCCGCCTCGTCCGCCGTGGTCCACTCCGTAAAGTAGGAACCGTGGTTGGCGAGGTTCGGTTCAAAGAACGCGGCCAGCGAAGGATGCAGATACTCCTTGAAATAAGGCTGGTTCTGCGCCTTCTCAGCATCCCGGCTTGCCTCATAGATCGAAAGCGTCGGATCCCAGGCCACCTTGGCCTGGGCCATACCCGCAAGCACCTTCTCGAGCCTCGCCGGATCGGCTTGCCGCCACAGCCTGCCCGCCCAACGAAAGCGATCCAGTTCATTCGAGTAGTTGTATCCCGCTGGAAACCGCTGCACGCCATCACTCAGGGCCGCGTCGGGGATACCGTACCAGTGCTCGATGGAAGTTGTTTTGAAGGCGATATCGTCCCAAGCGTTGGTCTCTTCCACGCCGGCGTGGTGCGCGCGCCTGAGGCCTGCCGCATCGGCGGCCGCGGCGATTCGCCCGAAGACGTCTCGATAGAGCCCGAAGAGCTTGAGGCCGTCGGCGCCCTCCGCCTTGTACCGCCGCACCAGTCCCTCCGCCTCGGCCGGATCGGTCGAGGAGACGGCCCGGTAAAGCAGAATCCTGGGCGCGGCCAGATCGCCCGACGCGCTGCGTTCTCTCCAGACCTTCGCTTTGTCCCAGTTTGAGCCGACATCGCGGACCGTCGTGATTCCGGAGGCCAGCCACAGTTTGGTGCAGTAGTCGATTGGCAGCGGCTTGCCCGCCCGCTCGTCCTGCAGATGGGCGTGCATGTTGATGAAACCCGGGGTGACATACTTGCCGCGACCGTCGATCTCGACGCCGGCCTTCGGCCGGTTGCGCAGGTCCCCCTTGGCGGCGGCCTCCGGACTGACGGCGACAATCGCCGTGATCCGGTTTCCCTCGATGAGGATGTCTTTCGGACCCGAAGCCGGCGTGCCGTTGCCTTCGATGACAAGGGCCGCGCGAATCACAGTGCGCTGCGGCCGTCTGCCGTGCCAATCCGCCGGGCCCGTCTGCGCGGAAACCGCCGCTCCGCACATGGCGAGCAATGTGAACGCGGCGCACAACGCCGCCCCATGAGTCATGAACGGGATTGTAGCGTGGCCCGGACCCTCCGGATGTCGTCCGTCGGCGCCAGCCAGTAACGGACCCGCAAGCTCGTGTAACGGCCGATCCTCGCCATCAGTTCGGGCGTAGGCGGCGCCGCCCCGGCAACATGCAATTCGCCGTCGCGCGCTTCCATCACGACCAATTCGTGTTCCCGCTGCAACCGCTCCGGAAGACTCCGCGCCTCGTCCACCTTCGGCTTGAATCCCTCCAACCGCGCCATGGGAAGCCCCTGCTGCAGGCAGAGCGCCTCGCACAAGTCGCTCGACGAGATCAGGCCGTTCTCCACAAGGTACTCGCCCAACCGCTCTTCTCCCTTGAAAGCCAGCGCGTGCTCGACAATCTCCGCCGCGCAGTAGCCGTTGCCCACCAGGATCTCGCCCAGCTTCCGCCGGTGCGCGGCCAGGGCCTCCCGGTTCGGGTAGGCGTGTTCAGTCTTCACCCACCGCAACGGAACGCCCATCCAGCGCCAGCGGACCCAGCCGAACAGGGCTCTGGCGCAGGCGGCCGAATTCACCACGTTGCCCCAGAGCGTCCGCACGGGCGACAGCGCGGCGAATCGCCAGCCGTAGATTCGCGCGCTCACCGCCATCCTTACCGCCGCCCGCTCCACCAGGAAGAACCCGTTCAACCAGAACAGCGGCTCCAAAGCGGGGACAGCCTCCAGCGCCGTCCGGACCCAGGACCTCCCGGCGGCGGCCAGTTCCCACCCCGCATAGACCATCAGCAGATTCGCCGCCAAGCCGGCCGGCGCCCCCCACAGCGCTTTCCGGTCCCGCCAGAAAAAGTAGCGCTGGACCCACGCCCGCGGCAATCCGCGGCCCCACCCGACTCGCTCCCACGCCTGCAGCGAGTTCCCCGTGATCCACCTCGACCGCTGTCTCACCGCCGCCCCCATCGTCCGAGGGAAGAACTCCCGCGTCGCGACCGGCGATCCGTTGCTCCATTCAAGCGGCAGGAAAACCTGCTTCACCCCGCAACTGAACACCCGCAGTCCATTCTCGTAATCCTCGGTCAGCGAGGAGGGGTCGAACAACTGGTTCGAAGACGACGAAGCCAGGCGGTCGAGAACCTCTCTCGTGAATCCCGTCCCGACTCCGCAGCCCGGCAAAAACCCTCCCATCTCCACCCGGCTCGCGAGATCCTTCGACTGGCTTTCGGCGAAATCGTCACAGTAGAGCCCGTGCGTCAACTCGCCCGCCGGCGTCGGCAAAGCCAGAACCGGAACCTGAATCATCCCGTACCCGGCGCCGGCCGCCCGCCGGATCCGCTCGAAACTCTGCGGATGAACCAGATCTTCCGCATCGTGGATCACCACCAGTTCGTACTTCGCGCCCGTCCGCTCCTCGGCCAGAAGCATCTGCTGATAGATCCAGTTCAGACAATCCGCCTTCGAAGTGGGACCGTCATGAGGAACTTCGGCCACATGAACCCGGCTGTCCCCAGCGCTTGCGCGCTCGGCTGCGCCCACGGTCTCCGGATCGTTCGGATAGACGCCAACGAAGATGTCGAATTCAGGATCCCCGATCGCGCTTAAATTATGGCGGAGCATCTGCTCCAGCACGGCGTGCTCACGCCAGCACGCCACCCACATCGCGATCCGGCCTCCCCGCCGCTCGCCTTCGCCCGGCATCCGCCGCCGCCCCCGCCACGCCCACCAGAGGTCCATCCAAAGGTCGTCCAGCCCGCTGATGAAGATGTAAACCGCGAGCGGTATGGCGAGCCAGGCGGAAAGCAGGTCCGGCACGTGAATTCAACTAGTGCCTCTCCGAAGCGGGAATTCTCACGCCAACGCCGCCAAAAAGCGAAGACCCGGCCGGATTCTGATCCTCGGCCGGGCCTGAGATACGGTAACGTCTGGGAACTACTTGGCCGGCGCGCCGTCCAATGTCTTCTTTTCCTTGTAGTACTTCCCGACGTCGTTCAATTCCTTGCCCTTGGTATGGCAAGTCGTGCAGGGCTTCTTCTCCTTTTTAGACATCTCTTTGGTCGCGAAGGAAACGCCGCTGGTCGCAAGAAACGCCGCCAACATGGTCGCCACGGGCAGCAGAAGTCGCAAAGATCTCATTGAACCTCCTCAACAGTGCGCCGCTCCGTTCCGGTCAACGGAGATCGACACGAGACATTTTAACATCGAGACCCCTTCCCGCATCAGCAATTTACGGCAAATCTGGCCTAAAGACGGGGTGGCGTGGTAATCACAATCGCGCGCGCCATCCCATCAATCGCCCGATAACCGTGGGGCTGCGAACCGTCAAAGTACACGCTGTCGCCAGAGGTGAGGCAATATTCCTCATCCGCGTATCTGATTCCCAGTTCTCCTTCGAGCACATAAATGAACTCCGCCCCTTCATGGACATGTTCCGCCACCTGCTCCGGCGTCCGGGGCTCGAACGTCGCCAGATACGCTTGCAGGCTTTTTTGCTGAGACGAAAACGCCAGACACTCGAAAAACCAGGCCGGCTTCGGCGCGTCCGCCCGCTCCGGAAACCTCATCCGTTCGCCCGCCCGCACCACATTGAAAAGCGCATTCTTCTTCCTGTCACTGAAGAAATGGTCCAACCCAACGTCGAACACCATCGCGATCCGCGCCAGCGTCGGCAGCGTCGGCGTCAGCTTCCCGTTCTCAAGTTGCGAAAGCATCGAGGCCGACAAACCCGTGTGTTTCCCAAGATCTACGAGTCCGATCTTCTTCCTGAGCCGGAGTTGGCGCAGTTTCCTCCCAATGTCATAGCTGCTCAGGACCCGCCGGATGGTCTCAGGGCCTGTTTCCCGCTTCTCTGCAACTTGATTCTGTGTCACTGAATCCACCACCACCTATTTTCTCACTACTAAAACGAGATTCATTGTAGTACATACAAAGGGATGCCGTATCCCGTAAGCTTGATGGTGAACGATTCTTCATTGAGAACAAGAGTTCACAGGGAGCAAAGATACCATGGCGGCAAGTCAGACGAAAACCTACAATCCCGTCTTCTCGGGCGTGGCTGATGATCGCTTAGTGGTCCTGGCGCAGGATGGCGACAACGCCGCTTTCGCCGAACTGATCGAACGGCACCAAAACACCTGCAAGCGCCTGGCCCTTTCCATCCTGCGCGATGTCTGCGACGCCGAGGACGAGGTTCAGAACGCTTTCTGGAAAGCCTTCGAGCACATCGGACAGTTTCAGCAGGACGCTAAATTCTCCACCTGGCTCTCCCGCATTGTCGTGAACCAGTGCCTGATGCGCCTCCGAAAGGACCGCCGCGCCAAGTTCCTGTATATCGACGAAGGCATCGCCGGAGAGGAGATCACCACCCTCGAGCTCCCCGACAACACCATTTCGCCCGAAGAGGACCTCGCCCGGACGGAACTCGGCAAGCTCGTTCAAGACGAAATCCGCCGCATTCCCCCACTTCTCCGCGAAGTCGTCGTACTCCGGGATGTGCAGGGTCTGCCGATGCCCGACGTGGCGGGCAAGCTCGGCATCTCGATCGCGGCCGCCAAGAGCCGGCTTCTCCGCGCCCGACTCGAGTTAAGAAGCCGTCTCCAAAAGCATATCAACCCGCCCGCGCCGCTCTCTTCCATGGCCTGACGCCGGCGCGGCCGCCTTGTTCCGCAGAGCGTAATCGACGAAAATGAGATCGCCATGTCTCGTTTCGCGATTGCGCTCTACCTCTGCTCCGTCCTGCTAATCTCCGCGGCGCCGCCACCCGACCCTATCGAAGCGAAAATCTCCGCCCTCCTCGCCCGGATGTCGGTCGAGGACAAAGTCGGCCAGATGACCGAGGTGGCCATCGACGTCATTTCCGCGGGCACGGCCACCGGCCTGAACCATAAGCTCGACCCTGCCAAACTCCGCGACGCAATCCAGAAGTACAAAGTCGGTTCCATCCTCAACGTGAACGGCGAAGCCTACACCGTCGACCACTGGCACGACGTCCTCAACGCCATCCAGGACGAAGTCGAGCGCTCCCCCCTCAAGATCCCAATCATCTACGGAATCGATTCCATCCATGGCGCAAACTACACGCGCAACGCCGTTCTGTTCCCGCAGTCCATCTCCATGGCCGCCACCTGGAACCCCGAACTCGCGCGGCGCGCCGGCGAAATCAGCGCCTTCCAGACCCGAGCCAGCGGGATCGCCTGGAATTACTTCCCCGTGATGGACATCGGCCGCCAACCCGCCTGGCCGCGATTCTGGGAGACGTTCGGTGAGGACCCACTGCTGGCTTCGAGCCTGGGCGCCGCCTACACCGAAGGAATGCAGGGCAAGGACTTCAGCGCTCCTGAGAAGGTCGCCGCCTGCGTCAAGCACTACGCCGGCTACTCGATGCCCTACAACGGCAAGGACCGCACGCCCGCCATCCTCGACGAACGCACTCTCCGGCAGGTGGTGCTGCCCCCGTACGAAGCCATTGTGAAGGCCGGCGCTCCCACGGTGATGGTCAATTCCGGCGAAATCAGCGGCGTCCCCGGACACGCCAATTTCCACCTGCTGACCGAAATCCTTAAAGGTGAATGGAGCTTCAAAGGCTTCGTCGTCAGCGACTGGGAGGACATCAAGCGTCTCCACACCCGCGACCGCGTCGCCGCAACCCCGAAGGACGCCGTTCGCATGGCCGTCATGGCAGGCGTCGACATGAGCATGGTCCCCACCGACTACAGCTTCTTCGATCTCCTGCTGGCCTGCGTCAAGGACGGCTCTGTCCCAATGAGCCGCATCGACGATGCTGTCCGCCGCATCCTCCGCGTGAAGTACAAACTGGGCCTGTTCGAACGGCCCAGGCCCGACGCTTCCCTCAAGGCGCGCTTCGACAATCCCGCTTTTCACGCCGCCAACCTGGAAGCCGCGCGCGAATCCTTAGTCCTGTTGAAGAACGAAGGAGTTCTCCCATTGGCGAAAGGCAAGCGCGTTTTCGTCACCGGACCGAACGCCGATTCCCGCAGCGCCATGAACGGCGGCTGGACCATCACCTGGCAGGGCGACCAGGAACATCTTTACCCGGCCGATAAGCCCACGGTGCGCGAAGCGATCTCCGCCGCCGGCGCAACACTCGCCGCCAGCCCCGCCGCAGCCGAGGTGATCGTCGCCGTGCTCGGCGAAAAGGCCTACTGCGAGACCCCCGGCAACATCGAAGACATCGCCCTCGACCCCGCTCAGATCCGTCTTGTCGAAGACCTCAAGACCACCGGCAAGCCTGTGATCACGGTCCTGATTCAGGGCCGGCCCCGCGTGCTGCGCTCCGTTAAGGCCAACTCGCAGGCCATTCTGCTGGCGATGCTGCCGGGCGCGCAAGGCGGGCGCGCCATCGCCGATGTCCTGTTCGGCGAGGTGAACCCCAGCGGACGTCTCCCCTTCACCTATCCGCGCAACGTCAACGGCTATACCACTTACGACTACAAGCCCCTTGAAAACACCCACGACAACCCCGCCGCCGCCGAGTTCCCCTTCGGCTTCGGTCTTGGTTATACGAGCTTCGAATACTCGAACCTCCGCCTCTCCTCGCAGTCCCTGGCACGGGCCGGCTCCCTTTCCGTCAGCGTCGATGTCAGGAACACCGGAGCGCGCGCCGGCAAAGAAGTCGTACAGCTCTACGTTAGCGATCTGTACCGCGAAGTGTCGCCGCCCAACCGCGAACTGAAGGGTTTCGAGAAAATCGAGCTTGCTCCCGGCCAGACGAGGACCGTCAGCTTCGTTCTGAAACCGGCCGATCTGCAATTCGTCGGATTGAATAACAAATGGAAGGTCGAGCCGGGAGAATTCAAGGTTCGAATCGAAAAACTCGAGGCCCAGTTCACGCTGCGCTAGGTCTTATTCGTCCTCGCCATTCCGGTTCAACGCGCCGCCGACGCCGATTGGTAAACTCGGACCGTCATGGTCCTTGCTCTCAGTCTTCTGCTGTTGCAGGCCGGCAGCGCGATTCACGTCGCTCCGGGCGGCGAAACTCCAACACTTGAAGCCGCGCTCGTTAAATCCCGCGAAAGCGGCGCGAAAGCCATCGTCGTTCACGCCGGCGTCTACCGCCTCGACAGGCCTATTTTGCTCACCTCGGCCGACAACGGACTCTCCATCCAGGCCGCTCCCGGCGAGGAGGCCGTCTTGTCCGGCGGCGCTCCCGTGGAAGGCTGGTCCGTCAATGACCGCGGCTGGTGGACCGCCCCCGCCGCCGGCGTTTTCACCCAGCTCTGGGCGGGCGGCCAGCGCCGCTACCGCCCCAGGTATCCCGCCAACGGCTTCTCCCGCATCGGGCCCCGCGTCCCTCCCAGCGAAGCCGCCGCCAGCCGCGGCTTCGACCGCATGCGCTACCTCGATGGCGGCTTCGACCCCGCCTGGAAAAACCGCGGCGACATCGAGATCGTCACCTTCCATAACTGGACTGTCTCCCGCATGAGGATCGCCTCCGCCGATCCCGAACGCCGCCTCCTCGCCTTCACCGGACCCACCCGCTGCACCAGCGACTACTGCTCCTTCGTCCCCGGCAATCGCTTCTTCGCGGAAAACGTCGCCGAGATGCTCGGCGAGCCCGGTTCCTGGTATCTCGACCGCCCCTCGGGGCTTCTCACCTATGTCCCCCATCCCGGCGAAACTCCGTCCAGCGTCATCGTCCCGCGCCTCGAACAACTCCTCGTCATCGACGGCGCTTCAGACATCACCATCACCGGCATCGCCTTCGAACACACCAATTACACCTGGCCCCAGGCCGGCTATTCGAGCTTCCAAAGCGAGGTGAGTCTCGACGGCGCCATCGTCCTGCGCAACGCTACGAACGTAACTCTCAGCCGCATCCGCGTCGCCCACACGGCCACCCACGGCATCGTCCTCAACGGCGCTTCGCGCGGCAACCGCATCGAAGACTCGGTTCTGTTCGACCTCGGCGCCGGCGGCATTCGCGTCGGCGACACCACGCGGCCCAATCCGCCCGCCGGCGATAACGTCATCCGCAACAACCTCATCCTCTCCGGCGGCCGCCATCATCCCGCCGGCTGCGGCATCCTCATCACCCACGCCGCAAACAACCTTGTCGAAAACAACACCATCCGCGACTTCTACTACACGGGCGTGAGCGTCGGCTGGAGTTGGGGCTACAATCCCAGTGCCGCTACGGGCAACATCGTCCGCCGCAACGTCATCGGCCAGATCGGCCAGGGCGTTCTCAGCGACATGGGCGGCGTTTACACCCTTGGCGTCTCTCCCGGCACGCAAGTCTATTCCAATCTCATATACGACGTGAATGCATTCGACTACGGCGGATGGGGCCTTTACCCGGACGAAGGCTCCACCGGCATCCTCTTCAAGGACAACGTTGTCTATCGCACCAAGACCGGCGGCTTCCATCAGCACTACGGGCGCGACAACCACATCCTCAACAACATGTTTCTCGAAGCCCGCGTGCAGCAGATCCAGAAGACCCGCATCGAGCCCCATAACCAGTTCCTGTTCGAGCGCAACATCGTCGCCGGCAGTGAAGGCCTCATGCTCGGCGGCGGCGGCGTCTCCGGCGCGGACATGCAGTTCCGCAACAACCTCTATTGGCTCGGCGGAGAGCCCCTCAAGTTCGGCAGCCAATCCTGGGAACAGTGGCGCGCCCGCGGCATGGACGAGGGCACAATCGTCGCTGACCCGCTCCTCACCGGCATCACTCTGGCTCCCGAGTCTCCCGCCTTCCGGATCGGATTCGAGCCCATCGACCTCGCCGATGCCGGCAGCCGCATCCCGGAGCCGCTCCTGCCGCCATCTCCGCCGGCTTTCCCCTACTCGCAGAAGCCCACCGAGATCCCCGTGCACGAGGACTTCGAGGATCTCGAACCCGGCGACCAGCCTCTGTCTATGCAACTTCGCGAGCGCAACGCCACCATCCCCGGCAGCTTGAGCGGCATCGCCGTCTCGTCCGAAGAAGCGGCCCAAGGACGGAACAGCCTCAAACTCAGCGACGCTGAAGGCCGCACCGACAGCTATCCTCACTTCTTCTATCAGCCGGGCTTCAAGAAAACACCCCTGCGCGGCTCGTTCTGGCTGCGGCTGGAACCCGGCGCCGCCTTCTGGCACGAGTGGCGCAATGGAACTACCCCCTACGCTGTCGGCCCGGAAGTTCGCGTCTCCGCCACCGGAGCCCTCACGCTGCGCAATCACGGCACGGTCATGCAACTCCCCCAGCGCACCTGGATCCGCTTCGATATCGAGTCCACCCCCGGTTCGGGCCTCTGGAACCTCACAGTCGCCGTCCGCAGCGGCGAATCGCGCAGCTTCCGCGACCTCGCCTGCAGCGCGGAAATGGAGAGCCTCAATTGGTGGGGCTTTGTCTCCACCTCCGCCCAGCCCGCCGTCCTCTACCTCGACGATCTCAATCTCCAGAGCGCCGTTTCGATGATGGGTCCATCCCCGGAGCGTGCCGCTCTTCCCGGGGTTGGAGTGGTCGTGGCGGCGGCTGAGGAAGAGGCGGGGAGCCGCTATCTAAGCAGGCGGAAATAGTGACAGGCACCCTTTCCGGGCAGCGAAAATGGTGCCTGTCACAATTTTGGGGCCGGGCTGCAGGGAGAGAATACCCGTGTAAGATCTTCTTCGCGTATGGTGAACACTGAATCGGGGATGGTTACTGTTACTCGATGCGCCGCGCTGGCCCTGATCGGCTGCCTGGGCGCGTCAGCGGCGGCGCGTCTGCTGATCGGCGGGAGTCGGGTGTTGGAGTTGCGCCGCCTGGCCGCCGCAAAGGGGTCGGCACATGAGGAGATGCTGGCCCGCTTGCGCCAGAAGGTTGAGTCGGGAGAGGCGATTCGGGGCGCTCCGGGCAACAACTACGGGCAGGCTTACCAGGCGACCATGGCGGCTTTCCTGTCTCAGATCACCGGCGAGCCGCGCTACTGCGAAGTAGCCTACGGCGCCCTCCGCGCGGTCTACGGAGGTGCGAAC
>CAYWST010000070.1:0-17710 GCA_964461075.1 uncultured Solibacteraceae bacterium | reverse complement strand
CTCCCGCACCCAGCCTTCGCAGTCTACGGCCAGCATTGTCATCCCAAACTGGAATGGCCGCGAGCTGCTCCAGAAGTACCTGCCCAGTGTGCTCGTTGCGGCAAGGGCTCACCCAGGCAGCGAAGTCATCGTTGTGGACAACGGCTCAAGCGACGGCAGCGCCGACTTTGTCCGTGAGCGCTTTCCCGATGTCCGGCTTCTGGCTCTTGACGCCAATCTGGGGTTTGGTGGCGGTTCCAACCTCGGCTTCAAAGAGGCGCGCAACGATATCGTCGTTCTGCTCAACTCCGACATGCGGGTCGCCCCCGACTTCCTTGCGCCTTTACTGGAAGGCTTCACTGACGCAGATGTCTTCGCCGTTTCCTGTCAAATCTTCTTCACCGATCCGCAAAAGTCCCGCCAGGAGACGGGTCTCACCGAAGGACGCTGGAGGCATGGAGCGTTGCGTGTCCGTCATGTGGACGACTCCGGTATCAATGAGTTGTTCCCTTGCTTCTACGGAGGAGGCGGCAGTTGCGCGTTTGACCGCCGGAAGTTCCTCGAACTCGGCGGGTTTGACCACTTGCTGCGCCCTTTCTACCTCGAGGATACCGACCTCGGTTATCTGGCCTGGAAGCGTGGCTGGAAAGTCCTCTATCAACCCGGCAGCCGCGTCTGGCACGAGCATCGCGGCACAATCGGCCGCAAATTCACCGCCGCCTACATCGATTCCATCGTAGCCAAGAATTTTCTGCTGTTCGCGTGGAAGAACATTCACGAGCCCTCAAGGCTCGCCCAGCACTTCTTCTTCGCCTGGACTGGCGCCCTGATCTCAGCATTGTTCGGTGAATCCCAGGAGCGTCCCAACTTCAAAGGCCTCATCAAGGCCGCTCTCCAGCTCCACGAAGCATGCCGTGCCCGATGGCGCGCCCGCTCGCTCGCAGTAATCGACGACGCCGAGGCGTTCAGGAGGCCCATGGCCGGGTACTTCCGTGA
Organism: uncultured Solibacteraceae bacterium; assembly: GCA_964461075.1. Lineage (GTDB taxonomy): Bacteria > Acidobacteriota > Terriglobia > Bryobacterales > Bryobacteraceae > JACADU01. The sequence continues at coordinate 16,735 of CAYWST010000070.1, read as the reverse complement.
CCGCTACCTGCCGCCCTCTCCACCCGGCCAGCCCCTCAGTGTTCTCTTCGTCGCCCCCTATCCCATCTCACCTCCGATTCACGGCGGGGCCGTCTTCATGCGTCACACGGTCCGTCAGCTTGGAGCTATTGCCCGCCTCCACCTCATCGTGATGATCGATTCTCCCATTGAGGCGGCCGCGCACTCGGACCTCGCAGAATCTGTCGCCTCGATGGAGTTCCGCGTCAGGCTCGAAGGCCATCCCAAAGGCATCGGCGCTCTCTTACCGTATGCAGTGCGTGAGTTCATCGATCCCGAACTGGAGTGGCTCATTCACCGGCAGATCTATCTTCGCCGTGTGGATGCCGTCCAGATCGAATACACGCAACTCGGTCAGTATGTGGGGCCGTACCGGCGCATCGTTTGGTCTCTCTTCGAGCACGACATCTATTTCCAGAGCGTGGGCCGTATCATGGCGACACTCGGGCCGCTGGCCCGATTCAAAGCTGGCGTTGAATATCTTCGGGCGCTGCGGTACGAACTCAGCCTCCTGCCACGGTTTGATTTCGTTCAGGCCTGCAGCGAGGAGAACCGCCGTTATCTGTTAAGCTTTCTTCCCCGGCTGGCCTCCAGGATTGATTCCACGCTCCGCGCTGGGATTGATGTCGCCTCCTATCCATGCAAGCTCGGGGGGCGCAAGCCGAACACGATCCTCTTCCTGGGCAGCTTCCGGCACCTTCCAAACCAAACAGCTCTGCGTTGGCTCCTGCACGAAGTCATGCCTCACATTCTGCGCGAAGCGCCGGAGGCGAAGCTCGTTGTCATCGGCTCCGCCCCCCCGCCTCCGCACACAATCCCGGATTTCGGCGGCGCAGTTGAGATTCTTGGATTCGTAGAAGACGCCCACAAGCCAATGAATGAGTACTCGGTCCTTGTCTGCCCGATCCTTTCCGGCTCTGGAATTCGGGTGAAGCTCCTGGAGGCGTTCGCCTGCGGAATCCCCTGCGTGGCGACGACGATCGGGGCTGAGGGAATCCAATCTGCTGACGGGGAGTACTGTGCGCTCGCTGACACACCCCAGGAGTTCGCCCGCCGCGTCATCCACCTGTTAAGCAGCGAAGAGCAGGCGACTGCAATGGCCAGGCGGGCGAGGGACTATGTCGCGAGGAAGCACGATATCGTTGAAATGACGAGCCGGCTGGAATCTACTTTCCGGCGCTTGCTTGCTTCAAAAGAGCGTTCTGCCGCTTCTTGAAAGCATCCTTGAGCTGTTCCGCGACCTGCCGCGCGGCGTCGTTCAGCACATCCGCGGCCGGCGACTTTGGCCGTAAATACGTTGACCACACGACGTTGCCCGTCGACCGATGAACGAGGAAAACGGTTCCCCGTCCACGACCAAAAGTGGAACGCGGCCGGCCCTCGGGATCCTTCATGTCGAGCATCAGCGCAGAGGACGTTTCCATTGGAGGCTCATCCTGGTCGGCCGCAGGGAGAGGATCGGGGGCCTTCGGCTTGGGATATAGCTCTTCCATCTGATCCTCGAAGTTCTTTCCCAGTTGTTCGGTCAGCACAGCATCCGCTTTTTGCGGATCGGTCACCACCTGTAGCGTACCGCCCCGCGTGAGATGAGTTGCCAGGTACTGGTCGAAGGCGCGAGACATATGCAGCACGTAGACAGTCTTGATCTGCAGGAGTTCGTCCACAGGCAAGGGAGAAGCCGGCGGCGTGGGGACCGGTGCAGGCCCGCCTTGAGCCGGCGAGGCAGGGGGAGCGGGATTCTGATAAGGCGGGGGAGGCTCAGGAGAAGCGGCAGGCGACTGCGCCTGAGCCATGAGGAGTAGAAATGCAATTCCCGTCACAATCCCATCATACCCCCCGTTGAGTTGCCGCCATTTGCTCAGCCGGTACAATGAAGAATTCGGTCGATCCCAGACAGGTGTACAAAGAACTTCGAATCACTGTGGTCATTCCCTGTCTCAACGAAGAGCAGGGCATCGAGCAGGTCCTTCGCAGAATGCCCGCCTTTGTCGACGAAACAATTGTGGTCGACAACAATTCGACGGACCGCACGGCCGAAGTTGCGGCCAGTCTCGGAGCAAAAGTCATCCGGGAGGACGTCCGCGGTTATGGGAGAAGCTACAAGCGAGGATTCTCCACTGCGACCGGCGACTTGATCGTGACGCTCGACGGCGACCACAGCTACCCGCCCGACGCGATCAGTTACCTTCTGGAGGCGTTCCTCCACCTTGAGGCGGACTTCCTCAACGCCAGCAGGTTTCCGGTCCGGGACCGCCGTGCCATGAGTTTCAAGCACTGGTTCGGAAACCTCGTGCTCTCCATCGTCATGTCGGTCCTCTACTTCCGATGGGTGCGGGACTCGCAGAGCGGCATGTGGGTTTTCAGGCGCAGCATTCTCGAGTCGATGAGCCTCGAGTCCGACGGGATGGCGTTTAGCGAGGAGATCAAGATCGAGGCTCTGCTGCATCCAACCGCGCGGTTTGAAGAGATCTCGATTCTCTACTCGTCGCGGCTGGGAGAAATCAAGTTGAATCCCTGGCGGGATGGGTTTTACAATCTCTGGTTTCTGGTCAAGAAGCGGTTTGCCCGGCGTCCCGTCAGGTGATACTCTCTAGTCGAGCGTTCTATCCATCTTTTCCCCTTGCTCCTGGCCGCGAGTTGATGCCCCATGGCGGCCGATGTCACTGTGATCATCCCGAACTGGAATGGAGCTGAGCGGCTTCGCAGACTTCTGCTGGCCCTGCGCAGTCAATCCGCCGGCCCGGCACGGGTGATCGTTGTGGACAACGGCTCGACCGACGAATCCCGCAGCGTCGCTGAAGCCGAAGGCGCGGAACTCATTGCGCTTCCAACCAATCTCGGCTTTGCCGCCGCGGTGAACACCGGCATCATGGCCGCGGCCACCCCTTGGCTCGCGATCCTCAACAACGATGTCGTGCCGGAACCTGGCTGGCTTGAGCGCCTTCTTGAAGCCGCCGAACGGGCCCACGTTGAATACGCGACTGGAAGACTTGTCCATTGGACTCGTCCAGATACGCTGGACGGTTGCTTCGACCTGCTCTCGCGTTCCGCCCTCGCTTGGCGCGCCGGCTATGGTCAAGCCGCCTCCCGCTACATGCAGCCTAGAAGAATCCGCTGCGCGCCATTTACCGCCATCCTGCTCCGTCGCTCTCTGTTCGACCGTGTCGGTCTTCTCGATGAGCGATTCGGCTCCTACCTGGAGGATGTCGACTTCGGCCTCCGTTGCGCGGTGATGGGCGTCCAGGGCCTGTATGAACCTTCTGCGGCTGCGAGGCATGAGGGAAGCGCAACACTCGGCGCCTGGAGTCCGCGTATGGTCGAACTCCTCAGCCGCAACCAGATCCTGCTCATCGCCAAGCATTTTCCCGAAGGCTGGATATCTCGATTCGGTGTCCCGGTGATCGTCGGCCAGCTCCTGTGGGCGCTCATGGCGATCCGGCATGGCGGGCTCGTTCCCTGGTTTAGGGGGAAGCGCGAAGCCATCGCTCATTGGGGCGACTGGCGGAAACTCGCTCAGGCGCCCCCCTTGGCGGTCCTGGAGAGGATTCTCCGGGAGGATGAGGAACTCATCCGAAAGCTGCAGAGCGAGGGACCGCCGGACCGGTTCTGGTCCCTGTACTTCCTCCTGACTGGAGCCCGGCGATGAGAATCGCCGCGCTGGTTGTCTCCTATAACTCGCGCGACGAACTCCCCGCCTGCCTTGAGGCTCTCAAGCACTTCTCCTCCGAGCTCAGTGAAGGCGTTCTGGTCGTCGACAACGCCTCGACCGATAATTCGCCTGAGGCCGTCCGCCGCTACGGGTTCGTCCGCCTGTATGCATCCCGGCAGAATCTTGGATTTGCAGGCGCCGTGAATCTCGGCTTTGATCTGCTACCGCATGCGGAAGCCATCCTGATCCTGAACCCCGACACACAGATCCTCTCTCACCCGGGTGTCCTGGCTCGCGAGTTGGCGGGGTATCGGGTTGCCGCCGCATGTGGTCAGCTTCTCGACCAATTCGGAGAGCCGCAGGTTGGCTTCCAGGTGCGGCGCTTTCCGGGGCCGGATGCGCTCGCCTATGAGATCCTTGGCCTGAATCGATTAGCACCGCAGAACAGGATCAACCGCTCCTGGCGGGCTCTGGATCTCGACCCGAACGAACCGGCGTGGGTGGAACAGCCGGCGGGCGCCTGCCTCATGGTATGCAGGCAGGCCTGGAGCGATCTGGGTGGTTTTGACGAGGGGTTCCACCCTGTCTGGTTCGAGGACGTGGATTTCCTTCGGAGAGCCGCCGCCGCCGGGTGGAAGGTCCGCTACAATCCCCAGTTCCGCGCTCGCCATCGCGGAGGTCATTCCGTGCTAAAGGTTTGCTGGTCTTCCAGACAGCTATACTGGTACGCAGGTCTGCTCCGCTACGCGAACCGCCACTTCCAGCCGCGTGATCGCCGGATGGTGTCGCTGGCGGTGTTGGCTGGGCTTGCTCCACGTCTCGTAATGGGGATGGTCACCGAACGGTCAAGCCGGGCAGTAATCGTCTGTGGTAGATTGATGCGACTCGCCCTTTCGTATCTTTTCACAGGGACCCCGGAGGAGGGACCTCGAAGAACGGATCGGAGAGCGGAGATCGAGGATTGTGGGCCGTTGGGCTCTTGATCGAGCCAGGAAGGGAATAGCCACTTAGCTCATGGCTTCGAACGAGTTGGTTTCGGTCACGATCGTGACCTTCAACAGCGGCCGCTACATCAAGCGTTGTCTTGAGTCCGTTCTCGCTCAGAAGGGCCCGCAGATCGAGATCGTTGTCATCGACAACAATTCCACCGACGGGACCCGCGACATTTTGGAGCACTATGAGGACCGCTGCCGGATTGTTTACAACGACGACAACCTGGGGTTCGCCGCGGCTCAGAATCAGGCGATCAAATTGAGCCAGGGATCCTGGGTGCTGACTCTCAACCCGGACGTCCTCCTGATGCCCTACTTCATCCAGGCGCTGCTGGAAGCCGGCCGGCTCGACAACCGCATCGGCACCGTCTGCGGCAAGCTCCTGGTAATGAGTCCCGATCTCAACATCGACGCCAGGCCACGGGTTGACTCAACCGGCATTTATTTCACGCCTCACCTCCGGCACCTCGACCGCGGAAGCCGCGAAATCGACAACGGCTACTATCTGAAGCGCGAGTACGTCTTCGGAGCCACGGCCGCGGCCGCTCTCTATCGCCGGTCGATGATCGATGACATCTCCATCGCCGGCGAGTTCTTCGACAGCGATTTCTTTGTCTACCGCGAGGACGCCGACGTAGCCTGGCGCGCGCAATTGATGGGCTGGCGCTGCCTTTACACGCCCTATGCGCGCGGCTACCATGTCCGGGCCGTGCTGCCAGGGAACCGCCGGGCCCTGCCCAAAGAGATCAACATGCACTCTGTGAAGAACCGCTTCCTCATGCGGATCAAGAACATGAGTGGAGATCTCTATCGGCGCTACTGGTGGCCGATCACGCTGCGGGACATTGTCGTGGTTGGCTGTTGTCTTCTCTACGAGCACTATTCCCTGCGCGCCTTCTGGCGCGTTGCCAAGTCCTGGCGCACACTGCTGGAAAAACGCCGCCTCATCATGGCAAAGCGGCGCGTTTCTGACGAGTACATTGCCAACTGGTTCCACTTTGAGCCCGTGAGCATACCTGGCCCGAAGAAAAAGGAATCGCAGGAGCGTGCGGTCCTGTCAGCGCGGTCAAGAGCGCGCATCGTCGAAGGCTAGCCTTTCGCGGATGATGGTCAGCCGCCGTTGCCTCTTCCTCGCGCCGGCCGCATGGGGCGCGCAGCCGCCGCCCGGGCCGGATCCTCTGGGTCGCCTTTGGCGGAGTGCGCCCGGCTCTGTGGAATATCAGCCCAGAACGCGTTGGTGGTGGCCGGGAAGCGCCGTCACGCAGCAGGGCGTCACCCGCGAACTCGAGGAGATGAGGCGCTCCGGTCTCGGCGGCGTGGAAATCGTTCACTACTACCGGTTCACTGAACACGGCAATCTGGCGTGGGGCTCAAAGGAGTGGGCCGGCATGGTGCGGCACGCTCTCCGTGAGGCGGCGCGCTTGGGCATGAAGGCCGCGATGGCCTTCTCGCCAGGCTGGGATTTCGGGGCGCCCTTTGTCCCGCCCAACGAACGCAGCAAGGTGTTGGCCCCTGCCTGGCTCGATCTCACAGGCCCTTTCCAGTACGAAGGGCCACTTCCGCCATTCAAGGATTTCGGCACGCCCAGCCAGGGGCTGTTTGCGCACCTGGCGCCGGTGGAAGGCGAACCGGACGATCAGGGGCGGGTCGTCGCCGTCGTCGGCGCGCGTCTCACGGGCAAGGACTCGCTCGACCCGGCGACCCTCGTCGACCTCACCTCCGAGTTTCAAGGCAACGCGGGCCGCTGGCGCATCGAGGAGGGCCGCTGGCGGTTGTTCGCATTCCGCTTGCAGTACACGGGCCAACAGAACTCCGCGCAAAATGAGGAGCCCAAGAGCTGGGTCGTCGACCACTTGTCCGAAGCGGCGATGCGCAACTATTCAATCCAGTGCGCCGCGCTCTTCAAACGTGAGTTCGGGCCCTGGATTCCCTCGACCCTCGAATCGATCTTCGCAGACTCCTTCGAAGCCGTGCCGCTGGCGAATACTCTGCTCTGGAGTAATTCGACGCTTAAAGACTTCGAACGCATCGCGGGCTACGACTTGACTCCGCTGCTCCCGGCGCTCTGGTTCGATATCGGACTTCGCACCTCCCAGGTTCGGTACGACCTGAACCGGACCATGCACGCCATCGCGCTGGATTCCTGCTTCAAACCGTTCCTTGATGCCTGCGCATCCATCGGTCTCCAGGGCCGCATGCAGCCGCACTACCGGTTCACCGAGGAGATCGTCGAGGGAGCCGGCATGGCCCACCTACCGGAGACCGAGGTCACCACGGCGCGCTTCGAAACTGTGCCCGACCCGCGCAAAGCCACTATCAGCGGCGCTCGCTTCTACGGACGCCCCTTCGTCTCCGCCGAAGCGTACACGTTCCTGCATCGCGAGCGCTACCGGGCCACTCTCGAGGAACTCAAGCGCGCCACCGACGCTCACCTGCGCGACGGCGTCACGCGCTTCTACAACCACGGCTGGCTCTACACGGAAGAGCCACAGCCTGCGCCAGACCGCGACATGGTGGCGTGCGAACGCATTCAACCGTGGGCTCCATGGTGGCCCTGGTACCCGCTGCTGGCCGCCTATATAGCCCGATGCAGCGCGTTTCTAAGACAAGGAACCTTCGCCGGCGGAGTGCTGCTCTATTCGCCGCAACATGAGGTCTGGCGCCGCAAGGCGATCTACAACACCGAGCAGCGCATCATGCGCTACGGCGACATCCCCAAGATTCTGGTCGCCCACGGTTGGGATTATGACATCGTCAACGACCACCTGCTTCAAACCGCCGCGTCCATTCGGGGCGCTGAGCTGATGATCGCGGGCCACGCCCACCGGGTGGTGATCCTGCCTGGAACGCGTTTCATTCCGCCCGCCACCTTCAAGCTGCTCACCAGGTTCGCCGAAGCCGGTGGCGCGGTCATCGCCTGCGGCCCGGCGCCGGAGTCGCCTTCCTCCTTCGTGCACATACCCGGCTATCCGGTGGACCGTCCATCCTATTCGCCTCAGTCGAATGAGTACGAGCCCACGCCCGCCATCGAGCCCCATCAGGCACGCCTCGTCGATGCAGTCCGGCTGGCGCTCCCGCCCGATCTTGTTCTTCCGCCCTCGGCGCTGCCGAGCCAGGGCCTGTGCCATCACCACCGGCGGCTCGAAGGCGCCGATCTCTACTTCCTCACGAACCTACAGCCTGCCGCGTTCTCCGGTCCGGTGCGATTTCGAGCCCGCCGCCGGCACGCGTCTCTTTGGCATCCAGTCACAGGCAGGGTGCAGGAGCTCAAGGCCCGGGACGGCGCATTTCAACTGCAATTTGCGCCCTGGGAGAGCTATTTCATCCTGCTGAGCGAGAAGAGGCCTCCCGACGCCGGGCGGGAGCCTAGCGCCGCTTCTTCGGACCCAATCACCGTCGGCCTTCCAGACCCGGTTTCAACGCCTGAGACGCACGCCTACACATTCGACCTGGACGTCCCACGAGCATGGAGGCGCGCACCGATCACGATCAATCTGGGAACAGTCCATTCGGCTGCTGAGGTCTTTTGGGATGGCGAGAGGATCGGCCGCCCGTGGTGCCATCCGTTTGAGGTCGAAGTTCCCGGGCGGTATTCCACTCCTGGCGTCCATCGGCTGCAAGTCGTGGTCGCTGCCAGCCTGCTGCCATTGGTGCAAAAAATGGATCGGCCGCCCGAGCCGCCCGCCCGCTTCGGTAAGGCGCTGAAGCCGCGCGCTGCAGAGTGGAACGCCTGGTTGCGGGATAAAGCCTACTCGCCGCTTCCTCCATCCGGCCTTTCCGGTCCTGTCACAATCAGAGCTGGAAAGAGATAGATGCGGATCGCTATCCTGGGCACCCGCGGGATTCCCGCCTGCTACGGCGGATTCGAAACCTTCGCCGAAGAGCTCTCCGTGAGGCTCGTCGAACGAGGGCACGAAGTGACGGTCTATTCGCGAGCTGCATACTCCGGGACGCACTACCGCGGCGTGCGGGTTCGCTACATCGCGCCCTTGCGGCACAAGTACTTCGAGACGCTGGCCCACACATTCAAATCGACCCTCGATCTGCTCGGCGACCGCCACGATGCCGCTCTCTACTGCAATGGCGCCAATGCCATCTTCACTCCGCTGGCGCGCATGGGGGGAATACCGGCGGCTCTCAACGTGGACGGACTCGAGCGGAAGCGCAAGAAGTGGAACGCCCTGGCCCGCGCCTGGTATCTCATCTCCGAGATCCTCTCGACGTTCTGCCCCTCGGCGATCGTGACCGATGCCGAGGAGATTCGCAATTACTACCTCGCCAGATACGGGGCGGATTCGACGTTCATCCCCTACGGGGCGCCTGTTGGAAAGGTCCCCGGAACTGGAATGCTTTCCACTCTCCGGCTCGAGCCGGGAAAGTTCTTCTTGTATGTGACCCGATTCGAGCCCGAAAACAACCCGCTGATGGTGCGCGAAGCCTTCGAAGCCCTGCAGACATCCATGAAGCTCGCACTGATTGGCGACGCCCCCTACGCCGCCGAGTACATCTCCAAAGTACGAGCCACCGCGGATCCTCGCGTCGTCATTCCCGGAGCGATTTACGGTGAGGGCTACCACGAGTTGCAATCGCACTGCCTCGCTTACGTCCACGCCACCGAAGTCGGCGGAACTCATCCGGCGCTGATCGAGGCGATGGGCCGCGGGGCGCCGGTCCTCTACCTCATGACGCCGGAGAATCACGAGGTCGCCGGCGGCGTCGGGCTCGCGTTTCACTCCCGCGAGGAGCTGACGCTCCTCATGCGCCGGCTGCTGGAGATGACCGCCGCCGAACGCGCATCGATGGGCGATGCGGCGCAGCGGCGGGTCGCCGAACGATATGGATGGGAACGGGTGACCGCTGAGTATGAGAACCTTTTCCTGAAGTTGAGCGGCAAAGGATGATTCCTTCCCGATGCTGGGTTGAGATCTCTCTCGGCGCCGTGGCCCGCAACTACCACCTGTTGCGCGAAGCCGCCGGCGCGCAGGTTCTTTGTGTGGTCAAGGCGGATGCCTACGGTCACGGCGCGGCCGCCGTGGCGCAACGCCTCGAGCGTGAAGGAGCGGCGTTATTCGCCGTCGCCACCGCGGCCGAAGGCGCCGGCTTGCGCGCTTCCGGACTCCGCTGCGGCATCCTCATTCTCGGCGGCGTCCTGGACTTCGAACTCGATTTGATGTTCGAGCACCGGCTGACCCCCGTCGTGCACGACCTGGCGAGACTGGCCCTCTTGAACCGGCAGGCCGCCGAGCGCGGCGAAACGTGGCCGTACCACTTGAAGATCGATTCAGGCATGGGCCGCATGGGGTCCAGGGCGCCGGCCGAGGAGATCGCCGCCGCCATCGGCGCCTGCCCAAACCTCCGCCTGGAGGGGCTCATGAGCCATCTGGCCACGACGGCGGAAGAGATCACGCCGCAGACCCGCATGCAGTATGAGCGGTTCCAAAGCGCGCTCGCAAAACTCGCTGCTTTGGGCGTGACGGCGCCGGCAATCCACACCGCCGCCTCGGTCCCCGTCATCTATGGCCATTCCGCACCTGGAGCCAACCTGGTTCGGCCGGGCTTGGGGCTCTATGGATACCCTTCATCCCACTTGGAGCCAGCGCTCAGTTGGAAAACCCGTATCCTCCTCGTGAAGGAGATTCGGCCTGGAGAGCCTGTCGGCTACGGCGCGCGCTGGCGCGCCTCCCGTCCTTCACGCATCGCTGTACTTGCCTGCGGCTACGCCGATGGCGTGCCCCACCGTCTCGCTGAGCCGGCGGAAGTCCTGATCCGCGGATGCCGGGCCCCCGTTGTCGGCGCCGTGTCCATGGATCTCTTGACCGTGGACATGACGGACTGCCCCAACGCCGGGTTGCATGACGTAGCAACTCTCATCGGCAATGACGGCGGACATTCCATTACCGCGGAGAATTGGGCTCGCTGGGCCGGAACCATTCCGTATGTCATTCTCTGCTCCATCAGCAAGCGCGTTCAGCGCGTCTATCTGTCCTGACTCACGGGCGCCGCCGGCCTCGGGCGCCATCGCTCCAGCGCTTGCCGAAGCCGGCTCAGCTCAACCGGCCTCGTCAGGTGATCCGGCATGATCGATATCCGGGAGCCGCCAGTTCATGAGGGCAAGGTCCCAACCCGCGCGCCGAACCATCGACAAACCCGTCCGACCGCCGCCCGCTGCTTCTGGTTCGGTTGATCGCGTTGTCTTCAACAACCAGAACCTGCCTTTTCGCGGCGCAGATGAGCCCAGCGGCGGCCAAGCCGATTGCTTATCGGGAGAGAACCTTCCACAACAAAACGGCAGCCGATGATGGGGTCCACCTCCCTCATCGTCCGAAACCGTGCTGAGGTCAACCGAATTCCCGCCTAAACGTCCAGATTCCGAACGTCCAGAGCGTTCTCCTCGATGAACTTGCGGCGGGCCTCCACGTCCTCGCCCATCAGCGTGGAAAAAATCTCCTCACTCTCCACTGCGTCTTCCAGCCTCACCTCGAGCAACGTCCTCGCTTCGGCGTTCATGGTCGTCTCCCAGAGCTGTTCCGGATTCATCTCCCCCAGACCCTTGTAGCGCTGCACCGCGCAATCCCGGGTCCCTTCCGACTTCAGATGCGCGATCAACTCCCTCCACGTCTCGATCGTCTCGCGCCGTGACTCCTTCACGACCGTGAACGGGGGTTTATTGAACTTCTCGATCGCCCGCGCCAGGAAGCGCAGCCGCTTGTATTCGGGCTGGCTCGCGGTCTCATACCCGATCGTGCGGTCTCCGGCGGACTCGTCGTGATACGTCACGCCCCAGGTAGAGTGCTCCTCGTCGAGAGTCAGCTTCACCGTCAGCTTCAGCTCCCGGAGCGCAGCCTCGACTTTCTGCATCTCCTCTTTGTTCGTGAAATCGCTCTTTGAGTCGATCACCAACGCCGGATTGGCCAGCACTTCGACAACGCGGCCGTCACGCAGGCGCCGCTCAAGCCGTTCGAAGATCTGCTCGAACTCGTCGAGCTGCATCAGAAACTGCCGGAGTTCGCCGCCCTCCAGTTTCTGTGGCGCGGAGCCGTTGCCTGCGAGGACATACACGTTCTCCGTGGCGCGCCTCAGGATCTCGCGCGTGAATTCCTTATCGTCCTTGATGTACTTCTCGCTCTTGCCCTTTTTGATCCGGTACAGCGGCGGCTGCGCGACGAATACGTGGCCCCGTGTAATGAGCTCCTGCATGTGCCGGAAGAAGAACGTGAGCAGCAGCGTCCTGATGTGGGAGCCGTCGACGTCGGCGTCCGTCATCAGGATGATCTTGTGGTACCTCAACCGGCTGACGTCGAAGTCCTCCTTGCCGATACCCGTGCCGATGGCCGTGATCATGGCGCGGATTTCGTCGTGGCTGAGCATCTTGTCGTAGCGGGCCTTCTCGACGTTGAGGATTTTCCCCTTGAGAGGAAGGATGGCCTGATACCGGCGGTCGCGGCCCGTTTTGGCGGTGCCTCCCGCCGACTCCCCCTCCACGAGGAACAACTCGCAGCGCGACGGGTCCTTCTCCTGGCAGTCGGCCAGCTTGCCGGGCAATCCGCCCGAATCGAGCGCGCCTTTTCTCCTCGTCAGCTCCCTTGCTTTGCGCGCCGCTTCACGCGCCCGGGCCGCCTCCACCGCCTTTCCGATGATCTTCCTCATCACCGGCGGGTTCTTGTCGAAGTACTCGGTCAGCTTCTCATTCACGATCTGCGTCACGAAGCCGCCGATATCGGAATTCAGCTTACCCTTGGTCTGCCCTTCGAATTGCGGCTGCGGCAGCTTCACGCTGACCACCGCAGTCAGTCCCTCCAGCACGTCGTCGCCCGAGAGGTTGGCGTCCTTGATGTCCTTCAGCAATCCCGCCGAGCGCGCGCAGGCGTTCAGAGTGCGGGTCATGGCCGTGCGAAATCCCGTCAAATGCGATCCGCCGTCGCGTGTATTGATGTTGTTGGCGAAGCTGAAGATCGTGTCCGAGTAGCTGTCGTTCCACTGCATGGCGATCTCCATGGCAAGGATGCCGCCCGTAGGCAGTTCCCGCTCGCCTTCGATGGATATCGGCTTGTCATGCAGGACGTTCTTGCCGCGGTTGAGGTGCTTGATGAACTCGACGATGCCGCCGGAGTAGAAGAACTCGTGCGTTTTGACCGGCTCGGCGCGCTCGTCGCTCAAAGTGATCTTCAGGCCCTTGTTCAGAAAGGCGATCTCGCGCAGGCGCGTGCTCAAAGTGTCGAAGTTGAACGACGTCGCCTCCATGATTGTGCCGTCGGCCTTGAACGTGATCTTTGTCCCCGTCTTGTTTCCTGCCTTGCCGGTCTTGGCGAGCGGCGCCTTGGGAATACCGCGTTCGTAGTCCTGCTCCCAGGTCGCGCGGTCGCGCCAGATCTCCACATGCAGCCACTCCGACAGCGCGTTGACGCAACTCACGCCCACCCCGTGAAGGCCGCCTGACACCTTGTAGGTGTTGGAATCGAACTTGCCTCCCGCATGCAGCTTGGTCAGTACCACCTCGGCCGCTGAAACTCCTACTTCGGGCTTGATGTCAACCGGGATCCCCCGGCCGTTGTCGACGATCGTAATCGAATCGTCGATGTGGATCGTGATGCCGATCTCGGTGCAGTATCCCGCCATCGCCTCGTCCACTGAGTTGTCGACGACTTCGTAGACGAGGTGATGCAAGCCGGCCTCTCCGGTGCTCCCGATGTACATCGCGGGGCGCAGACGGACCGCCTCCAGCCCCTCGAGAATCTTGATGCTCGAAGAATCGTACGTTTCTGGATTGCTCAAACTGTTTTCCTTCGCAACTAATTTCGCGCCGCTTCGATGTCAGATCCGCATGGGCATCACGACGTAGCGGTATTTGTAGCTCACGCCCGCGCCGGCGGGCGTGAGCTCACCGGCGCTCTGGGCGTCCTTGAAGAGAAACGCCGCCCGGGTCTCGGGCAGCGCACGCAGAAAGTCCAGCAAATACTGCGCGTTGAATCCAATCTCGACCGTCGGCCCACCGTACTCGACCGGCAGGCTTTCTTCCGATTCGCCGCTTTCGCTCAGCGATGAGTGCAGCGTCGCTTCGTTGTCCGCGAACCGGATCTTAATGGCGCGGGAGCGCTCATCGGAGAATTGGGCCACACGCTCGATGGAGGCTCTCAGCTCATCCCGGTCGAGTTCTACTCTGTGGCTATGGCTCTTCGGTAGCACGCGTTCAAAGTCGGGGAAGTTCCCGGTCAGCTTGCGCGCGGTCAGCAGCCTGTTGCCGACGCGGAAAAAAAGGTGGTTCTCGTCGCCGGCAAAGTCAAGCGCCGCCTCCTTGTCGGTCACGTCGGCGGCGATCTTCAGCACTTCACCCATCGCCTTTCTTGGCAGCAGCGCACGATAGGAAGCCTCCTCCGGCGCCTCTGGATTCTCCATCTCCACCATTGCCAGCCTGTGCCCGTCCGTTGCAACCATCGTCAGCACGGTGCCTTTGACGCTCAGAAGCGCCCCATTCAGAGTGAACCGCGACTCCTCAGCCGAGATCGAAAAGATCGTCTTTGAGATCATTCCCGCCAGCACCGCAACCGGAATGCGAACCAGCGGATCCGGCATCAGCGGCAGCTCCGGAAAGCTCTCTCTCGACATCCCCGCAATCCGTGTCTTTGTCCGGCCACAGGTCAGATTCGCCCAGTGGTTCTCGGTGATTCTGATGTTCACCTCGCTGTCGGGAAGCAGGCGCACGTAATCCAGCAGCTTCTTCGCTGGAATGGTTCCAGAGCCCGCCGTCTTCACCCGAGCCGGAGCATGACACCGGATGGCGAGTTCCAGGTCGGTCGCCGTCAGCATCAGGCTCTCGCCTGTCGCCTCGAGCAAAACGTTTGACAGGATCGGAATGGTCGTCTTCCGTTCCACCACGCCCTGCGAGAGGTTCAGCTCACGAACCAGATCGGTCTTGCTGACGGTGAATTCCATCGCCCGATACTCCCTTCAACGACATCCCGAACTCCTGTCTTCCATCTCATAGGAAGACTTCTGTTCTTCTATACAGAATTCATAGGCCCTGTGGAAATGTCGAAATCTCCCTAAATTATACAAAACCTAGGCCGTTGCCTGCTCGGCAGTTTTTGAAAACCAAGGTGTGCGCCCGGTGGCTCTCCCGGCCACGCAAGGGCTTCCACAGCGGACCGCTCCTGCCGCAATACGAATCATGTGGAAATCAGAATAAAGTCTTTCTTCTCCTTGACTTGTCTTGTGGGCAGGACTGTGGATACACGCTTGAGGCGCTTTTCCCCATGGTTTCCTCCATCCTTCCACAATGTCTGCACACCTCAACTGTGGAAAACACAGCAACATCATTGGAGTGTGTCGATTAGGCTGTGGACGAGCCTGTTCAAATCCGGATCCGACTGTCTCAGCTCTTCCACCTTGCGGATGGAGTGAAGAACCGTGGTGTGGTGTTTGCCGCCGAAGTGCCGGCCGATTTCGGGGAGAGAAGCTTGCGTCAGCTCTTTGCAAAGGTACATCGCCACCTGGCGGGGACGAGCGATCTCCTGAGCGTTGGACTTCTGCTTGAGTTGTGCGGGCTGCAGGTCGTAGCGATCGCACACAGTGCGCATGATCAGGTCGATGGTGACCCTCTTCTCCGAGCCTGCATTCAGTTGCCGCAACGCCTGCTGTGCCATGCCCAGCGTGATGGGCGAGCGTGTCACCGAAGAGTACGCCACCAGCTTGGTAAAGGCCCCCTCCAGTTCACGGACATTCGACCGGGTCTTGGTTGCCAGGAACACCCTCACCTCGTCGGGAAGGAGAATCCCTTCGGCTTCCGCTTTGCGGTCCAGTATCGCCATTTTGGTTTCCAGGTCGGGCGCGGAGACGTCGACCAGCAGCCCCCACTCGAATCGAGACCTCAGCCGGTCCACCAGATTCGGGATGTGCTTCGGCAACTGATCGCTGGTGACGACGATCTGTTTCTGATGATCGTAGAGTTCGTTGAAAGTGTGGAAGAACTCTTCCTGCGTCCGCTCCTTGCCCGCCAGAGTGTGCACGTCATCGAGCAGCAGAGCATCGGCGTTGCGATAGTGCTGGTGGAAGGCCGCCATCCGGTCCCCGCGAATCGACTGCACCATCTCATTGACAAAGCGCTCGCCGGTTGTATAGGCGATCCGCATCGCCGGGAACCTGCTGAGCAGCATGTGACCCACCGCCTGCACCAGATGCGTCTTGCCCATTCCGCTGCCGCCGTAGATGAACAGCGGATTGTAGCGGCGAGCCGGCGTCTCCGCAACCGCCAGCGCGGCCGCGTGAGCGAACTGATTGCAGGAGCCCACCACAAACTGCTCAAACGTAAATCGCGGATTCAGCTGAGCTGACAGCGACTGGAATTCCGTCGTCCCCGATTCTCCGTTTTGAACTGGCTCCCTCCCGGCGGGCGCGGCATCCTTCAAGACGTACTGCACCTTCTCCACGGGCAGCCGCAGATCCCGGATGGCTCCACTAACCTTTGGCGCATACTCCTTCTCCAACCAGTAGCGCGTAGCATCGTCCGGCACCGCCACGCGCAGGCAACCCGCTTCAAGTCCCTCGTACTGCGTCTTGGCGACCCAATTCTGCCACGCTTCCAAAGTCAATGAGTGATGGAGTCTCTCCTTGATCGATTCCCAGCTGTTTTTTTCCACCATTCGTTGACAACTCTCCCTATTCTTTTCCACAGCTTTTTAACAGCTGCGGTCAATTGTATTGGTGCTGGATCTGAAACCGCCCGCCGCAGCCCCCTCCTCCGTTGCCCAGAGCCCGGAGAGTTCTTTCCGGCGGCATTGAGGGCGCGCGAACGAATCTGAGAATAGCACAAAACGGGCGCTGTTCAGGGTCCGCTGCAACAATTTTGTAACGTGTTGATACAAGGGCAGATATCCTCTGTCAACAAAAGAGAGGGAAGCTGCAATAAATGCCCGATTTGTTCTGGCTTTGCCTGCCCGCCGGAGCCAAGTACTTGCTCGTTTGACAGATCCGGCGTTCCAGCGCGATACTCAAGAGTGTTCCTCCCTTGAGCGGGAGTAACTCAGTTGGTAGAGTGCAACCTTGCCAAGGTTGATGTCGCGGGTTCGAATCCCGTCTCCCG
>CAYWST010000069.1:0-18071 GCA_964461075.1 uncultured Solibacteraceae bacterium | reverse complement strand
GGGCCGATGGTTGGCCAGCACAAACACCCGATCAGCCGGCGAGCCCTCCTCTTGTCGACTCTTCTGCAAAGGCTCCCGGCTCAGCCCCGTCCGCCGGCCTCCGAGTTGGAGGCCCGGAACTACACTGCCACCGCCGTTGTCTGCTTCTTGGGAATTAACTTGGTCACCCGCCATGGCGCCGCCGGCGGGTTCGCCCGCGCCGTCGAGCATGGCGGGGAAACCGTGATCGAATTCGGAGCGGGATCGCTCCCCGAACGCTGCGCCGGAATCAACCGCATGGGCTACATCCGCGAGATCGTCGCCGGCCCTGCGCCGCGCCGCCGCACCTTCGGCTTCATGACCGTCAGCCGCGAAGAAAGCCTCCAGCAGGCCAGAAAGGCCCTGAATCAGGCCGGTCCCGAGCAGCCCTTCGTGATCCTCGACTCCACCGCGGACCTCAACGGCTGCGAGTCCCGCGTCGCTTCGGTGACCTGCGCGAGTTCCCTTCGCTGGCCCGATTGGCGCGCTGTCGAGTCCGAACTCCTGAAGCGCTGGCCCGCCGCCGAAAAGCGCATCAGCCGCACCCACGGCTTCATGCCAGGCTTCCTCAGCGCCGTCCGCACCGCCATGATGCGCGGCGGGCAGGGCTCTCTCGCTTACATTCACAACGACAAGAACTACAACCTCGATTGGTCCACCAGTCTCAATTCCACCGGCGCCGCCGAGCTTCAGGGACGGATCTCGGGCCACGGCAAAGCGCGATTCAAAGTCTGGTTTGACCCTTCCCATCCCGGCGCTCCGCCGCTGGCCTTCGAGTATCAGCCGAGAAGCTTCCTGCGTGTCAGATTCGACGCAGTCACCGGAGAGCAGTCATGACGCAACCCAGAATTCACTTTGCCTGGAAAACGCCGCTCAGCGATCTCGGACACCGCACCGGCGTCTCCATTCACAGTCACACCTCCCACTCCCGGGAGACCTTGGACTTCATTCCCCGCTTCGGCGCCCATAACAGGCTCCTCGGCGAAGCTCTCAAGATCTACGAGCGCCGTTACCGCCGTATCCATGGCTACGATCTCGATTACTTCTCCGCCTGGTGGACGCCGCCCCTCGGCCCCCGCGAGGCGCTCCGGGTCGAGCGGAGCCAGATCGAAGATGCGGGCCTCGAAGCTCTCGTTTCCATCTCCGACCACGACAATATCGAGGCCCCGATGCTGCTCCGGTTGCTCAACGAAGGCAGCGACGCTCCAGTGAGCGCCGAGTGGAGCGTGCCTTTCCGCGGCGCCGTGCTCCACGTCGGCGTCCATAATCTGCCCCCGCGGCGCGCCGAATCGCGCATGAATGCCATGGCCGGTTTTACCGCACGGCCTCTCGAAAAAGATCTCGAAGGGATTCTCGAGTGGCTCGCCGAATCGCCCGAAACCCTCATCGTCCTGAACCATCCTTACTGGGATGAGAAAGGAATCGGCCAGCGGCGTCACGACGAAGTTGCAGAGACGTTCCTGTTCCGTTACCGCCGCTACATTCACGCCCTCGAACTCAACGGCCTCAGGCCTTGGAGCGAGAACCGCCGCACGATCGGGCTCGCCTCAACCTGCCGCATCCCTTACGTCTCCGGCGGAGACCGCCACGGCTGCGAGCCCAACGCTCTCATCAACCTCAGCCACGCCCGCAGCTTCGACGAATTCGTCGCCGAAGTGCGCGAGGACGGCTATTCCTCCGTCGCCGTCATGCCCCAATACAGGGAGCCCCTGGCGCTTCGGGTGATCTCCGCCATCGGCGACGTGATGCGCAATAACGACGCTCACACTCACGGCTGGCGCCGGTGGAGCGATCGGGTCTTCTTCCGCCGGCGGACCGGTGAAATCGAGAGCCTCGGCTCCATCTGGCCCGAAGGCTCGGAGCCAACCCTCGTCCGTCAGTTCGTCGCCTTCTCAAGGCTCGCTGAAAACGCCCGCATTAAATCGAGCCTGCGGCAATTGCTCTCCTCATCCGTGCAAGAATTCTCTCAATGAGTGTTTCTGCGGTTCCTCGCGTCGCGCTGTTCGCCGATAGCTTCCACGAGGTGAACGGCGTGGCGCTGACCGCGCGCATGCTGGAAGAGTTCGCCCGCCGCCGAGGACACCCCATGCTGAGCGTTCATACCGGCGCCGCCGAGGGTCTGTCCAGCCGCGGCTCCATCCAGCGCTACGAACTCAAGATGAGCCCCTTGAGCTTTGGCCTCGAGCGCGATCTCCGCTTTGACGCCGCCTTCCTTCGGCACTATCGGCCGCTTCGCCGCGCCGTTGCCGGCTTTCGTCCCGATCTCGTCCACATCACCGGGCCAAGCCATACCGGCATCCTCGGCGCTCTTCTCGCCTGGCGGCTCAAGCTCCCCATGGTCGCCTCCTGGCACACCAATGTCCATGAATACGCCGGAAGCCGGCTCGCCTATCGCCTCCGCTGGCTCCCCAAGCCGGTCACGGACGTGTTGAGCGCCTGGGCTGAGCGCGGCAGCCTCCGCGCCACCGCGTGGTTCTATTCCAACGCCCGGCTCACCCTCGCCCCCAACCCCGAACTCATCTCCATGCTCGAACTGCGCACCGGCAAAGAATGCCGCCTGATGCGCCGCGGCGTCGACGTGGAACTCTACTCTCCGGCCAAACGGGCCAGAGAAGACAACGCCCTTGTGATCGGCTACGTCGGCCGCCTCTCTCCCGAGAAAAACGTTCGTCTCCTGGCAGCCGTGGAACAAGCCCTTCTGAACGCCGGCTTCTCCGGCTTCCGCATCGAAATCGCCGGCCACGGCGGCGAGCGCGAGTGGCTGCGCGCCAACATCCGTTCCCTCCTTGACCACGGCGTGCTCCGCGGCGAGGCTCTCGCCCGCGCCTATTCCGGTTTCGACATCTTCGCGTTCCCGAGCGAAACCGATACCTACGGCAATGTCGTCCAGGAAGCCATGGCCAGCGGCGTCCCCTGCGTCGTCACAAGCCGCGGCGGCCCCGCGCACATCGTGACCGACGGCCTCGACGGCTTGGTTGCCTCCGGCCCCGATGCCTTCGTTCAATCCGTCCTCCGCCTCGCCGCCGACCCGCCGCTTCGCCGCCGCCTGGGCTCGAGCGCCCGCGCCACCGCTCTCAAAGCAAGCTGGGACAGCGTCTTCGAAGACGTCTATCGCGCCTACGCCGATTCGCTCGCCCGGCCACGCACCTTCGCCGCGTCGCTATCATCGTAGTGAATGCGTTTCCTTCCCGTTCTGTTGTGCTCCCTGTGCGCGGCCGCTCAGCCCGTTGGGGATCCCGCCCGCGCCAAACAGGTCATCGACAAGGCTCTTGAAGCTCTCGGCGGCCAAGCCTTCCTCGGCATGCAGGATCGCGTCGAACAAGGCCGCGCCTACTCCTTCTACCGCGAGCAACTCTCCGGTCTCTCCCGCGCCAAAATCTATACCCGCTATCTGACTCGCCCCGAGCCTCCTCAGCCCGATTTCATCGGACAGCGTGAACGCCAGGCCTTCGGCAAGAAAGAAGACGTCTACATCGTCTTCAACGAGCAGGGCGGCTTCGAAATCACCTATCGCGGCGCCAAACCCCTCCCGCCCCCCGCCATGGAGCGTTACAAGGACGGCCTCCAGCACAGCATCCTTTACCTGCTCCGCATGCGCCTCGGCGAACCCGGTCTAACATTTGAGTACCGCGGCTCGAACATCTACGAGAATGTTCCCGTCCACGTCGTCGATATCCTCGACTCAAAGGACCGCATCACCACCGTCTTCTTCCAGCAATCCTCCGGATTGCCCGTCCGCCAGTCCTGGGAGAACCGCGACCCCGTCACCAAACGCAAATTCGAGGAGATCACCGTTTACTCCAAGTACCGCGACGTCGGCGGCGGCGCCCAGTGGCCCTTGGTCGTCCGCCGCGAACGCGACGGCGAGAAAATCTTCGAGATGTTCGCCGACTCCGTCGCCGTCAATCAGGGACTCACCGACGATCTCTTCACCATCCCCGCCAACGTGAAGATCCTCGAAAAAAACGCCGCGAAAAAGAAGTAGCGCCTTTCACCGCGCCAGCCTGCACAACGGATCGCCCACCACGATATTCATCCACGAAACCGCCGGAATCGAGGACCAGAACGCCTCTCCAAGCGTTCTCCTCTCCACGATGTAGGCCGGCAGCAGGATGTCCGGCCGCGGCGTGAAGCCCAGATACGGCTCGTACACGTGCCCGGAGACGCCCGTCGCCCCCTGGCGCACAAAATCCGCCGTCAGCGATTGCGGAGAGCCCGCGAAATGTCCGGCCGCGTTGTCCCATGTCGTGATCTCCCAGTCCGGCGGCGGCTCCACGAACGTGCGCCCGTCCGTAGAAACGTATTCGGTCACGATCGCCCCCGGCAGGTATTCCATCCTCGTGTCGCGCATTTTCCGGTTCCTGTCGTTTGACCCCCAGCCTGCGTAGGCGATCACACGCCTCACCCCGGTCACCACTTCTTGCGTGAAATCCGCCCGAACCCGATTCTGGGGCAGCAGTCTGGCCGCCTTCCTCAGCCAAAGGTCTCCTTCGCTATTCAACGTATCCCCTCTCGCGTCCAGGACCGCCACGCCGCCGTCCCGCGCCATCATGCTCCGGTCGATCAGCCTCCGTACGTCGCCGAATGTGTAGCCGTCCAGTCTCGTCACCAGATACATTCCGAATCTGTCGCTTGAAAACGCCTCCCGCGATCCGTAGTATCGGTTCTGCCGCGGACCCTCCAGGGCGCCCCCGCTCAAACCCAGCGGCAACCCCGCCAGTTCGCTGTCGACGCTCGCGCCGTCGGCCGCCATCCCCCGCTTGACGCCCCGGATCTTCAGCGGCATCCCTTTCGCCAGCACAAGCGCTTCCACCCGTCCCGACGCCCCACGCCTTCTTAGCTCCCGCCTCAAGGGCTGCGCTATCTCCGATTCATACTCCTGCCGGCAGATCTCTTCGGTATTCCGCGTCTCCAGTGTCAGCACGTTCTCCTTCGGAATCCCCCGCTTCAGGCTGTAGTACTCCCCCACGGACCGCGAGACCGCCGAGTTGCCGTTCACCAGCACCAGCACTGCGCGCGGTTCAAGACCGCAACAGAGCGGAGCCAGGCACACTGCCGCGAGAATAACCGGTAAGCGCATATGGCCGATGATACTATTGAAGATGCGCGCATCCGCAGCCGCCGGGGTATTTCCCGATGGATCTCGATCAACTCCACACCTTCCTGGAAATTGTGCGCCTGAAAAGTTTCTCCAAGGCCGCCCAAACCTGCTTCCGCACCCAGCCAGCCATCAGCGCCCAGATCCGTCAGCTTGAGCAGGAGTTAAACGCGAGTCTTTTTGAGCGCCTCGGCACCCGCATCCAACTCACGCCCGCCGGCCGCATCTTCTGTGAATACGCCGAGCAGATCCTCGACCTCCGGCGCCGCGCTCAGGACGCCATCAACGAACTCGACCGCGTCCCCCGCGGCGAGCTCGTCATCGCCGCCAACGAAGCCACCTGCATCTACGTCCTGCCCCGAGTCTTCTCCGAGTTCAAAAAACAGTTTCCCAACGTACAGCTCCTGGTCGACCGCAGCTACGGCGGCCATGTCGTCGAGGCCGTCGTCGACAACCTCGCTGACTTCGGTTTCACCCAGCTCCCCGTCCACGAAAAGCGCCTCCAGATCCTGCCCATCTTCTCCGATCAGATCCGCCTCCTCGTCGCCGCTTCACACCCCCTCGCCGCGCTCGACGAAGTCCGCCCGGCCGATGTCGTCCCCTACCCCCTGCTTCTGCCCAAGAGCGGCGCCACCCGCAGCCGCATCAATCAGTGGATCGAGCCTGTCGAAGACGCCATTCAGATCTCCATGGAGCTCGACTCCACCGAGATGATTAAGCGCTTCGTCCTCGCCGGTCTCGGCATTTCCTTCATGGCCGCCTCGCATTTCGAAGAGGGCGTGCGCTCCGGCCTGTATGCCTCCGTCGCCCTCGCTCCCGAGCCGGTCATCCGCCGCCTAGGTCTCATCTACAGAAAAGACAAGGCTCTGTCGAAAGCTGGTTTGGGGTTCATTCAGGTCGTGACCGAAGAGGCCAGAAAGTCGCTTGCTCAGCTCGACCACTCCGCCGGCAATGCCGACTTTGCGCGCTCTCCTCACGATTCAGATTGAGGCGCTCATCCATGCAGGCTCGCTCAGGACTTGCCCGCTTTAAATTAGTCGTCTCAGCGACGCGCTCCGGCGTCCGTATCTATCCTTCCGTCGACGCTCTCCCTGTTGATCAGCGTAAAGAGGCCAAACAGGCGCTCGAAGGAGATCTGTCCGGCACTCTACTCATCGCCGACAGATCAGGCCTCGACCACATGCGCGAAGTCCTTTCCCGGATTGAAGCCCGCGGCGGCCGCTCCAAGCCCCCGATGAGCGTCGCCCGTCAGGTTGGCCTCGGCTTCGTCTCCGCAGGTCTCATCCTGCTGGCGCTCTTCGCTTGGGCGTGGCTCCGCTAACTCCGGCTCAGCGTCCGGAATCCAACGAAGAGGGCGGCCACAAGCGAGCCCGCGAACAGAAAGTACAGAATCCGCCCCACCCAATCCGCCCGTCGGCTGCGATAGAGCCGCCGCTGGAGAAACCGGGGATGGTTCAGTTCGTTCATCCTACTCCTATAGACGTAACAGTACTGTAACAGTTTCGGCCGCTTTTGGCACGAACTTTAGTTGGGCGTCCGGTGTCCTCCGGACTTGGCCCTGCACATCCCGTGTATAGTGACGGATGAGATGCCTAAGAAAGTAGCGATCTTAGGAGCTGGCGGACAGCTCGGAATCGAGATGCAGAGAGAATTCCAGGCCTCCGGGTGGATCACCTCCTCCTGGGACCGGAATAACCTTGATATTACCGACGCCACCGCCGTCGAAGCTGTCATCGGCGCCGAATCACCCGACGTCGTGGTCAATACCGCCGCCTACAACATGGTCGACGTCGCCGAACACGAACCCCAGGCCGCATTTCTCGTCAACGCCCTGGCGGTCCGCAACATCGCCTTGGCCTGCCGTCAGGCCGACGCCCTTCTGATCCACTTTTCTACTGACTACGTCTTCGACGGCACGTCCAATCGCCCCTATGTCGAATCCGACGTTCCCCACCCCCTTGGCGCCTATGCAGTTTCCAAGCTTGCCGGTGAACTCTACGCCCGCGCCTATCTTGATCGCGTCCTCATCATTCGCACCTCCGGTGTTTTCGGATTGGGAGGTCTCCGCACCGCTCGCGGCAACTTCATTGAACTCATGCTCCGTCTCGCCGCTGAAAACCGGATCATTCGCGTTGTCGAGGATCATGTCGCTTCGCCCACTTACGCGCCGGCTCTCGCCAAACGCACGGTCGCTTTGGCCGATCGCGGCATCACCGGAATCGTCCATTGTGGCGGAGGGAGGGCTTTGAGCTGGCACGAATACGCGACCCTTATTTTCCGCGAGGCAGGTCTTAAAACAAAGCTCCACCCCACCAACGAGATGGAGTTCCGCACCGCGGCGCGCCGCCCCCGCTATTCAGCGCTCTCTAACGCCTATATGGAGTCGCTTGGCATCCAGCCCATGCCGCCCCTCGAGTCCGCGATCCGCAGCTACCTCCAGCTTCGTGAACGCCTTAATCATCCAGCCTGATCCTCAGGCCGAGTCCTTCGGCGCGTAGTAGCCTTTCCGCACCTGCACCTTGTGATCCCGGTTCCGGGTTCTGATCTCCACCCGCCGGAAGGAGCCGTCCTTGGCCGGATTGGTCGGCGTGTAAGCCGCCGCGTATTGGCTGCGCAACTCGTCCTGGATCGTCTTATAGATATCCTCCAGTGAGTTTCTCCGGTCTACCCGGAATACCCGCCCCCCGGTCTCCTCCGCCATCCGGCGCATCGGACCCTCCCCGGAGAACCCGCCATACTGCCACGACGTGTACCGCGGGTCTTCGAACAGAATCGAATAAACGATCGCGTCGGAACGCTGCGCCTCCTCGATCGCCTTCTCAATCTTGATCCGGCTGCCGACATCCACTCCATCCGTGATCACTACCAAAGCCTTCCGCCCCACCTCCTTCCGCAAAACATCCTGCGCCGCCAGCCAGACCGCCTCGTACAGCACCGTGCCCCGCATTCCCGTCGGCATTGGGACCGTTGACGGCGTGGGTCCGCCGCCGGCGCCGGCGTTCAGCCGGATCGCCCCCAGCCCCTGCTGCAGCAAGGGGAGAGAATTCGTCAGATCCTGCAGCATTTCCGTGTCCGCCCCGAACGTGATGATGAACGCGAGGTCCTTCTTCCTTAATACCTGGCTGAAGAACCGGAAACTCGCCCGCCTCTCCTCTTCGATCAGCGCCTCCTGGCTGCGGCTGACGTCCACCAGCAAACCCACCGTGATCGCCTGGTCCGTCTCCCGCGAGAAGACCTTGATCTCCTGCTTCTTTCCGTCCTCGAAAACCGTGAAGTCGTCTTTCGCCAAATCGGCGACATAGGCGCCCCGCTTGTCCCGGACCGAAAAGAACAGGTTGACCAGGTCCACATCCACGCGGATCACCTGATCGGCGGCCTCCGGCGGTTGCTGCGTCGCCGGAGATTGCGCGGCTGTCATAAAAGCCGCCGCCTTGCTGAGGATCCATCGCCTGGTGATTTCAATCATCGTGTCATAATCCAGGATGCGCCCTGAAGCGGTTGTGTTTCAATCCCACTCCTCCCCATGAAAAAGGCACTCAACCACCTCCGCTCCGCTGACCCCGTCCTCGGCGGCGTCATCGACCGCGTCGGCCCGTTCCGCATGAAGTATGTCGAGCCCGGTTTCCCGGCCCTCCTTCGCGCCATCGTCGGCCAGCAGGTCAGCACTCGCGCCGCCGCCACCGTCTTCGCCCGCCTCCAGTCCGCCTGCGGCGGGACTGTCACTCCCGAAGCTGTCGCCGCCCTCGAAGACTCACAACTTCGCGCGGCCGGGCTCTCCGGTCAGAAATCCCGTTACGCGCGCGACTTGGCTGCCAAGACCCTCTCCCGCCAGATCGACTTCTCAACCCTCCCGTCTCTCCCCGACCACGAAGTCGTCGCTCAACTCACCGCCGTCAAAGGCATCGGCGTCTGGACCGCCCAGATGTTTCTCATCTTCGCTCTCCGCCGCCCCGATGTTTTCTTCCCCGTCAACGACCTCGGCCTCCGCAACGCCATCCAGCGCACCTACCGCATGCGGCAGCCTCCCAAGCCCGACAGAATGCTCAAAATAGCCACTCCTTGGCGACCCTACTGCTCCATCGCCTGCTGGTACCTCTGGCGAAGCCTCGACGGTGATGCCGCCCTCCCGTAATGGTGCCTGCCACAATTTCCCGCCAAAGAAATTGTGCCTGCCACAATTTCAGGGAGCTGGTCTGTTGAGAATTCCTACGGGTGGTGTCGAATCTTCCAGCAGGTGGCTAATGTGCTCAAAATAATACCGTTCCTCACCATTCACACGCGATCCGGCTTGGCCTGCTGAAGGAATCCACAGTTGGCTTCCGCCCCCAAATGGAGGCTAACTGGGCTCCAGTCAATCACATCCAATCATTTCGGACTTTGGCATCCCACTTGCCCTCATCTTACCGGAAGGAGTTCCCAAAATGACCGTCCTCTTCGTTATCATCACTTTCGCAGTCTTCATCACGGTGGACTACATCCTCCACCGCAAGAACCAACCCACAGTCTCTCCCGCCGACCAGGTGGGTATCGCCACCTCCCCAGCCGATGAGATCGTTGACGGCTTCTATTTCCCAACCAAACTTCGCTACCACGCCGGCCACACCTGGATCAATCGCGAACGCAAGAACGTTCACCGCGTTGGCGCCGACGAATTCGCCGCCATCCTCGCCGGTCCCGTCGATCGCATTGAGCTTCCGAAGCCTGGAACCTGGGTTCGCCAAGGTCAGCGCGCCTTCGCCTTCTACCGCGGCGATGAGAAGATCGAACTTGTCAGCCCTATCGAAGGTGAAGTCGTCGATATCAATCCCGAACTCGCCGCCAACCCCTCTCTGCTGCTCAATGATCCTTATGGCGATGGCTGGCTGATGACCGTGTTCGCTCCCGACGAGGAAGCCCCCTCCCACAACCTCCTGCCACAGGGCTTGCTGCGTAGCTGGATCCGCGATTCCGCCGAGGCTTTCTTCGGCATGCAGCAGAGAATGGGCTTGGCGACCGCCGCCGATGGGGGCCGCTTGTTGAAAAACGCCACGGCCCACCTCCCCGTCGAAGTCTGGAAGGAAGCCGGTCGCCGGTTCTTTCTCAGTTAGGTGCAGGGATATTCTACATTTTCAGACCTTCAGGCCTGAAATTTAGGGTATACTGGATCTGGACCAATCAGTCCGGGAGATGTGAATGGCTCGAGCGATTCTCTACGACAGCACACTTTGCGTCGGCTGCCGCGAATGCGAAAAGGCGTGTGCCGAAGGCAAAAAGCTGGCTTACAACGAAAAGATCGCGGAAGAGGAGAACACCTCCTCCCACAAGCTGACGGCGGTTCGGACGCACGGCGAACGGTTCTCACGCAAGCTCTGCATGCACTGCCTGGACCCCGCCTGTGCGTCCGTTTGCCCGGTGGCTGCGCTGCAGAAAACGAAAGCCGGCCCAGTGGTCTACCACGAGGACCGCTGCATGGGCTGCCGCTACTGTATGGTCGCCTGCGTCTACCAGGTACCAACTTACCAGTGGGATGCGCGCTGGCCGCTGGTTCGCAAGTGCGACTTCTGCGCGGACCGGACCGCTGCTGACGCCGTCACACGTTGCACCGAAGCCTGCGGATTCGAAGCCACCCTCACCGGTGAGCGCGACGAGATGATCAGTGTCGCCCGCAAGCGCATCGCCGAAAAGCCCGATCAGTACTTCCCGAGAATCTACGGTGTCGAAGAGGTTGGCGGAACCAGCGTGCTGGTCCTCTCTGCCGTTCCTTTCGAGCAGATCGGCTACCCCTCCGATGTCACGAAGGCAGCCCTGCCCAATTACACCTGGGCCGCCCTCCAGTACGTTCCTAGCATCGCCGTCAACGGTTTCGTGCTCCTCGGCGGGATTCACTGGATCACCCACCGCCGGGAGGAGGTCGCCCGGCGCGAGCGGCAGCAAGGGAACCAGGAGGCGACCAAATGATCGACGCCATCCGTCCCCGATTCTGGCGCGTCATCTTCTGGCTCGTCATGGCCGCTGGCATGGTCGCCGGCTTCCAGCGCTTCTACTACGGCCTCGGAGCCGCCACCAACCTCAGCGACAAGTTCCCCTGGGGCATCTGGATCGGCTTCGATCTGCTCTGCGGCGTTGGCCTCGCCGCGGGCGGCTTCACACTCGCCGCCGCCGTCCACTTGTTCAACATCAAATCCTACGAGCCCATTGTTAGGCCCGCCATCCTCACCGCCTTCCTTGGCTACATGCTGGTCGTCTTTGCTCTCATGTTCGATCTGGGCCAGCCTCACCGCATCTGGCATCCTCTCATCATGTGGAATCCGCGTTCCGTCATGTTCGAGGTCGGCTGGTGCGTCATGCTCTATTCCACTGTTCTCTTCCTCGAATTCCTTCCCGTTGTGCTTGAACGGTTCAAACTGCATACCGCCAACCGGCTGCTCAAACGCATCATGCTGCCCGTGGTCATCATGGGCGTCATCCTCTCAACCCTTCACCAGAGCTCGCTCGGCAGCGTCTATCTCATCGTGCCGAACCGCATGCACTCGCTCTGGTACTCGCCCTGGCTTCCCGTCCTGTTCTACTTGTCGGCGATCGGCGTCGGCATGGCGATGACCATTTTTGAGAGCTGGCACAGCGCCAGGGCGTTCCGCCGCCACCTGGAGATCAAACTCGTCCGCGGCATGACCCGGATCCTCACCGTCGTCATCGCCGTCTACTTCTCCCTCCGCGGCATGGACATGATCCAGCGTCGCGCCTACACCGCCTTGTTCGAGCCCGGCTACGAACGCTGGCTCTTCCTGCTCGAAGTCGTTCTCATGGCCGGACCGATGATCCTGTTCTGGTTTGACTGGTCCCGGCGCAGCCCCCGCGTCATCTATATCGGTTCGGTGACCTTTATTCTCGGGTTCCTGACCAACCGCCTGAACGTTGGCATCACCAGTTTCGAGCGCGTCACGGGAGTGAACTACTTCCCCAGTTGGCAGGAAGTCGCTATCACTCTCATGATGATCGGGCTCGGCTTCGCCATCTTCCGCGCGGCCGCCAAGCATCTGCCCATTTTCGAAGAGGAGCATGAACAGGAAGCGGTTCAACCCGCCGCCCAGAGCCCTGTGCCGGTTCTCACCGCTTCCGCTGGAGACTGACCCCGAAATCGTGACGTTAACAGCCTCGGCCCCGAGATACCGCTTTGGCCTGGCGGCCAAACTCGCGGTCTGTCTCGTGGCCGCGGCTTTCGGCTTCTTCGCCTTGTTCGGCTACTTCCATCAGAAGCTCGAACAGCGTCACCTGGAAACGCTCGTCAACCTCTCCGCCGAACGCATCTCCGACATCGTCCATTTCTCGGCCTGGCAGGCGATGATGGACAACGACCGCGAACGTCTTTACCGCCTCATCCACGACCTCTACCGTGAGCCCGGCATGCGGCGTATCCGCATCGTGAACGAGGACGGCCAGGTCCAGCACTCCACCGAGAAATCGGAAATCGGCCGCGTCGTCGACAAGTCCGCCGAAGCCTGCTACGCCTGCCACGCTCAATCCCAACCGCTCACCAAGCTCGCCCGGAAGGACCGCACGCGCGTCTTCTACGACGAATCCGGCCGCCGCACTCTCGCCATCATCCGCCCCATCGAGAATCATAAAGACTGCTCTTCGGCCGCCTGCCACGCCCATCCGCCCGAACGACGCATTCTCGGCGTCATCGACGTCCACCTCTCTCTCGACGCCGTCGACGTCCAGCTCAACGAACACCGGCGCCAGGTTTTTCTCGCCACCGGTCTCGCCGCCCTCATGTTCTGCCTCGTCAGCCTTCTTTTCGTCTGGTACTTCGTCCACCGCCCTGTCCGTCAGCTCCACGAGGGCACCGTTCGCCTCGCCCGAGGCGATCTCTCCTACCGCATCCCCGTTCATAGCTCCGACGAACTCGGCGCCCTCGCCTCCTCCTTTAATCACATGGCCGCCGAGGTGGACGAAGCGCACAGCGAAGTCACCGAATGGGCCCACACCCTCGAATCCCGCGTCAAACAGAAAACTTCCGAACTCGAATCCGCGACCAAAAGCCTCATTCATGCCGAGAAGATGGCCTCTCTCGGCCGCCTCGCCGCCACTGTCGCTCACGAGGTCAATAACCCTCTGTTCGGCATGCTCACCTACGCCCGGCTGACCCTCAAGGACCTCGCCCGCCCCGAACTCGATCAGAAGGCCCGCCAGCGCATGGAGGACAACCTCCGCATCATCGAGCGCGAAAGCCGCCGCTGCGGCGACCTCATGAAAAACCTGCTCGCCTTCTCACGGCAAACGCCGCCCCAGCGCGCTCAGGTTCAGCTCAACACCATCATCGATCGCGCCGCCAAGCTCGTCGCCCACCAGATGGCGCTCGCCGAAATTACCCTCGAAACCAGGCTCGACCCCGCCCTGCCGGAGATCTCGGGTGACCCCAGCCAGCTCCAACAGGTGCTCATTGTCCTGCTCGTCAACGCCACCGAGGCCATCGGCGAGAACGGCCGGATTACGGTCGCCACCTCAGCCGCTCCGGGAACCGATACCGTCACCCTCACCGTCTCCGACGATGGCCCCGGTATTCCCGCCGGCGTTCTCCACCAGATCTGGGAACCCTTCTTCAGTACAAAGGAAGACCAGCACCGCACCGGTCTCGGCCTCGCCGTCGCCCGCGGCATCGTCGACCGTCATAACGGCTCCATTTCGGTCCGCTCCGAACCAGGAAAGGGCGCCGAGTTCACAATTGAGCTCCCAATTCATTCCCCCGTGGAGGCCCAACATGCCTGAACCAAGGCTTCTCATCGTCGACGACGAACTCGTCGTTCGCGACTCTCTCGCCAAGTGGTTTGAAAGCGAAGGGTACGAAGTCGTTATCGCCGAAAGTGCTCCCGCCGCGCTCGAACTCCTCGCCTCCTCCCGTTTCGATGGCGCCCTCGTCGACATCAAAATGCCCGGCGTCGACGGCATCGAACTTCAAGCCCGCCTCCACGAAATAGACCCCAACATGCCCGTCATCATCATGACCGGCTACGCCTCCGTCGAAACCGCCGTCCGCGCCCTCAAGAACGGCGCCTACGACTACATCACCAAGCCCTTTGACCCCGACGAACTCGTCCATATCGTCTCCAACGCGCTGCGCCACTCCGCCGCCGAAAAGGAAGTCTCCAAGCTTAAGGACAACCTGGCTCAGATTTTTCCCGATACCCGCCTCATCGGCCAGAGCCCCGCCATGCGCCGTGTCATCGAGCTCGTCGAAACCGTCGCCCCCACCGACGCCACTGTCCTCATCACCGGCGAATCCGGCACAGGCAAGGAGGTCGTCGCCCGCGCCATCCATGCGCTCAGCCCGCGCCGCTTCAATCCGATGGTTGTCATCCACTGTGGCGCTCTCACGGAAACTCTGCTCGAAAGCGAACTCTTCGGCCACGAAAAAGGCGCCTTCACCGGGGCCCAGGCCCGCAAGAAAGGCAAGTTCGAGGTCGCCGACGGCGGCTCCGTCTTCCTCGATGAAATCAGCGACATCAGCCTCCGCGTTCAGACCGACCTCCTGCGAGTCCTTCAGGAAAAGGAGATTGTCCGCGTCGGCGATTCCATGCCCGTCAAGGTCGATTTCCGCGCCATCGCCGCCACCAACAAACGCCTCGAAACCCTCGTCGAGGAACGCACGTTCCGCCCCGACCTCTACTACCGCCTCAACGTCTTCGCCATCGATATCCCGCCGCTGCGCGCGCGCGCCGAGGATATCCCCCTGCTCGCCGAGCACTTCATGAACAAGCTCTCCGCTCAGATGAACCGCACGCCCCAGCGCTTCTCCTCCAGCGCCATCGACCTTCTCATGGCCTACCCCTGGCCCGGCAATGTCCGCGAGCTTGAAAACGCGATCGAACGCGCCATGCTCATCAACCGGTCGAGCGAGCTTACCGCAGCCGACTTCCCCTTCCAGTCCCGCCGCGGCGCCCCCGCGGCCGAAATGACCGGCGGCCAGCGCCTTGAGGATATCGAACGCGCCCACATCGACCGCGTTCTCGAGGAGACTCACTGGAACCTCTCCAAGGCCGCCCGCATCCTCGATATCGACCGCACCACCCTCTACAACAAGATCAAGCGCTACGGTCTCCGCGAAGCTCAGGCGAATTGATCCGCCGGCCATGCTCCAAGCCGTCGAACTCCTGCCCGCCGGCCTCGCTGACGGGCATGGAGCCCCCGGCCTCGAACTGCTCGACCAACTCTCCGTTCGGCTCGCCCGCCTCCTCCGTGTCCGCATCCCCGTTCACCGCGCCGTGCTCGACATCGGCCCCGCCTGGAACGCCGAGCGCAACCAGATCTGGTCGTCTGAAGTCCTCGCCCTCATGAACGGCGCCAGGATCGGAACTGGCGCCGTCCGCGTCGCCTACACGGAACTCGACCTCGCCGTCCCCATCCTCACCTTCGTCTTCGGCGAAGCCCTTCTTCGCGGCCCCGCCGCCGTTGTCAGCTTCCATCGCCTGCGAAACGAGTTCTATGGCCTGCCCCCCGATGAGAATCTCCTCATCGAGCGCGCCCTCAAGGAGACCCTCCACGAACTCGGCCACACCCAGGGCCTGCGCCACTGCCAAGACTGGCGCTGCGTCATGAGTTCCGCCCACGCCGTCGAACGCGTCGACATCCGCTCAGCCGCCTTCTGCCCTTCCTGCGCCTCCGCCTGGCCCCGAAATTGTGACAGCCACAATTAAATGGTGGCTGTCACAGTTTTCTTGCTTCCGTCAGCGGCGCCAGCACGCACATGCATCGGCGCTGTCCGGCTCTCTCCTCGGGCCGGCCATTTTGGTATGGTGATCAGGATCAGGCGTAAGGGGCCCTCGAATGAAACAGCCAGTCTGGAGAGCGATCGCGGCCGACAGCCATTTCTGGATTCCGGTCGTCGTGCTGGCCCTGGGCGCCGGCCTGCTGGCGTTTCTGCGCTGAAGAGGAGTGCCAGATCAGAATGAGCTCGGCAAGCAATCGGAGTCTGCATCAGCTCGGCGTTGTCAGCGGCCTGGCTGCGGGGGCCTGGCTCGGGGCGGCCGAAGCGCCAACAAAACTGGTGACCATGGGATTCTCGCCGTTCGTCATCTCGCTCGGGATGGTGGCGGGAGTTTTCGTGGCGCGATGGACCGTGCCCATGGCGTTGAAGGGGACGGGCTACATCTGGCAGGACCTGAAGGAGAAGCCGCATCTCACGGTCTGGGCCGTCCTGGCCGGGATGCTGTGGGCCGTGGCGAACACGCTGACTGTCTTCGCCATCCGCGACGTGGGGCTCTCCATTGCGTTCCCTCTCTGGAACACGAACAGCCTCGTGGGCCTGTTCTGGGGGTGGCTGCTGTTCAACGAACTGCGCGGCGCCGGCGGGAAGCAGTGGGCGAAGGTGCTGGGCGGCGGGGCCGCCATCATGGGCGGGGCGTACGTGCTGGCTCTGGCGACTTCGCATCAAACGGGAGGCGAGCAAGAGCGCTCTGTTCCGGGAATTCTGGCGGCCCTGGGCGCGGGGGCGCTCTGGGGGACGATGTACATTCCCTACCGGAAGGCTTACATCAGCGGGATGAACCCGCTGTCGTTCGTAACTGTGTTTACATTCGGGGAACTGGCGACCACCTTCACCCTGGCGCTGCTGTTCGATGGCGGTTTCGCGGGATTGAGCGCCGAACTCGCCAAGGCGAAGCCTGCGCTCTTCTGGCTCTTCCTGGGCGGCTTTTGCTGGGTGATTGGCGATCTATTCCAGCAATATGCCGCTAAATATATCGGAATCGGACGCGGTATTCCGCTGTCGAACACGAATCAGCTATGGGGGCTGGCATGGGGGGCGCTGGTTTTTGGGGAGTTCTCGGGACTCACCTCGAATGGGCAGTCGCTGGTGCTGGCTGGGTCGCTCGTGATGATCGGGGGAGCCATCTCGATCAGCCTGGCGGAAGCGCCCGAGGCCGAGCAGGAAGCGGTGAGGCGGGCGGTGAGGCGGGAGTGCGAGCGGTATGGGATGGATTTCGAGCGAACTTCCGGGACCTTGCGGGGGGAGGATCCGCTGGCTCGCGAAATGCGATCCCGGAGTTGGTGGGAGGTGGGCGCCGGCCTCGCTGCAGTGGGGATTTTCGTCTGGTTGGCGTCGGTGGCGGGGCGGCAGCAAATCCGGATGGACGGATTCTGGATGAGCGTCCTGCTGGCGGGGACCTTCGCGTTTCTCATCGCGGGCGGTCTCCTGTTGTGGAAAAGGACGAAGTTCTCCTGAACGGGGCGGTAGGGATACAATCCAGGTGCATGACGAGGCGAACGTGGCTGGCGATGGCGGCGGCTCAGGCGGATCGCGAGGGGTGGATCAGTCTGTTCGACGGGAAGGGTCTGGGAGGATGGAAGCAGAGCGGGTTCGCCAGGCAGCCGGAGGCGCGCGTAGAGGGGGGCGAGCTGTTGCTGCCGGCGGGCGCTCCGCTGACGGGCGTGACTTGGAAAGCGGCCTTTCCCAAACAGGGGTACGAGCTTCGATTCGAGGCGAAAAAACTGAAGGGCGGCGACTTCTTCGCGAGCCCGACGTTTCCCGTTGGGACCACGTACGCAACGTGGGTCCTGGGCGGGTGGGGCGGCGACATTGTCGGTATTTCGTCGATTGACGGGTGGACCGCGGCCGACAACGAGACACGGTCCTATTTCGAATTCGAGCCGAATCGCTGGTACCGGTTTCTGCTGCGCGTGGAAACGGAGAGGATTCAAGGTTGGATCGACGATGAACGCGTAGTGAACGTGCAGATCGCGGGGCGGACGGTGGGGTTGAGGCCGGGGGATATCGCCCTTTCGGCGCCGCTGGGCTTTGCCTCTTACAACACGGCCGGGGCTCTGCGGCGGATCGAGTATAGGGAGTTACGATGACGAGAAGGCGGCTATTGCGCACGGCGGCGGCCCCGGCGCTGATTCAGAGCCGGGCGCGGCGGAACATCGTCTTCATCCTCTGCGACGATCACCGGTTCGATTTCACCGGCGCGCTGGGGCATCC